>NZ_JBVHPY010000010.1:18929-258966 GCF_055567695.1 Streptomyces sp. NPDC026417
CGGACGGGCCACGTCGGTGAGCGCGGCAACGCCGGACGCACGTGCGCGACGCCGTCGAGTGGCACGGCGCACGGGCTCCCCTCCGCAGCCACGTGGCCGGACGGGCCACGTCGGTGAGCGCGGCAACGCCGGACGCACGTGCGCGACGCCGTCGAGTGGCACGGCGCACGGGCTCCCCTCCGCAGCCACGTGGCCGCCACGTCGGTGAGCGCGGCAACGCCGGACGCACGTGCGCGACGCCGTCGAGTGGCACGGCGCGTCAGCTTCCCTCCGCAGCCACGTGGTCGGGCGGCACGGCGTGCGCGCGGCCCCCGCGGCCACCGGCCGGACGGGCGACGCCGGACGCACCCGCACGAGGTGACGCCGGGTCCGAAGGGCGCCGCTGCCCGGCGCCGAGGACCCCGGCAGCCCCGTTCCGCCCTCCGCGGCGGCCCCGTACCTTTGCAGGGGTGAGCACCCTCGAGCGCACCCGGTGCAGACTCCGAGCCCACCCCCTCGCCCTGGACGCGGCCCTGGCCACCGGCGTCCTGAGCTGCATGGTGGCGGGCTCCTTCGTCGACCCGCACGGCGCGCACGGCGCGACCTGGGGGGCCCGCTCCCCGGGCGCCCTCAGCCTCACGCTGATGGTGCTCGGCGCGGCCGCCCTGGTCTTCCGCCGCCGCGCCCCGATGACCGTCCTGGCCGCGACGGTCGCCGTCACCCTGGTGGAACTGGTCACCGGAGACCCCCGGGCGCCCGTGGCGATGTCCGCCGTGGTCGCGCTCTTCACCGTGGCGTCGGCGACCGACCGCCCCACCACCTGGCGCGTCGGGCTGCTCACCATGACCGTGCTCACCGCTGCGGCGATGCTCGCGGGCCCGCTGCCCTGGTACGCCCAGGAGAACCTCGGCGTCTTCGCCTGGACCGGGATGGCCGCCGCCGCGGGCGACGCCGTACGCAGCAGGCGGGCCTTCGTGCACGCCATCAGGGAGCGCGCCGAGCGTGCGGAGCGCACCCGTGAGGAGGAGGCGCGGCGGCGCGTCGCCGAGGAGCGGTTGCGCATCGCCCGCGACCTGCACGACGTCGTCGCGCACCACATCGCCCTCGTCAACGTGCAGGCGGGCGTCGCCGCGCACGTCATGGACAAGCGGCCCGACCAGGCCAAGGAGGCGCTCGCCCACGTCCGGGAGGCCAGCCGGTCGGCGCTCAACGAGCTGCGGGCCACCGTCGGGCTGCTGCGGCAGAGCGGTGACCCCGAGGCCCCCACCGAACCGGCTCCCGGCCTGAACCGGCTCGACGAGCTCGCCGACACCTTCCGCAACGCCGGACTGCCGGTGGAGGTCGCGCGCGCCGACCACGGCACCAGCCTGCCCGCCGCCGTCGACCTGGCGGCGTACCGGGTCGTCCAGGAAGCGCTGACCAATGTGCAGAAGCACGCGGGCACCTCGGCGAAGGCCGAGGTCAGCGTCGTACGCGTGGGACCGAACGTCGAGGTCACGGTGCTCGACGACGGGCCCGGGCAGGACGGACCGGCGGACGGCGGCGGCCACGGCCTCCTCGGCATGCGCGAGCGGGTCACCGCGCTGGGCGGCACCTGCACCGCCGGTCCCCGCTACGGCGGCGGATTCCGGGTGCATGCGATCCTTCCGGTCAAGAACCGCACGTCCGTCACGGGGGACCCCGCATGACCATCCGCGTCCTGCTCGCCGACGACCAGGCCCTGCTGCGCAGCGCCTTCCGTGTCCTGGTCGACTCCGAGCCCGACATGGAGGTGGTGGGAGAGGCGTCCGACGGCGCCGAGGCGGTGCGGCTGGCCCGCGAGGAGCGCGCCGACGTGGTGCTCATGGACATCCGCATGCCGGGCACCGACGGACTGGCCGCCACCCGGCTGATCAGCGCCGACCCGGGTCTCGCCCACGTCCGCGTGGTGATGCTGACGACGTTCGAGGTCGACGAGTACGTGGTGCAGTCGCTGCGGGCGGGCGCGTCCGGGTTCCTCGGCAAGGGCTCCGAGCCCGAGGAACTGCTCAACGCCATCCGGATCGCCGCGGGCGGGGAGGCGCTGCTCTCTCCGACCGCGACCAAGGGGCTGATCGCCCAGTTCCTCGCGCAGGGCGACCCGTCGGACGACGGACGCGACCCGGCCCGCTCCGAGCGGCTCGGCACGCTCACCGGGCGCGAGCGCGAGGTCCTGGTCCAGGTGGCCGGCGGGCACTCCAACGACGAGATCGCCGAGCGGCTGACGGTGAGCCCGCTCACCGTGAAGACGCACGTCAACCGCGCCATGGCGAAACTGGGCGCCCGCGACCGGGCACAGCTCGTCGTGATCGCGTACGAGTCCGGGCTGGTACGTCCGAGGGTGGACTGAGCCGCGCCGCGGTGTACTGCGCCCGCAGTAGGCGCGGGATAAGGAAATGGACCTGGGGGCTACGGATCGGTCTCCCGCGATGGCTCAGGGTGTGAGGTGGAGCGCTCACACGTGCCCCTCCTGCCGCTCACACCACAGAAGAGAGACCTGCCACCCATGTCCTGGCTGTCCAGATTCAGCCTCGCGCAACGGGCCCTGATCGGGCTGATGTCGATCATCGCGATCGTCTTCGGAGCGATCGCGATCCCGCAGCTCAAGCAGCAGCTGCTGCCCACCATCGAACTGCCCATGGTGTCCGTCCTGGCGCCGTACCAGGGCGCGTCCCCGGACGTGGTCGAGAAGCAGGTCGTCGAACCCATCGAGGACAACCTCGAAGCCGTCGACGGGATAACGGGCGTCACCTCCACGGCGAGCGAGGGCAACGCCGTGATCATGGCGTCCTTCGACTACGGCAACGACACCAAGCAGCTCGTCGCCGACGTGCAGCAGGCCGTCAACCGCGCCCGCGTCCGGCTTCCTGACGAGGTCGACCCGCAGGTCGTCGCCGGTTCGACCGACGACATGCCGACCGTGGTCCTCGCCGTCACCTCCGGCCGGGACCAGCAGGCGCTCGCCGACCAGCTCGACCGGACCGTCGTACCGGCGCTGAAGGACATCGACGGCGTCGGCCAGGTCACCGTGGACGGCGTCCGCGACGTCCAGGTCACGGTCACACCCGACGACCGGAAGCTCGCGAAGGCCGGGCTCACCCCGGCCGCGCTCGGCCAGGCGCTGCGGGCGGGCGGCGCGACCGTCCCCGCGGGCTCCTTCGACGAGGGCGGCGCCAACCGCACCGTCCAGGTCGGCGGAGGCTACACGTCGCTGCAGCAGATCAAGGACCTGAGGGTGACCGGCGAGGGCGTCCGGAAGCCGGTCCGTCTCGCCGACGTCGCCACCGTCGGGCAGGAGCAGGCGAAGGCCGACTCCATCACACGGACGGACGGCCGGCCCAGCCTCGCGGTGATGGTCACCATGGACCACGACGGCAGCGCCGTCGCCATCTCCGACGCGGTCCGGGACAAGCTGCCGGACCTCCGCGCCGACCTGGGCTCGGGCGCGACGGTCACCGTCGTCAGCGACCAGGGCCCGGCGGTCTCCAAGTCCATCAAGGGCCTGACCACCGAGGGTGCGCTGGGTCTGCTCTTCGCGGTCCTCGTCATCCTGGTCTTCCTGGCCTCGGTCCGCTCGACGCTGGTCACCGCGGTCTCCATCCCGCTGTCGGTGGTCCTGGCGCTGATCGTCCTGTGGACCCGCGACCTGTCGCTGAACATGCTCACGCTGGGCGCGCTCACGATCGCCATCGGCCGGGTCGTCGACGACTCGATCGTGGTCCTGGAGAACATCAAGCGCCATCTCGGCTACGGCGAGGAGCGCGAGGCGGCGATCCTCGCGGCGGTGCGCGAGGTCGCGGGCGCGGTCACGTCGTCCACCCTCACCACGGTCGCCGTCTTCCTGCCCATCGGTCTGACCGGCGGCATGGTGGGCGAGCTGTTCGGGTCCTTCAGCCTGACGGTCACGGCGGCCCTGCTCGCGTCGCTGCTCGTCTCCCTGACGGTGGTCCCGGTCCTGTCGTACTGGTTCCTGCGGGCACCCAAGGGCACCCCGGCGGACGCCGAGGAGGCGCGGCGCGCGGCGGAGGAGAAGGAGGCGCGCAGCCGTCTCCAGCGTTTCTACGTCCCCGTCCTGCGCTTCGCGACCCGTCGCCGGCTGACGAGCGTGGCGATCGCGGTCGTCGTCCTCGTCGGCACGTTCGGCATGGCCCCGCTGCTGAAGACGAACTTCTTCGACCAGGGCGAGCAGGAAGTCCTCACGATCAAGCAGGAGTTGAAGCCGGGCGCCAGCCTGGCGGCGACCGACGCCGCGGCGCGGAAGGTCGAGAAGATGCTCGACGGCGTCGAGGGCGTCAAGGACTACCAGGTCACCATCGGCTCCTCCGGGTTCATGGCGGCCTTCGGCGGCGGCACGGACACCAACCAGGCCTCCTACCAGGTCATGCTGAAGGACTCGGCGTCGTACGAGGACGTCCAGGACCGCATCGAGAAGGGGCTCGGCGAGCTCTCCGGGACCGGTACGACCACCGTCGCGGCCGGTGACGGCTTCGGCAACCAGGACCTCAGCGTGGTCGTGAAGGCGGCCGACGGCGACGTCCTGCGCAAGGCGGCCGAGCAGGTCCGCGCCGAGGTGGCGGAGCTGGACCATGTCACGGACGTCACCAGCGACCTGTCGCAGAGCGTGCCGCGGATCTCGGTGAAGGCCAACTCCAAGGCGGCCGCGGCCGGATTCGACGACAGCACCCTCGGTGCCGCCGTCGCCCAGGCGGTCCGGGGCACCACCAGCGGCAAGGCGATCCTGGACGACACCGAGCGGGACGTCGTCATCAGGTCGGCGAAGCCCGCCGACACACTCGACGAGCTGAAGGACCTGCGGCTCGGTGCCGTGAAGCTCGGCGACATCGCGACCGTGAAGCTGGTCGACGGGCCGGTCTCGATGACCCGGATCGACGGTCGGCGGGCGGCCACCATCACGGCGAAGCCGACCGGTGACAACACGGGTGCGGTCAGCGCGGACCTGACGGCGAAGCTCGACAAGCTGAAGCTGCCGGCCGGCGCGACGGCGGAGATCGGCGGGGTCTCCCAGGACCAGGACGACGCGTTCGCCTCCCTGGGGCTCGCCATGCTGGCGGCGATCGCGATCGTCTTCATGCTGCTGGTGGCGACGTTCCGCTCACTGGTCCAGCCGCTGATCCTGCTCGTCTCCATCCCGTTCGCGGCGACCGGTGCGATCGGTCTGCTGGTCGCCACCGGTACCCCGATGGGCGTTCCGGCGATGATCGGCATGCTGATGCTCATCGGCATCGTGGTGACCAACGCGATCGTGCTGATCGACCTGATCAACCAGTACCGCAGGCAGGGGCACGGCGTCGTCGAGGCCGTGGTGGAAGGCGGCCGGCACCGCCTCCGTCCCATCCTGATGACGGCCCTGGCGACGATCTTCGCCCTGCTCCCGATGGCGCTCGGCGTCACCGGCGAGGGCGGCTTCATCGCCCAGCCGCTGGCCGTGGTCGTCATCGGCGGCCTGATCACGTCGACCCTGCTGACCCTCCTCCTCGTCCCGACGCTCTACGCGATGATCGAACTCCGCAAGGAGCGCCGGGCCGCGAAGAAGGCGGCGAAGCGCGAGAGGAAGGGCGGCGTCCCGCCGCAGTCCGGGGCGCCGGCCGGCGCCGAGGAACCGGAACCCGCGCAGGTCTGACCGCCGCCGGGCACGCGACCGGCCACCGCACGGGAACGGGGTGCCCCTCCAGCAGGGGGGGCACCCCGTCGGCGTAGGTGCTGCGGGCGCTACGGCAGAGCCAGCATCCGCTCCAGCGCCAGCTTCGCGAAGGCCTCCGTCTCCTTGTCCACCTCGATGCGGTTGACCAGGTTGCCCTCGGCCAGCGACTCCAGGGCCCAGACCAGGTGGGGGAGGTCGATGCGGTTCATGGTCGAGCAGAAGCAGACCGTCTTGTCGAGGAAGACGATCTCCTTGCCCTCGGGGGCGAACCGGTTGGCGAGCCGGCGGACCAGGTTCAGCTCGGTGCCGATGGCCCACTTCGAGCCGGCCGGGGCCGCCTCCAGCGCCTTGATGATGTACTCCGTGGAGCCCACGTAGTCCGCGGCGGCCACCACCTCGTGCCGGCACTCCGGGTGCACCAGGACGTTCACGCCGGGGATCCGGGCCCGTACGTCCTCCACCGACTCCAGCGAGAAGCGGCCGTGCACGGAGCAGTGCCCGCGCCACAGGATCATCTTCGCGTCGCGCAGCTGCTCGGGGGTCAGCCCGCCGTTCGGCTTGTGCGGGTTGTAGAGGACGCAGTCGTCGAGGGACATCCCCATGTCGCGGACGGCCGTGTTGCGGCCCAGGTGCTGGTCCGGCAGGAACAGCACCTTCTCGCCCTGCTCGAACGCCCAGTCCAGCGCCTTCTTGGCGTTCGACGACGTGCAGATCGTGCCGCCGTGCTTGCCGGTGAACGCCTTGATGTCGGCCGAGGAGTTCATGTACGAGACGGGCACGACCTGCTCGGCTATGCCGGCCTCGGTCAGCACGTCCCAGCACTCGGCGACCTGTTCGGCGGTCGCCATGTCGGCCATGGAGCAGCCGGCGGCGAGATCGGGCAGGACCACCTTCTGGTCGTCGGAGGTGAGGATGTCCGCGGACTCGGCCATGAAGTGCACACCGCAGAAGACGATGTACTCGGCCTCGGGGCGCGCGGCCGCGTCCCGGGCCAGCTTGAAGGAGTCGCCCGTGACATCCGCGAACTGGATGACCTCGTCGCGCTGGTAGTGGTGGCCGAGCACGAAGACCTTGTCCCCGAGCTTCTCCTTGGCCGCGCGGGCGCGCTCCACCAGGTCCGGGTCGGACGGGGAGGGCAGGTCGCCGGGGCACTCGACGCCGCGCTCGCTGCGCGGGTCGGCCTCGCGGCCGAGCAGCAGCAGGGCGAGAGGCGTCGGCTGTACGTCGAGCTCCTGGGGCTGGGCGGTGGTCACCACACGCACCCTTTCTGTTCTGCGGCTCGCCGGACCGTGCGTAGCGTCCCGGCGGGACATGTGGGACAAGCCTTCTCGTCGAAATGACGCTATCTATGATAACCGCTTCACGTCATATTGACGATGCCCATAGCGTCGATGTGACGTGAATCCCGGCGGGGGTTGTCCACAGCCGCTGTCCGTGCCCTGGCGCATGTGCGAGCATGAAGAGGAGAGAAGCGAAAAGACACGCATCGGCCCGGAATGAATCCGCGGCCCCGCCGGTTGCAACCGTCGGCAAGCAGTCTCCGTACAACCCGGGAGAGAAGCAGATGTCCGTATCGGACGAGACCACCACCGTGAGCGACGGCATCATCCTGTCCGACGCCGCCGCGGCCAAGGTCAAGGCCCTGCTCGACCAGGAAGGCCGTGAGGACCTGGCGCTGCGCGTCGCCGTTCAGCCCGGCGGCTGCTCCGGCCTGCGCTACCAGCTCTTCTTCGACGAGCGCTCCCTCGACGGCGACGTCGTCAAGGACTTCGACGGCGTCAAGGTCGTCACCGACCGCATGAGCGCGCCGTACCTGGGCGGTGCCTCGATCGACTTCGTGGACACCATCGAGAAGCAGGGCTTCACGATCGACAACCCGAACGCGACGGGCTCCTGCGCCTGCGGCGACTCCTTCAGCTGAACGGCCCTCCGGCCGGGCACAGCCGGCGGTGCGGCTCGTTCGTACGCCAGGACACATGACGAAGGCGGCGTCCCCCTCGGGGAGGGACGCCGCCTTCGTGTGTCCGCGGCATGCTCCCGCGGCCCGCGGGCGTCAGCGGGGAGCGGCGGCGCAGCCGGGCGTCACCGGGGTTCCGCGCTGCCCTCGGGGGTGGTCACCCTGCCCTGGTGGATCGCCTTGCCGTCGGTCCCCACGACCTTCCGGCCGTCGAGGGGTTCGTCCAGGTGCACCGTCTGCCGGAAGACCTTCGCGATCAGGATGCAGGCCTTGCCCGGGTGCGGCTTCTCGGTCACGGTGACGGTCACCTTCCCCGACGTCTCCTTCGCGTCGGCCGAGTAGTCGGCGCACACCCCGCCCGTGAAGCTCACGGTCAGGTCCTTGCCGTCGGCGGTGTAGCCCTGGACGTGGACATCACGCGGGGCCGGCGTCGAGGTCGGCTCGTCGCTCGGGGCGCTCGGCCGCGGACTCGGCTGCTCGGTCGGGCTTCCCGCGGGGTCCGGCGAGGTCAGGAAGCGCGGGTCGACGGCCGGATGCGTCACGGTGAACCCGTCCTCGGCCCCCTTGGTCCGCACCTCGAACAGCCAGGACGGCACCAGCGTCTGACGTCCGTCCACGAAGTGCGAGGCGAGCCCGAAGACGGCCTTCTCGACGGCCACGGACTGCCGCCGCGGCGTCGCGGTCGCGCCCTCGCACGGCGCCTCGTCCCGGTCCTTCAGCGGTACGGGGCTCGCGCAGCCGCCGATGCCCTTGCGGCCGGCGCCCTGCGTCGACCCGTTCATCAGCTCCAATGTCCGCTCGGCCCCGATCACGGGATACGTGTCGCCCTTCACCGGCGCTTTCAGCTGGCCGCTGCCGCCCACCACCTGGCTGTCCCGGCCCACCTGGATGCCGGTGGTCCAGCCATAGGTCGGCAGGTCACCGACCCGCGGATCCGCGTTCACCACCCGGACGGCGCCCATGAGCTGACGCGCGTCCAGCTTCGCGTCGTCCTGGCCGACGGCCTTCAGGACCGGCGCGGCGGCCTTCCGGGCGGCGGTCTCGCTCACGGCGTCCCCGTCGGAGGCGCCGGAGCCGCTCCCGCACACCGTGGCGCTCTTGCAGTCGTCGGTGCCGGGTGCGTACCGGCTGAACGTCCAGGTCCCCGGGGCCCGCTTGTTCACCTGCAGACTCGGCCCCGAGCCGTCCTTGCCGGACCCCGCCTTCCACGTCTCGCCCGTGAGCCGCGGAGTGTCCCGCAGACCGAGGGCCTTTGCCAGCCGCGCCACCTCGCCCTCGGTGACCTCGCCCGTCGCCCGGTAGACGGGGGCGGAGTCGGGGCCGTCGGGAAGCTCGCCGTCCGCCCGGTAGGTCACGCCGTAGGGGTCGGGCTCACCGGGCGCGATGCCGTTCGTGTCCCCGCCGTCACCCGAGCCGCCCTCGGTGTAGCCGTCGAGAGCCAGTGGCGGGGGAGCGCCGTCGCCTCCGGGGGTGGCGGAACCGGTGCGGTCGGTCCCGCCGTCGGAGGCGGTCGTGGCGACGTACGCCCCGCCGCCCCCGACCAGCAGCACGGCGGCCGCGACCGAGACGACGGCCACCGGGGAGTGCCGGCGGCGCGGTCCGGCCGTTCCGGCGGCGCCCTCGGTGGGTTCGGTCGCGTCGTTGTCGGGTCGCTCGGTGCTCACCGCATCGCTCCTTCGGCTCCGCTGCTGTCCCTGATGACCCGGCCCTGTCAAAATCCGGGTGCTCAGGGGTCGTATACCCCGTCCCCTCCACGGGGGACGGCGATGAGACGCAGCGGGGGAGCGCGCGGTTCCCCTGTGGGCGCCGGGGCCGCGCTCCGGCCCGGAACCGGCCGGTCCCGTCAGTCGCCGTAGTCGGACATCGCGTCCAGGAGCCGGGCGGAGGCGGAGGGGACGGTCACGCCGTGGATGAGGGACGGGGAGACGGGGAGGGGGGTGGCGTGGTCGGGCGCCGCCCAGTGCCGGACCATGCGGGCGCAGTCGCCGCGCAGCGACGCGAGGTCGCCTTCGAGGTCGAGCGGAGCGGAACCGTGGACCTTGAGGTTCGTCATACCGGCACCGTATGCACCGGGAGGTCACGAAGAAAGATCTACTATCGGGTAGTTTTGCCCGCTTCAGGGTCGCCGGTCCACCGGGTAGCGTGAACCGTCATCCCCTCCCTCCCGCAGGAGCGTGTCCTCGCCGTGCGTATCGCAGTCACCGGCTCCATCGCCACCGACCACCTCATGACCTTCCCCGGCCGTTTCGCCGACCAACTCGTCGCGGACCAGCTGCACACGGTCTCCCTCTCCTTCCTGGTCGACAACCTCGACGTGCGCCGGGGCGGAGTGGGCGCGAACATCGCCTTCGGCATGGGTCAGCTCGGTACCGGGCCGATCCTGGTCGGCGCCGCCGGCTCCGACTTCCACGAGTACCGCGCCTGGCTGGACCGCCACGGCGTCGACACCGGTTCCGTCCGTATCTCCGAAGTGCTGCACACCGCGCGCTTCGTCTGCACCACCGACGCCGACCACAACCAGATCGGCTCCTTCTACACCGGCGCGATGAGCGAAGCCCGCCTCATCGAACTCAAGGCCGTGGCGGACCGGGTCGGCGGCCTCGACCTCGTCCTGATCGGCGCGGACGACCCCGAGGGGATGCTGCGCCACACCGAGGAGTGCCGTTCCCGCGGCATCCCCTTCGCCGCCGACTTCTCGCAGCAGATCGCCCGGATGAACGGGGACGAGATCCGGATACTGCTGGACGGCGCCACCTACCTGTTCTCGAACGAGTACGAGAAGGGGCTCATCGAGTCCAAGACCGGCTGGACGGACGAGGAGATCCTCGGCAGGGTCGGCCACCGGGTGACGACCCTCGGCTCGCGCGGCGTGCGCGTCGAGCGGACCGGCGAGGACCCGATCGAGGTCGGCTGCCCCGAGGAGGAGCGCAAGGCCGACCCCACGGGCGTCGGCGACGCGTTCCGGGCGGGCTTCCTCTCCGGTCTCGCCTGGGGCGTCTCGCTGGAGCGCGCCGCGCAGGTCGGCTGCATGCTCGCCACGCTGGTCATCGAGACCGTCGGCACGCAGGAGTACCAGCTCCGCCGCGGCCACTTCATGGAGCGCTTCACCAAGGCGTACGGCGACGAAGCGGCCGCCGACGTCCAGGTGCACCTCGTCTAGTACGGGCGGACGCGGCCCCGCCGGGTGACGGCGGAGCCGCGCCGGACGCCCCGGTCCCGGCCCGCGCCTCCGGCGGCCGGGCGGGGTCGCCCACGCGTCACGTCAGCCGGCGGACCACGTAGGCCGAGCCCACGTCCGCCGGCTCCTCGCCGACGAACTCCTGGCCCCGCATCTCGCACCACGCCGGGATGTCGAGCCGCGCCGCCTCGTCGTCCGCCAGGACCCGGACCGTGCCCCCGACGGGGACGTCGCCGATGACCTTGGCCAGTTCGATGACGGGCACCGGGCAGCGCCGGCCCAGCGCGTCCACGACGACCGCGTCGGACGCCGACGGCGTCTTCGTCGGCTCCGCGGGCGCCCCCAGCTTCTCCCGGACCGCGGAGACGGTGCCCGGCAGCACGGACAGGAAGCGCTCGACCTCCTCGGACGAGGTGCCCGGCGGCAGCGACACCCGGACGTTGCCCTCGCTGAGGACGCCCATCGCCTTCAGCACATGGCTCGGGGTCAGCGTGCTGCTGGTGCACGAGGAACCCGACGAGACGGAGAAGTCGGCCCGGTCCAGTTCGTGCAGCAGCGTCTCTCCGTCGACATAGAGACAGGAGAAGGTGACGATGCCGGGCAGCCGGCGCACCGGGTCGCCGACCACCTCCACGTCCGGGACCAGAGCGGGCACCCGGACCCGGATCCGTTCCGTCAGCTCCCGCAGCCGGACCGCCTCGGCGGCGGCCTCGGCGCGCACGGCGCGCAGCGCGGCCGCCGCGGCCACGATCCCGGGGATGTTCTCGAACCCCGCCGCCCGGCCCGACTCGCGCTCGTCGGCGGGGCCTTGGGGCGCGAACCTGACCCCTTTGCGCACGGCGAGCAGGCCGACCCCCGAGGGACCGCCCCACTTGTGGGCACTGGCGGCCAGCAGGGACCAGGGGCCCTCCACCGGTCCCCAGCCCAGCGACTGCGCCGCGTCCACCAGCAGCGGCACACCCGCCTCCCGGCACGCCTGTGCGACCGCGGCCACCGGCTGCTCCGTGCCCACCTCGTGGTTGGCGGACTGCAGACACGCGAGCGCCGTGTCGGGACGCAGCCCGGCCGCGTACTCCTCGGCGAGGACGGCCCCGGTGCGCCGGACCGCGACCCGGGTCACCGTCCCCCCGTCCGACTCGTGGAGCTCCGCCGAATGGAGTACCGAAGAATGTTCGACCGCTGACACGATCAGGTGGCGTCCGACGCGCCGCCGCCCCGCGAGGGACCCCGCGATCCCGGAGTGCACGGCGCGGGTCCCGGACGAGGTGAAGACCAGTTCGTCCGGACGGCAGCCCACCGCGTCGGCGGTCGCCTCGCGGGCCGCGTCGAGCAGCAACCGGGCGCGCCGCCCCTCGCGGTAGAGCCGGGCGGGGTCGGCCCACCCCTCGTCGAGGGAGGCCTGCAGGGCCTGCCGGGCGACGGGATGCAAGGGTGCGGACGACGCGGCGTCGAAGTAGGACACGCTCACACGCTAACCCCTCCGGCCCGGCCCCGGAGAGGGCGTCAGAAACGGCCGGAGCGGGGCATTCCGGAGGTCCGCGGGGCGCTCTCCACGGCCGACGGCACCCCTTCGGGGTGCCCGACGGCGCGTTGGGCACCCTCCCCGCGCGACCCCAAATAGCGTCCAGTAGGGTTTGGTCCGCATAAACATCCAAACCCCTGCCCGACGCAGGGCGGCGACCGACCAGCGAGAAGGCCGCAGCCGACCGCGCGGGCGAGACTCTCGGGAAGGCGCTACGTGAGTCCCAACGGCTCCGACCGCTCGCCGCGGCGCCCGATGCGGCGGAAGCTGCTGCAGGCACTGACTGCGGGCCTGGTCCTGGCGACCGCCACCGGTTGCACATACAAGGACTTCCCCCGCCTTGGTATGCCCACCCCGACCACGGAAGAGGCTCCGCGGATCCTCTCCCTGTGGCAGGGGTCGTGGGCGGCCGCGCTCGCCGTTGGCGTGCTGGTGTGGGGCCTGATCCTGTGGAGCGCCATGTTCCACCGGCGCAGCCGCACCAAGGTCGAAGTTCCCCCGCAGACCCGGTACAACATGCCCATCGAGGCGCTGTACACGGTGGTCCCGCTCATCATCGTCTCGGTGCTGTTCTACTTCACAGCCCGCGACGAGTCGAAGCTCCTCAGCCTCGACAAGAAGCCCGACGTGACGGTCAATGTCGTCGGCTTCCAGTGGAGCTGGGGCTTCAACTACATCGAGGACGTCGACGGTTCCACCGGTGACGCGAAGACCAACAAGAACCTGGCCGCCATTCCGGACCGGTTCAAGGAGGACTTCCCGGCGAACGCCGGCGGTGTCTACGACGTCGGCACCCCCGGTTCGAAGAACCCGCAGACCCACAACCCCGGCCCGACCCTCTGGCTCCCCAAGGGCAAGACGGTTCGGTTCGTCCTCACTTCGCGTGACGTCATCCACTCCTTCTGGGTGGTGCCGTTCCTCATGAAGCAGGACGTCATCCCGGGCCACACCAACGCCTTCCAGGTGACTCCCAACAAGGAGGGCACCTTCATGGGCAAGTGCGCCGAACTCTGCGGCGTCGACCACTCCCGGATGCTCTTCAACGTGAAGGTCGTCTCTCCCGAGCGCTACGAGGCCCACCTCAAGGAGCTCGCCAAGAAGGGGCAGACCGGTTACGTCCCGGCCGGCATTGAGCAGACGGGCCACGAGAAGAACCGGGAGACGAACAACCTGTGAGCATCCTCAACGAACCCCAGGGTGCCGCCGAGGCAGGCGACTCGTATCAGAACGAGCTGCCGGTACGGCGCAAGCAGCCGGGCAACGTCGTGGTGAAGTGGCTGACGACCACCGACCACAAGACGATCGGCTCGCTGTATCTGATCACGTCGTTCGCGTTCTTCTGCATCGGTGGCGTCATGGCGCTGCTGATGCGCGCCGAGCTGGCGCGCCCGGGTCTGCAGATCATGTCGAACGAGCAGTTCAACCAGGCGTTCACGATGCACGGCACGATCATGCTGCTGATGTTCGCGACGCCGCTGTTCGCCGGTTTCACGAACTGGATCATGCCGCTGCAGATCGGTGCGCCCGACGTGGCGTTCCCGCGGCTGAACATGTTCGCCTACTGGCTGTACCTGTTCGGCTCGCTCATCGCGGTCGGTGGCTTCCTCACCCCGCAGGGCGCGGCGGACTTCGGCTGGTTCGCCTACAGCCCGCTCTCGGACGCGGTCCGCTCGCCGGGCATCGGCGCCGACATGTGGATCATGGGCCTGGCGTTCTCCGGCTTCGGCACCATCCTGGGCGCGGTCAACTTCATCACCACGATCATCTGCATGCGCGCGCCCGGCATGACGATGTTCCGCATGCCGATCTTCGTGTGGAACGTGCTGCTCACCGCGGTGCTGGTGCTGCTGGCCTTCCCCGTCCTGGCGGCGGCGCTGTTCGCCCTGGAGGCGGACCGTAAATTCGGTGCGCACGTCTTCGACGCGGCGAACGGCGGAGCCCTGCTCTGGCAACACCTCTTCTGGTTCTTCGGCCATCCAGAGGTGTACATCATCGCCCTGCCGTTCTTCGGGATCATCTCCGAAGTCATCCCGGTGTTCTCCCGCAAGCCGATGTTCGGCTACATGGGCCTGATCGGCGCGACCATCGCGATTGCCGGCCTGTCCGTGACCGTGTGGGCGCACCACATGTACGTCACCGGCGGTGTGCTCCTGCCGTTCTTCTCCTTCATGACGTTCCTCATCGCCGTACCGACCGGTGTGAAGTTCTTCAACTGGATCGGCACGATGTGGAAGGGCTCGCTGTCCTTCGAGACACCGATGCTGTGGGCGGTCGGCTTCCTGATCACCTTCACCTTCGGTGGTCTGACCGGCGTCATCCTGGCCTCGCCGCCGATGGACTTCCACGTGTCCGACTCCTACTTCGTGGTGGCGCACTTCCACTACGTGGTGTTCGGCACCGTGGTGTTCGCGATGTTCTCCGGCTTCCACTTCTGGTGGCCGAAGATGACCGGCAAGATGCTCGACGAGCGCCTCGGCAAGATCACCTTCTGGACGCTGTTCATCGGCTTCCACGGCACCTTCCTGGTCCAGCACTGGCTGGGCGCCGAGGGCATGCCCCGCCGGTACGCGGACTACCTCGCGGCCGACGGGTTCACCGCCCTGAACACGATCTCGACGATCAGCTCGTTCCTGCTGGGCCTGTCGATCCTGCCGTTCTTCTACAACGTCTGGAAGACGGCCAAGTACGGCAAGAAGATCGAGGTCGACGACCCGTGGGGCTACGGCCGTTCGCTCGAGTGGGCGACCTCCTGCCCGCCCCCGCGGCACAACTTCCTCACCCTGCCGCGGATCCGCTCCGAATCCCCGGCGTTCGACCTGCACCACCCGGAGATCGCCGCGCTGGAGCAGCTCGGTCACGGCGGCCACGGTGCCAGCGCCCTCGCGGGTAGCAAGGAGGCCGGCAAGTGAAGATCCAGGGCAAGATGTTCATCTGGCTCGCCGTCTTCATCCTCGTCATGGCGATCGTCTATGGCGTGTGGTCGAAGGAGCCGGCCGGTACCACGGCACTGTTCCTCGGCTTCGGCCTGAGCATCATGATCGGCTACTACCTGGCCTTCACGGCCCGGCGTGTCGACCAGCTCGCGCAGGACAACAAGGAGGCCGACGTCGCGGACGAGGCCGGCGAGGTGGGCTTCTTCAGCCCGCACAGCTGGCAGCCCCTCGCCCTCGGCATCGGTGGCGCCTTCGCCTTCCTCGGCGTCGTCTTCGGCTGGTGGCTGCTCTACTTCTCGGCCCCGATCATCTTCATCGGTCTGTGGGGCTGGGTCTTCGAGTACTACCGCGGTGAGAACCGCACCCAGTAGCACGCGCCAAGCGCCCGGGAGCCCGGACACTCCGTCAGGAGGGTCCGGGCTCCCTCGTTTGCCGTACGCGATGTCCCCCGCACGGCTCACTCGCCGCGCCGGAGCGGACGGCGGTTCATAGCGTGAGGCCATGAACCACACAGTGTTCTTCCGAGGCGCAAGAGCCGGTGTCGAGAGGCCGACCGTGCTCGATCCTGCGGGTCCGCGCGCCCTCGGCCTCTCCACACCGCCACGCCGGCGCGTCCGCACGGTCGTGAGCTGCACCCTGCTGGTGGCCACCCTCTGCGCGGGCGCCGTCGCGTGCAGCGCCGACGACCGGTCGCTCACCGCCGAGCCCTACGACGCGGCCGGCCAGATAGCCTTCAACGGCCCCGCCGGGGGCAGCAGGAAGGCCGACCCGGACAAGCCCCTGGAGATCACCACCAGGGACTCCGACGGGCGCATCACGGACGTCACGGCCGTGGACGCGACCGGCAGGTACGTGGCCGGTGAACTGGCCGCCGACGGCCGCCGCTGGCACAGCACCTCGCCCCTCGCCGCGGACGCCCACTACACGGTCCGGGTGAGCACCGAGGACGAGGACGGCGCGCCCGGCCGCAAGGTGCTCGCCTTCGACACCAGCAAGCCCACCGCGAAGAAGCGCCTGGACGTCACCTTCGGGCCGAAGGCGGGCGAGTACGGCGTCGGTCAGCCCGTCACCGCGGAACTGAGCGCGCCCATCAAGGACAAGGCCTCCCGGGCCGTCGTCGAACGCGCGCTGAAGGTCGACTCGACGCCCGCCGTCGAGGGCGCCTGGCACTGGGTCGACGACAAGGAACTGCACTACCGGCCCAAGGAGTACTGGCCCACGCACACCGTCATACAGGCTCATGCCAACCTGTCCGGCATCAAGATCGGGGACCGGCTCTGGGGCGGGAAGGCCAAGCCCCTCAGCCTCACCACGGGCGACCGGGTGGTGGCCGTGACCGACGCCGCCGCGCACTCGATGCGGGTCTACCGCAACGACGAGGAGATCAACGAGATCCCCGTCACCACCGGCAAGCCCGGCTTCGAGACCCGCAACGGCGTCAAGGTGGTGCTGGGCAAGGAGTACTTCGTACGTATGCGCGGTACCAGCATCGGCATCTCCGAGGGCAGCGCCGACTCGTACGACCTGCCCGTCTACTACGCCACGCGGGTGACCTGGAGCGGCGAGTACGTGCACGCGGCCCCCTGGTCCACCGGCTCCCAGGGATCCGCGAACGTCAGCCACGGCTGCACCGGCATGAGCACCGCCAACGCCGCCTGGTTCTTCAAGACATTCCGCCCCGGCGACATCGTCAAGGTCGAGAACTCCAACGGCGACACGATGGCCCCGTTCGGCAACGGGTTCGGCGACTGGAACCTCGACTGGGACAAGTGGCGGACCGGAAGCGCGCTGCTCGGCGGCACACCCGACGGACCCCGGCCCGCGGACCGGGCGCGGCTGCGTCCGGAGAGTGCCTGAGGCCGCGCCCCGCCCGGGGCGCGGTGCCGTGCCCGGCACGGCACCGCCGCGCGGACACACCCGGCCGAGGACGGCGCGCAGCCGCCGACACGCCCGGCCGGGCGAGGGATCAGGTGCCCTGCAGGGCCTTGCGGCGCAGCAGCGAGGCCAGCGTGGCCGCGAACTCCACCGGGTCGACCGGATGGGTCACCGCGGCCTCCGCGCGGCTCCAGGTGGCCAGCCAGGCGTCCTGGGGACGGCCGATGAGCACCAGCACCGGCGGGCAGTTGAAGATCTCGTCCTTGATCTGGCGGCACACGCCCATGCCGCCCATCGGCACCGCCTCGCCGTCCAGCACGCAGACGTCGATCCCGCCCTTGTCCAGCTCCATCAGGACGGCGGCGGGGGTGGCGCACTCGACGAACTCGACCTGGGGGACGTCGGAGGCCGGCCGGCGGCCGGTCGCGAGCCGTACCTGTTCGCGGGTGTTGGAGTCGTCGCTGTAGACCAGCACCGTGGCGGTCGGCTGCATTGTTCCTCCGTGACTTCGGCGACGTCGGCGTCGTACGGGTGTGAACCGATGCGCGGATGCTACTCCCTCGCGCACCCCGTCAACACCGGTTCGGACAGGGCTTCGATGGGCCATACGGGCTGGACACACCCCCCGGACACTCCGAACGGCACCCCCCGGGGTGAGGGCGGGATAAGCGACCGACATAATGTCGGTCGTGGCGACAGCAACGACAGTAGAAACCGGGCACGCGCACCCGTCGGTCAATCGGCCGAACCTCACCAGCGTCGGAACCATCATCTGGCTGAGTTCCGAGCTGATGTTCTTCGCGGCCCTCTTCGCGATGTACTTCACCCTGCGATCGGTGACCGGGCCGGAGCACTGGAAGGAAATGGCGTCGAGCCTGAACTTCCCGTTCTCGGCGACGAACACCACGATCCTGGTGCTCTCCTCCCTGACCTGCCAGCTCGGCGTCTTCGCCGCCGAGCGCGGGGACGTGAAGAAGCTCCGGATGTGGTTCATCGTCACCTTCATCATGGGTGCGATCTTCATCGGCGGTCAGGTCTTCGAGTACACGGAGCTGGTCAAGAAGGACGGGCTCTCGCTCTCCTCCGACCCGTACGGCTCGGTGTTCTACCTGACCACCGGCTTCCACGGCCTGCACGTGACAGGCGGTCTCATCGCCTTCCTGCTGGTCCTCGGCCGCACGTACGCGGCCAGAAGGTTCACTCACGAGCAGGCAACCGCCGCCATTGTCGTGTCCTACTACTGGCACTTCGTCGATGTCGTCTGGATCGGCCTCTTCGCCACGATCTACATGATCAAGTAGTCGGCGCGCCGCACAGGCGGTCCGATCCATTCCCGAAGCATCGACGCAGAAGATCCTGACACCGGGGTAATCCGTGAAAAAGCTCTCCGCACGACGACGCCATCCGCTGGCGGCGGTCGTCGTCCTACTCCTCGCGCTGGCGGCCACCGGGGGGCTGTACGCCGCGTTCGCACCCGCGAGCAAGGCGCAGGCCGACGAAACCGCCCAGTCCCTCGCCATCGACGAGGGCAAGAAGCTCTACGCCGTCGGCTGCGCCAGCTGCCACGGCGCCGGCGGTGAGGGCACCACCGACGGGCCGTCCCTGGTCGGCGTGGGCGCCGCCGCCGTCGACTTCCAGGTCGGCACGGGCCGGATGCCGGCCCAGCAGCCCGGTGCTCAGATCCCGAAGAAGAAGAACATCTACTCGCAGGCCGAGATCGACCAGCTCGCGGCGTTCATCGCCTCGCTCGGTGCCGGTCCCTCGGTGCCGACGAAGAGCCAGTACAGCCCCGAGGGTGCGGACATCGCCAAGGGTGGCGAGCTCTTCCGCACCAACTGCGCGCAGTGCCACAACTTCATCGGCAAGGGTGGTGCGCTCTCCGAGGGCAAGTACGCGCCGGCTCTGGAAGGCGTCGACCCGAAGCACATCTACGAGGCCATGCAGACCGGCCCGCAGAACATGCCGTCCTTCCCCGACACGACCATGTCGGAGAAGAACAAGAAGGACATCATCGCGTACCTCCACGCGGTCAACGGAGACGACACCGAGAGCCCCGGCGGCCTTGACCTGGGCGGCCTCGGGCCGGTCAGCGAAGGTCTGTTCGGCTGGATCTTCGGACTCGGCGCGCTCATCGCCGTCGCCGTCTGGGTCGCCGCTCGGACCGCAAAGGCCAAGAAGTCATGAGTAGCCAAGACATTCCTGAAGAGAACCTGCCTGCTGAGCGGGCCACCGACGAGCACCACGGTGCGGTCGGCGTCGCGGACGAGCAGAACCCGTTCGCGGACCCCGGGCTGCCGCCCCACGAGCACCGCGTCCAGGACATCGACGAGCGGGCCGCCAGGCGCTCCGAGCGCGTGGTCGCCATGCTGTTCACGCTGTCGATGCTGGCCACGGTCGGCTTCATCGCCGCGTTCGTGACGATCCCGGCCGACAAGTCGGTCTTCATCTGGCCGCTCGGGCACATCAGCGGACTCAACTTCGCGCTGGGCACCACGCTCGGCGTCGCGCTCTTCGCCATCGGCGCGGGCGCGGTCCACTGGGCCCGCACGCTGATGTCCGACGTGGAGATCGCCGACGACCGTCACCCGATCGAGGCGCCGCCGGAGGTGCGGGCCAAGGTCCTGGCCGACTTCCAGCAGGGTGCCAAGGAGTCCGCGCTCGGCCGCCGCAAGCTGATCCGGAACACGATGCTCGGGGCGCTGACCCTGGTCCCGCTGTCCGGCATCGTGCTGCTGCGCGACCTGGGTCCGCTCCCCGAGGACAAGCTGCGCCACACGATCTGGTCCAAGGGCAAGCTGCTCGTCAACATGAACACGAACGAGCCGCTGCGTCCCTCGGACGTCGCCGTCGGTTCGCTCACCTTCGTCAAGCCCGAGGGCCTGGAGGAGCACGACGAGGATTTCCAGACCGAGATCGCCAAGGCGGCCCTGATGATCATCCGGCTCCAGCCGGACAACATCAAGGACAAGCGCGAGCTCGAATGGTCGCACGAGGGCATCGTGGCGTACTCGAAGATCTGCACCCACGTGGGCTGCCCGATCTCCCTGTACGAGCAGCAGACGCACCACGCCCTGTGCCCGTGCCACCAGTCCACCTTCGACCTCTCCGACGGTGCCCGAGTGATCTTCGGCCCGGCCGGTCACCCGCTGCCGCAGCTGCGCATCGGTGTGAACGATGAGGGCTACCTTCAGGCGCTCGGCGACTTCGAAGAGCCCGTCGGTCCTGCTTTCTGGGAGCGCGGATGAGTACTTCAAGCACAGAGACGCGTTCGCGCGAGAAGGCACCCGCCGGTGAGCGGGTGGCGGACTGGGCGGACGGGCGGCTGGGGATCTACTCCCTCGCCAAGTCCAACATGCGCAAGATCTTCCCGGACCACTGGTCCTTCATGCTGGGCGAGATCTGCCTCTACAGCTTCATCATCATCATCCTCACGGGTGTGTACCTGACGCTGTTCTTCCACCCGTCGATGAACGAGGTGGAGTACCACGGCAGCTACGTCCCGCTGCAGGGACAGCTGATGTCCGAGGCGTTCAACTCGACCATGCACATCTCGTTCGACGTGCGCGGTGGCCTGCTGATCCGGCAGATCCACCACTGGTCGGCGCTGGTCTTCCTCGCCGGCATGTTCGTGCACATGATGCGTGTGTTCTTCACGGGCGCGTTCCGCAAGCCGCGTGAGGTCAACTGGCTGTTCGGCTTCCTGCTGTTCGTCCTCGGCATGTTCACCGGTTTCACCGGTTACTCGCTCCCGGACGACCTGCTCTCCGGCACCGGTGTCCGCTTCATGGAGGGCGCGGTCCTGTCCGTGCCGATCGTCGGCACGTACCTGTCGTTCTTCCTCTTCGGCGGAGAGTTCCCGGGCGGCGACTTCGTCGCGCGGTTCTACTCGATCCACGTCCTGCTGCTGCCGGGCATCATGCTCGGCCTGGTGGTCGCCCACCTGATCCTGGTCTTCTACCACAAGCACACGCAGTGGGCGGGTCCGGGCAAGACGGAGAAGAACGTCGTCGGCATGCCGCTGCTGCCGGTGTACATGGCCAAGGCGGGCGGCTTCTTCTTCCTGGTCTTCGGCGTCATCGCGATCATCGCGGCCATCGCCTCGATCAACCCGATCTGGTCCATGGGCCCCTACCGCCCGGACCAGGTGTCGACCGGCGCCCAGCCCGACTGGTACATGGGCTTCTCCGAGGGCCTGATCCGCACCATGCCCGGCTGGGAGATCAACCTCTGGGGCCACACCCTCGTCCTGGGTGTCTTCGTCCCGCTGGTCATCTTCCCGCTGGTGCTGGTCGTGATCGCGGTCTACCCGTTCATCGAGTCCTGGGTCACCGGCGACAAGCGCGAGCACCACATCCTGGACCGCCCGCGCAACGCCCCGACCCGTACGGCCGTGGGCGTCGCCTGGATCACCTGGTACGTCGTCATGCTGATCGGTGGTGGCAACGACCTCTTCGCCACCCACTTCCACATGTCGATCAACTCGATCACCTGGTTCGTCCGCATCGCGTTCTTCGTGGCGCCGGTCCTGGCGTTCATCGTGACCAAGCGGATCTGCCTCGGCCTCCAGCGCCGGGACCGGGACAAGGTCCTGCACGGCCGCGAGTCGGGCATCATCAAGCGCCTGCCGCACGGTGAGTTCGTCGAGGTGCACGAGCCGCTCAGCCAGGAGGCCCTGCACACGCTCACCGCGCACGACCAGTACGAGCCGGCCGCGATCGGCCCCGCGGTCGACGAGAACGGTGTCGAGCGCAAGGTCAAGGGCTCGCAGAAGCTGCGCGCGAAGCTCAGCAACGCGTACTACGGGGAAGAGAACCAGATCCCCAAGCCCACGGTCGACGAGTACAAGGAGATCACGAGCGGCCACGGCCACCACTGATTCTCCGACCCCGTCGGTACTGATCGCCACGGCTGGAGCCCCGTCCATTGCATGGACGGGGCTCTTTGCCGTCCCCGGGCCTGGATAGGGTGGACCCAGCCCGTCACACGTCGTGCACGTGTCTTCTCGTCCCCGTCTACGAACCCAGGAGCGGCATATGAGTGCTGTGACCCCCGCTGGAGGCGACATCGCGGCGGGCCGTTCCTGGCCCCAGGTGCTGAACGGCCTGCTCGACGGACGCGACCAGAGCGCGGACGAGACGGCCTGGGCGATGGACCGCATCATGCGCGGCGAGGCGACGGACGCGCAGATCGCCGGGTTCGCGGTGGCGCTGCGGGCGAAGGGCGAGACCGTGGAGGAGATCTCCGGGCTCGTCCGCACGATGTACGCGCACGCCAACGTGATCGAGGTGCCCGGCGAGACCGTGGACATCGTCGGCACCGGCGGCGACGGGGCGAAGACGGTCAACATCTCCACCATGTCGGCGATCGTCGTGGCCGGCACCGGCGCCAAGGTGGTCAAGCACGGCAACCGGGCCGCGTCGAGCGCGTCCGGTGCCTCGGACGTCCTGGAGAAGCTCGGAGTCAATCTGGAGCTGACGCCGAAGCGGGTGGCCGAGGTGGCCGAGGAGGCCGGGATCACCTTCTGCTTCGCCGTGAAGTTCCATCCGGCGCTGCGCCATGTGGCCGCCGCGCGCGGGCAGTTGGGGATCCGGACGACCTTCAACTTCCTCGGTCCGCTCACCAACCCGGCCCGCGTCAAGGCGCAGGCGGTCGGCGTGGCCGACCTCAGGATGGCGCCGATCGTCGCCGGTGTCTTCGCCGAGCGCGGCAACTCCTCGCTGGTCTTCCGCGGCGACGACGGCCTCGACGAGCTGACCACCACGTCCACGTCGCGGGTGTGGATCGTCCGCGACGGCACCGTGCACGAGGACCGCTTCGACCCCCGTGACGTCGGCCTCGAACTGGTCCCCGTGGAAGCCCTGCGGGGCGCCGACGCGTCGTACAACGCGGATGTCGCCCGGCGGCTGCTGAACGGCGAGACGGGGCCCGTACGGGACGCCGTGCTGCTGAACTCGGCGGCGGCCCTGGTCGCCCTGGAGCCCGGCGGCGGGCCGCTCGCGGAGCGCATCCGCACCGGGATGGCCAGGGCGGCGGAGGCCATCGACTCGGGTGCCGCGAAGCGGACGCTCGACCGGTGGATCGCGGCCAGCAACGCCTGAGCCGTACCCGGCGTGACGCAAGGCGCAGTCCGGATTCTGGACTGCGCCTTGCGCCCCGAAGATCTTCTGGCAAGATGCTGTACCAGGTCATGAGCGACAGCCATGAGGCCCCGGCCGGCTGTCCGGCAACCCTCCGTCCGTGGCGGGGTGCCCCGGGTGAAGACCAGGCCGTAGGCAGCGAGGTCTACGGCAAGCGCGGACCCCTCACACGCTCGGAGTGAGCGCAGTACCAGGGGTCCTGGTCGTTCGAGGGAGCCTTCTGTGAGCAAGCGAATGCGATAGGGCGCCGAGCCCCGCCTCCGCACACCCCTTTCACCCTTTCCTGTGCCGTCGACGCCCTTTCGCGGGCTGTCCGCACAGCGATCCCGCCTGCCTCACAGGAGTTCGCCATGTCCGTCCCCACCGCTGCCGCCGACCGCTCCGTCTGTGCCCCGCTGCCCGTTCTGGGCCGGGACGTCACCGTCCCGCTCGTCACCGGCGGCGAGGTCACCTACGCCGCGCTGGACTACGCCGCCAGTGCCCCCGCCCTGCAGCGGGTGTGGGACGACGTCGCCGCGTACGCCCCGTACTACGGCAGCGTGCACCGGGGCGCCGGGTACCTGTCCCAGCTGTCCACCGACCTGTTCGAGAACTCCCGCCGCACCGTCGCCGAGTTCCTCGACTGCCGCACGGACGACCAGGTCGTCTTCACCCGGTCGACCACCGACTCGCTCAACCTGCTCGCCGCCGCCCTGCCGGCCGGCTGCCAGGTCTTCGTCTTCGAGACCGAGCACCACGCCTCGCTGCTGCCCTGGCGGGACGCCCGTGTCACATACCTGAACGCCCCGCGCACCCCGGACGAGGCCGTCGCCACCCTGGAGCGCGCGCTGGCCGCCCGCGACCCGCACGGACCCGCCCTGGTCTGCGTCACCGGCGCCTCGAACGTCACGGGCGAGCTGTGGCCGGTGCGCGAGCTCGCCGCCGCCGCACACGCCCACGGCGCCCGCATCGTCCTGGACGCCGCCCAGCTCGCCCCGCACCACCCGGTGTCCGTGCAGGAGCTGGACGTCGACTGGGTCGCCTTCTCCGGGCACAAGCTCTACGCGCCCTTCGGCTCGGGCGTCCTCGCCGGCCGCGCCGACTGGCTGACCGCGGCCGACTCCTATCTGGCGGGCGGCGGCGCCAGCCGCAAGGTCTCGCGGCGCACGGACGGCGGGGTCGACGTGGAGTGGCACGAGAACGCCGCCCGGCACGAGGCGGGCTCGCCCAACGTGATCGGCGTCTACTCCATCGCGTCGGCCTGCAAGGCGCTGACGGAGGCCGGCTTCGACACCCTGGTCGCCCGCGAGCAGCACCTGATCGACACCGTCCGCGCGGGACTGGCCGAGGTGCCCGAGGTGCGGGTCCTGTCCCTGTTCGGGGACGACGCCCCGCGGGTGGGCGTCATCTCGTTCGTCGTCGACGGCTGGAACAGCTCGCACTTCGCGGCGGCGCTGTCCGCCGAGTACGGCATCGGGGTGCGCGACGGCCTCTTCTGCGCCCACCCCCTGGTGCGCACCCTGCTCGGCAGCGACCCGCACAGCCAGGGGGAGTGCGGCGCCCCCGAGGCCGCGCCGGGCGAGAAGTCCCTGAACGCCATCCGGGTCAGCTTCGGGGCGGGCACCCCGGACGAGCACGTGGAGCGCTTCGTCCGGGCGGTGCGGGAACTGGTCCGGGACGGCGCCCGCTGGCAGTACCGGACCGAGGACGGTCGTTGCGTGCCGGCGGTCTGAGGCCGTAGAAACGGCTCAGCACCCGGAGGCGGCGCGCGCGGTACGGAACCGGCAGGTCAGGAGTCGAGGCCGATCGCGAACGCCGCCTCCAGGTCGTGCTGGGAGTAGGTGCGGAACGCGACGTGGGTGTCGGTGCCCTCGACGCCCGGGATCTTGCTGATCCGGCCGGGGATGACGTCCGCCAGGTCGTCGTGCGCCGCGACGCGGACCATGGCGATCAGGTCGTAGGTGCCGGTGACGGAGAAGACCTCGCTGACGCTGTCGAGGGCCGCGATCGACTCCGCGATCTCGGGGATCCGGTCCACGCTGGTCTTGATGAGCACGATCGCGGTGATCACGGCTGGTTTTCTCCCTCGGGGGCCGTCGCTGGGGTTTTCACTCTAGTCGCACGGCCGAAGCGCACCCAGGCGTAGAGGAACCCGGCGGAGAAGCCCAGCAGGTGGGCCAGGTAGGCGACGCCGGGGCCCTGGTCGTCGCGGCCCGCCGCCAGCCACTGCAGCGCCGCCCAGAAGGGCAGCACCACCCAGGCCGGGAAGCGCAGCGGCAGGAAGAAGAGGAACGGGAAGAGACTGGTCACGCGGGCACCGGGGAACAGGTACAGGAACGCGCCGAGGACCGCGGAGATCGCCCCCGAGGCACCGACCAGGGTCTGCGTGGACTCGGCGTTGGCGATCGCGTAGCCGAGCAGGGCCAGGTAGCCGCAGCCCAGGTAGAAGAGGGCGAAGCCGACCCGGCCCAGGCGCTCCTCCGCCATCGCCCCGAAGACGTAGAGGAAGAGCATGTTGCCCAGGAGGTGGAGCCAGCTGCCGTGGATGAACAGTGCCGTCGCGGGAGTCAGCACCGCGCGCGGCTGCCCGTCGAGGAGTTCGGCGGGGATCACGCCCCACCGGCGGAAATACGCCTGCTGGGCGGCGAACAGCGCGTCCCCGGTGCCGTACGCGGGATTGAGTCCCGCCGCCGGGCCGATCACGAAGATCAGGCAGCAGACGGCGATCAGTCCGTACGTCACCGGCGCCGACTGTCTCCGGACCGTCCGGCCGACCGCCGCGTTCCACTTTCCGATCATGCGACAGAGCATGACGTAACCGGACCGAACCGCGCAGACCGCCTCGCCGCATGGACGGCCGAGCGTCGAGGTCCCGCCAGGCCGTAGGGTACGAGCCACACGCACCAGGGAAGCTGGCGCATCACGGACACTAGAAGGAAAGCGAACAGCCACGATGACGGTTCCCCTGCCGACCGCCGAGACCCGGTGGCGCTGCACGCTCTGCGGCAACCTCACGCGTTTCGACGTGACCCGCTCCTCGAAGGTCGTCGAGTACATCCACCTCGACCTGGCCGGTGAGCCGAAGGTCGAGGAGCGGGAGGTGGTCAGTGAGACCATCGACTCGGTGCGGTGCCGCTGGTGCAACGCCGTGGACCAGGTGGAACTCGTCGACAGGCCGGGTGCCGGCTCCTGACGGAGCGGGCCCCGCACAGGTATTGGGGTGACGGATGGTGGAGACCACAGGCGGGGAGCCGGACGACGGCACCGCTGAGGTGCTCGACCGTCCGCTGCCCGACGGCGTGCGGCGCCGGGTCGTGCAGATCGTCTCCGACGGCTTCGGCGGGCTGACCGTCGCCGAACTGCCCGCCCAGCTGCGGCAGTATGCGCGGTTCGCCCCCAATCGCCGGGCGAAGTTCGCGGGCAACGCCATGGCCGCGGCCCTGGAGACGGACCCCCTCTTCAGACAGCGCATCGCCGAGAAGCTGAGGGAGGCCCAGCCGGAACTGGCCGGCGCCCTCGACGCGGGCTCACCGCCCCCGGCCGCGGACCCGCTGGACGTGGCGGCCGCGGCCTACGTGTTGCGCCCCACGGGCTGGGTGAAGCTGGTGACCGCCGCGGGCGAGGAGGCCCAGCGCGCGGACGCCGAGCGCGCCGACGAGGAGAGCCGGGCCGAACTGGAGCGGCTGCGCGAGGAACTCGCGGCGGCCCGCGGCCAGACCAGGACCGAGACCGAGCGGCTGCGCGCGGAGCTGGAGTCGGCCAGGAAGGAAGCGGAATCGCTTCACCGCAAGCTGCGCAGCGCCCTGAGCGACGTCAAGCGCGGCGAGGCGGCACTGCGCAGGATCCAGGGCGAGATGGAGAGCGCCCGCGCCGAGGGGCAGGCCCAGGTGTCCGCCGCCGAGAGCGAGAGCCGGCGCCTCAAGGCGCGGCTCGGAGAGGCCGAGGCGGCCCTGGAGGCCACCCGCAGGGCCGCGCGCGAGGGCCGCAGCATGGAGGACATGCGGGTGCGGCTGCTGCTCGACACGGTGCTGGACGCCGCCCAGGGGCTGCGGCGCGAACTCGCCCTGCCGCCGGTGTCCCAGCGGCCCGCCGAGACCGTGGACGCCGTGGAGCCGGGGCGGATGACTCCGAAGGACATCGCCGCCCGTGCGCTGTCCGAGAACGACCCCGCGATCCTGGACCAGTTGCTGGCGCTGCCGCAGGCGCACCTGGTCGTGGACGGCTACAACGTCACCAAGACCGGCTATCCCCAGATGCCGCTGGAGAAGCAGCGGTTGCGGCTCCTCGGGCAGCTCTCGCAGCTCGCCGCGCAGACCGGCGCCGAGGTGACCTGTGTCTTCGACGGGGCCGAGCTGGCCGCACCGGTCCTGCTCGCGCCGCCGCGCGGGGTGCGGGTGCTGTTCTCCAAACCCGGGGTCACGGCGGACGAGTTGATCCGTCAGCTGGTGCGCGCGGAGCCTCCGGGGCGGCCCGTCATCGTCGTCTCGACCGACCGCGAGGTGGCCGACGGGATCGCCAAGGCGGGGGCGCGGCCGGTGGCGTCCGTCGTGCTGCTCAAGCGCCTCTCGCGCGGCTGAGGCCGGGCCGGATCCACCGCGGCCCGTGTGCGCTCCCCTCGGCAGGCCCGTACGCCGTTTCCCGGAGGCGAATCCGCCGCTTTACGGAGCCGAGTACCGCGGTGGCGTCTTTCCGCTCTTAGCGGCCCATAGGAAACGTACGCACCATGCGTAACGTCTGGGCCTGATGCCCGAATTGGCGAAACCTTCACGCAACGTAGCGTCAAACGCGTATTACTGCATGTGAGTTGCCGGTAAAGAATGCGCTCGGTGACCGAGATTTTTCCGGTGAGGATTTGAACTGATCACAAGAAGGTCACTAGGGTCAGGCCTCGAACCTCCGCTCGGGTGATCACTCATTGGGAGTGACGGTGGAGGGACACCGCCCGTCGGCGCATCGGCAGGCGGCTGGAGGAAGAAGGAGCTCGCCTTCGTGGCGTCCCACCGTCGACCCAAGCAGCCGAGCCGCACCCGCGTGACCGTGCTCACCACCGCTGCTGCCGCCGCAGTCGCCCTCAGCTCGCAGGCCGCCAACGCCGCGCCGAGCGAGAAGCCGAGCAAGGACGAGGTCAAGTCCAAGGTCGACAAGCTCTACGAAGACGCCGAGAAGGCCACCGAGAAGTACAACGGGGCCAAGGAGAAGCAGGACAAGCTCGAGAAGCAGATCGGCACCCTGCAGGACAACGTCGCCCGCGGCCAGGAAGAGCTCAACGACCTCCGCGACGGCCTCGGTTCCCTGGCCACCGCCCAGTACCGGTCCGGCGGCATCGACCCCTCGGTGCAGCTCTTCCTCTCCTCGGACCCGGACGACTACCTCGACAAGGCGTCCACGCTCGACCAGTTGAGCGGTCAGCAGGTCGAGTCCCTGAAGAAGATCCAGGAGAAGCAGCGCTCGCTCGCCCAGCAGCGCCAGGAAGCCTCCGCCAAGCTGAAGGACCTCGGTGAGACCCGCACCGAACTCGGCAAGAAGAAGAAGGAAGTCCAGGGCAAGCTCGCCGAGGCGCAGAAGCTCCTCAACACCCTGACGGCCAAGGAGAAGGCGGCACTCGACGCGGAGCAGGCGCGCGCCACCCGCGCCAGCGAGCGCAGCGCGCTCGACTCCGGCGGCAAGGCAGCCTCCGGCCGGGCCGGCGCCGCGTTCTCCGCCGCGCAGAGCAAGATCGGCTCGCCCTACGTCTACGGCGCCACCGGCCCCAGCTCCTTCGACTGCTCGGGCCTCACCTCCTGGGCCTACGCCCAGGCCGGCGTCTCGATACCCCGGACCTCGCAGGCGCAGGCGAACGCCGGCACGCGCATCTACTCGCAGAGCGACCTGCAGATCGGCGACCTGGTCATCTTCTACGGCGACCAGCACCACGTGGGTCTCTACGCCGGCAACGGCCAGGTGCTCCACGCCCCGCGCACCGGCACCGTCGTGCGCTACGAGGCGATCGGCAACATGCCCTTCCAGTTCGGTGTCCGCATCTGACCCGTCCTGAACGGTCCGGCCCCGCCGTCCGCTCTCCGCGCGCCGCCACCACACCGCCCAAACGGGCGAATTGCGGTGGCTCCCGCTGACCCCACGCCCCGCCGATGACCTGCGTCTGAGGCGGGGCGTCACGTTGTGTGGCCGCCGAGGTCTTTGGCCGGTGCGTAGTCGCACGGCTACTGTCTGGCGCGTTTCCCCCAACGCAGGGGGTCCGTCAGCGGAGGGAGAGCGGCTACCCGTGGGGTCCCATCGTCGCCTTGCACCATCCGGGTTCGACCGGGGCGCGACCAGCGCCGCCGTCTGCGTGCTGTCCGCCGCCGCCGCGGCCCTCGGTGCCGTCCCGGCCCTCGCCGAGCCCGCGGACGACACCCGCTCCACGGTGGACCGGCTGTACGAGCAGGCGGAGCAGGCCACCGAGGCGTACAACAAGGCCGACGAGCGCGCCGACACCCTGCGCGAGCAGGTGTCCACCGCCCAGGACGAGATCGCCCGCCAGCAGGAGCGCATCAACACCATGCGGGACGCGCTCGGTTCCCTGGCCGGGGCCCAGTACCGCTCCGGCGGCATGGACCCCTCGCTCGCCCTGCTCTTCTCGGACGACCCGGACGACTACCTCGACAAGGCCGCCGTGCTCGATCGGATCGGCGTCCATCAGGCGGGCGAGCTCAAGGAGCTCCAGACGGCCATGCGCGATCTCGCCCAGCGGCGCGACGAGGCGAGCGGCAAACTCGCCGAACTGGAGCGGAGCCGCAAGGCCGTCGCGCGGCACAAGAAGACCGTCGAGCAGAAGCTGGCGAAGGCACGGCGCCTGCTCAACTCGCTGCCGTACGCGGAGCGCGCGGCGTACGACCGGGCCTCGCGCTCCGGCCGCTCCGGCATGCCGGACCTCGGCGACGGGGCACCGGCCTCCGGCCGCGCGGCAGCCGCCGTCGCCGCCGCGCGCTCCGCGCTCGGGCGCCCGTACGTGTGGGGCGCCAACGGGCCCACCGGTTTCGACTGTTCGGGCCTGATGCAGTGGTCGTACGCGCAGGCGGGCGTCGGTCTGCCGCGCACCTCGCAGGCGCAGCGGTACGCCGGACGCCAGGTGCCGCTCTCCCAGGCGCAGCCCGGCGACCTGGTCGCCTACCGGTCCGACGCGAGTCATATCGGGATGTACGTCGGCAACGGCCAGGTCATCCACGCCCCCTATCCGGGGGCGCCGGTGCGTTACGACCCGGTGGGCATGATGCCGGTCTCGTCGGTGACCCGGGTCTGAGGCCGCGGCCCGCCGCGACGGTCCGGATCCGGACGCGTCCGCGACGGCGGTCCGACGGTCCGGCGGGGCCGCCGTACGATCGGGAACGTGGCTGGTCGTGGGCGCGTCTCGGGGATCGTGGCGAGCTGTGTGCTGCTGCTCGCCGCCCTGGTGGGCTGTTCGGGCCGCCCGGCGCACGACACCGCGGCCGACGCCGTCCAGCGGGTGCTGGACCGGCGTGCCGCGGCCGTCCTGCACCGGGACGCGGCGGCCTACCGGGCGACCGGGGCACAGGGTGGCGGGACCACCGGGCTCGGGAACCTGCGCGACGTCCCGCTGGCCGCCTGGTCCTACCGGCTGACCGGCTTCCGGCGCACCGGCGACCGGGCCACCGCCGACGCGGACCTGAGCTACCGGGTCGCGGGCTACGACCGGGCGCCCGTGACCACCGGCCGCACCCTGCGCCTGACCCGCGACGCGGGCCGCTGGCACGTCGTCTCCGACCGGCCCGCGACGAAGGCGGCCGAGCAGTTGTGGGAGCAGGGCGCCGTGCGCACCGTCCGGGGTGAGCACAGCCTGGTCCTCGGCGTGGGGCAGTCGCGCGAGACGCTCCGCGGGTACGCGGAGCTCGCGGACCGGGCGGTGCCCGCGGTGTCGCGGACCTGGGGGGTGGACTGGACGGGGCACGTGGTCGTGCTCGTACCGAAGACGCTGGAGGGGATGGCCGGCCTGCTCGGCGCCTCGGCGTCCGGGTACCGCGGGATCGCGGCCGTCACCACCGGCGAGGCGGGCGGCTCGGCTCCGACGCCGGCGGACCGGATCATCGTCAACCCCGAGGCGTACGGCGTCCTCGGGGGGCTCGGCCGGCAGGTCGTGCTCACCCACGAGACGACCCATGTCGCGACCCGCGCCCACACCACGGCGGCCACGCCCCTGTGGCTGTCGGAGGGCTACGCCGACTGGGCCGGCTACCTCGGCAGCGGACGGACCGCCTCCGAGGTCGCCCCGGAGCTGGAGCGGGCCGTGGTGGACGGGCAGGTGCCCGCGGGGCTCCCCGAGGACGCGGACTTCGGCTTCACCGGGGACGCGGCGAAGCTCGCGCGGGCGTACGAGGGCGGCTGGATGGCCTGCCGGCTGATCGCCGACCGCTGGGGCGAGGTCCGGCTGAACGAGTTCTACCGCGCCGTCGGCGCCCACGGCCGGCGTGCCGGGGCCGTCGAGGGCGCGCTCCAGGACGTCCTGCACACGACACCGGAGGCCTTCACGGCGCAGTGGCGGGCGTACCTGCGCTCGCAGCTCGGCTGACGGGCGCCCGTCGCCCCGGGCGGTCGGCGGCCCGGCCCCGGTGAGCCGGGCCCGCTCCGCCGCGCCGGGGCCGCCCGCGACCAGTACCTGCGACGGTGCTCCGGTGCGCGGTGCTGCTCGTGTGCGTACGCCGTCAGGAGGACGCCAGGCTCTCCTTGGTGCGCGTGGCCTGACCCGGCACCGTGGGGGCCGGCTGGGAGACGGTGCCCCGCCACAGCTCCAGGGCGGCGGTGAGGGCGGCGGCCACCAGCAGCCCGTTGCGCACGAGGAGGAGGGCGATCCCGAGGAGGTCGCTCGCCACCACGTGCGAGAACCAGACCGGGAACTCCAGGACGGTCACCAGGGTCGCGGCGAGGACCAGCCCGGCCGGCCGGGTCATCCGGGTGCCGCGGAAGCACAGGCAGACCGCCGCGAGCCCCACCAGCCACACCATGTACTGCGGGCTGATCACCCGGCTGGTGGCCGTGAACATCAGCCCCGCCACGAACGCGGCCTCGGCGAGCGTGTGCGCCAGGAACCGCTTCGCGCACAGCCGCCACAGCAGCATCCAGCCGAACGCCACAGCGGTGAGGAGGAGTGCCGCCCCGCTCACCACGTCGACGTGCGGCCCGAGGAACTCCACCGAGCCGTAGTTGAGCAGCACCTCGCCCTCCCAGCCGAAGTGCCGGGCCACGTGGAAGACGAGCGAGCCGAGCGACTCCACCTCCGTGCCGCGGCTGCGCTGGAAGGCGAGGAACGAGAACGCGCCGGGCATCGCCGCCCCGAACAGCAGGGCGAGCCCGCCGACCGTCGCCGCCGCCGACGCCCAGGCCCGCTTGGCGCTTCCCCGGGCCGCTCCCACCAGCACCAGCACCGGCCACACCTTCAGCATCGCGCCGAGGCCCGCGAGCGCCCCCATCGTGCGGGGGTGGCGCACCCCGGCGAGCAGGGCGGCCACGGCGACCGCCGTCACCATCACGTCGTAGCGGGCGTACACCGTCGGACCGAGCAGGGCGACGCCCGCCACCCACACCCAGGCGCCGCGCGAGGACTTGCCCGGCCGCAGCCCCGCGTACCGGAGCAGGGCGAACGCCAGGAGATCGGCGAGGAAGGCCAGGACGAAGAAGGCCGAGGGGTAGTCGAGGAAGGGCAGCAGCGCGGGGGAGAGGACCGCCAGCGCGGCGGCGGGCGGGTACTGCCAGGTGACGTCGTCCAGCGGGAAGGTCCCGGTGCGCAGCACCTCGTACCAGCCCTGGTAGATCACCGAGACGTCGCTCGTCACGTCGGGACCCGGGAAGACGAACACCCTGAACACGAGGAGCAGCAGCACCAGCCTGGTCAGGACCCAGGCCCCGAGCAGTGCGTACGGGAACCGTTCACCCGTTGTGCCCGTCATGCCCACCTGGCCCTTGTTCGTCCGGATCGTGCGCGGGTCCGCGGGGTCATGATGGCGTGCGGGGCTGTGCCACGGCCATGAAGCGCGGCCGTACGGAGCTGCGAGTACGGCCGGGAGGGCGGTTGGGTAGGGTCGGGCGCGATGGACAAGACCCTGATCGTGACCAACGACTTCCCGCCCCGCCCCGGTGGCATCCAGGCGTTCCTGCACAACATGGCGCTGCGGCTGGACCCCGGGCGGCTCGTGGTCTACGCGTCCACCTGGAAGCGGGGTCGCGAGGGTGCCGAGGCGACGGCCGCCTTCGACGCCGAGCAGCCCTTCACCGTCGTACGGGACCGCACGACGATGCTGCTGCCGACGCCCGCGGTCACCCGGCGGGCGGTCGGTCTGCTGCGGGAACACAGATGTACGTCGGTCTGGTTCGGGGCGGCGGCACCGCTCGGGCTGATGGCGCCGGCGTTGCGCAGGGCGGGCGCCGAGCGGCTCGTGGCCACCACGCACGGCCACGAGGCCGGCTGGGCCCAGCTGCCCGCCGCGCGGCAACTCCTGCGCCGGATCGGCGAGTCCACGGACACGATCACCTACCTCGGCGAGTACACGCGCTCGCGGATCGCCTCGGCGCTGACCCCCGAGGCCGCCTCCCGGATGGTCCAACTGCCGCCCGGCGTCGACGAGAAGACCTTCCACCCCGCCTCGGGCGGCGACGAGGTCCGCGCCCGGCTCGGCCTCACCGACCGGCCGGTCGTCGTCTGCGTCTCCCGGCTCGTACCGCGCAAGGGCCAGGACACCCTGATCCTCGCGATGCCGCGCATCCTGGCCGCGGAGCCCGAGGCGGTGCTGCTCGTGGTGGGCGGCGGTCCGTACGAGAAGGACCTGCGCAGGCTCGCCCGCGACACCGGCGTCGCCGACTCGGTCCGCTTCACCGGCGCGGTGCCCTGGGCCGAACTGCCCGCGCACTACGGCGCCGGGGACGTCTTCGCCATGCCGTGCCGTACGCGGCGGGGCGGACTCGACGTCGAGGGGCTCGGCATCGTCTACCTGGAGGCGTCCGCGACGGGGCTCCCCGTCGTCGCCGGGGACTCCGGCGGTGCGCCGGACGCCGTCCTCGACGGCGAGACCGGCTGGGTCGTCCGCGGCGGCTCCCCGGCCGAGGCGGCCGACCGCATCGTCACCCTCCTCGGCGACGCCGACCTACGCCGTCGGATGGGCGAGCGGGGCCGCGAGTGGGTCGAGCAGAAATGGCGCTGGGACCTCCTGGCCGAACACCTGAAAGCCCTCCTGTAACCCAACGCCGGAAGCGCCCCGTCAGGGGCGCGGGGAACGGCGCGAGCAACCACGAAGGTGGCGAGCCGGCGTTGGAACCCTGGCCTCCGCGGCGGGGGCGCCCCGTCAGGGGCGCGGGGAACGGCGCGAGCAACCACGGAGGCGGCGGGCCGGCGTTGGAACCCTGGCCTCCGCGGCGGGGGCGCCCCGTCAGGGGCGCGGGGAACGGCGCGAGCAACCACAACGACGGCGAGCCGGCATTCGAACCCTCGCCCCCACGGCGACGGGGCGCCCCCACGGCAAGGACAACGCCCCGCCGCAGAACACGCCCCGCACCAGCCCCGCCCAGGGGCATCAGCCCCGATAAATCGCCTCGATCTCGTCCGCGTAGTCCTTCGCCACCACGTTCCGCTTGAGCTTCAGGGACGGCGTGAGATGCCCCGACTCCTCGGTGAACTGGTACGGCAGCAGCCGGAACTTCCGCACCGACTCCGCCTTGGACACCGCCGCGTTCCCGTCGTCGACGGCGTCCTGGATCGCCCGCAGCAGATCCGGGTCCTCCCGCAGCGACGCCGCCGTGGACCCCGCCGGCTTCCCGTGCTCGTCGGCCCAGCGGCCGAGGAACTCCTCGTCCACCGTGACCAGCGCCCCCACGAAGGGACGCCCGTCGCCGACCACCATGCACTCGGCGACCAGCGCGTGCGCCCGGATGCGGTCCTCGATCACCGCGGGGGCGACGTTCTTGCCGCCCGCAGTGACGATGATCTCCTTCTTGCGGCCGGTGATCCGGAGGTAGCCGTCCTCGTCGAGGGTGCCGATGTCACCGGTGTGGAACCAGCCGTCGGCCAGCGCTTCGGCGGTCGCGCCCTCGTTGTTCCAGTACTCCTTGAACAGGTGCTCGCCGTGCAGCAGCACCTCGCCGTCGTCCGCGATGCGCACCACGGACCCCGGCAGCGGCTGCCCGACCGTGCCGATCTTGGTGCGGTCCCACGGGTTGAACGCGGTGGCCGCACAGGACTCGGTGAGGCCGTAGCCCTCCAGGACCGTGAAGCCGATGCCGCGGAAGAAGTGCCCGAGCCGCTCGCCCAGCGGGGCGCCGCCCGAGATCGCGTACTCGCCGCGCCCGCCCAGCACCGCACGCAGCTTGCTGTAGACGAGCTTGTCGAAGGTCTTGTACTTGATCTTCAGGCCGAGGGAAGGACCCGAAGGGGTGTCCAGCGCGCGACTGTACGCGATCGCCGTGTCCGCCGCCTTGTCGAAGATCTTGCCCTTGCCGTCGGCCTGCGCCTTGGCCCGCGCCGAGTTGTAGACCTTCTCGAAGACGCGCGGCACACCGAGGATCAGCGTCGGCCGGAAGGCCGCCAGCTCGTCGGTGAGGTTCTTGATGTCCGGGACGCAGCCGAGCTTGATCGGCGCCATCATCGGCGCCACCTGCACCAGGCGTCCGAAGACGTGCGCGAGCGGCAGGAAGAGCAGGACCGAGCACTCGCCCGTGCGGAACAGCGGGCGCAGCCGCTCCACGATGTTGCCGCACTCCGCGAAGAAGCTGCGGTGGGTGAGGACGCACCCCTTGGGGCGGCCGGTCGTCCCGCTCGTGTAGACGATGGTCGCCGGGTCGTCGGCCTTGGCGGCCGAGCTGCGCTCCTCGACGGTCTCGTCCGAGACGTCCTTGCCCGCGCGCCCCAGCTCCTCGACGCCGCCGGCCTCGATCTGCCAGACGTGCTTCAGGGCGGGCAGCCGGTCACGCACCGACTCGACGGAGGCGGCGTGCGTCTCCAGTTCGACGATGCAGGCGGTCGCGCCCGAGTCGCCCAGGATCCACTGCACCTGCTCCGCCGAGCTGGTCTCGTACACGGGCACGGTGACCGCGCCCGCACTCCAGATGGCGAAGTCGAGCAGGGTCCACTCGTAGCGGGTGCGGGACATCAGGCCCACCCGGTCGCCGGGCTGCACGCCCGACGCGATCAGGCCCTTGGCCGCGGCCCGCACCTCGGTGAGGAAGGTGGTGGCGGTGACGTCCGTCCACGTACCGCCCACCTTGCGGGCGATGACGGCGACATCGGGATGCTGCGCGGCGTTTCTGCGGACGATGTCGGTCAGATTGCCGTCCGCAGGGACCTCGTACAAAGCCGGAAGGCTGAACTCGCGCAAGACTGCTGCTCCTCATAGGGCGCCGACGCCACGACTCTGTGTGATGCGACGGTGCGGTCCAAGGCTCGGGCAGGTGCTCGAAGACGTCATGGTTGAAATCCTGAGCACGACTGGACGGCCCGGACGTTACCCGCCGGTATGGCTTCTTCGACAGGGGGTCCCGGCGAGATGTTCTATGCGTCACACGTGTTGGCGTTCCTTCGCGCACAGTAGTCCACCCCGTTCAGGACTAGCCAGTAACCGCAGGTCCGACCGCCTCTGTTCACGTTTGCCGCACACGCCTACGCTTGATCGTCATGGCACCCACACGAGCCGGTAACCGAAGGACGCGCGTTCACGTGGTCAGTGACGTGCACGGCAACGCGCGCGACCTGGCCACGGCCGGAGACGGCGCGGACGCCCTGATCTGCCTCGGTGACCTGGTGCTCTTCCTGGACTACGCCGACCACTCGCGCGGCATCTTCCCCGACCTCTTCGGCGCGGAGAACGCCGACCGCATCGTCGAGCTGCGCACGGCCCGCCGCTTCGAGGAGGCGCGCGAGTTCGGAGCCCGGCTGTGGGGCGGGATCGGCGCCGACCGGGCCGCGGCCATCGAGAAGGCGGTGCGCAAGCAGTACGCCGAAATGTTCGCCGCCTTCCCGACACCGACGTACGCCACCTACGGCAATGTCGACATGCCGATGCTGTGGCCGGAATACGCCGGACCCGGCACGACCGTGCTCGACGGCGAACGGGTGGAGATCGGCGGCTGGGTCTTCGGGTTCGTGGGCGGCGGCCTGCCGACCCCGATGCGGACGCCCTACGAGATCAGCGACGAGGAATACGCGGCGAAGATCGAGGCGGTCGGCGAGGTCGACGTGCTGTGCACCCACATCCCGCCCGAGGTCCCGGAGCTGGTCTACGACACGGTGGCGCGCCGCTTCGAACGCGGCAGCCGGGCCCTGCTGGACGCCATCCACCGCACCCGCCCGCGCTACGCGCTCTTCGGCCACGTCCACCAGCCGCTGGTACGGCGGATGCGCGTCGGGGCGACGGAGTGCGTCAACGTGGGCCACTTCGCGGGGTCGGGCCGGCCGTGGGCGCTGGAGTGGTGAAGGGCGCGTCCGGCCCGCCCGGGACGCGGGGACCGACGGGCGGCGGGCGGCCGCGGACGCGGTGACGGCGGCCCGGCCGGCGCGCGGTAGCCTTCACGCTGCACACACGTGCGCAGCAGCCTCCCTCACCGGACCGCATCTGGAGGAGCCACCGCGATGGCGGAACACACCAGCTCGAGCATCACGATCGAGGCGGCACCGGCCGACGTCATGGCGGTGATCGCGGACTTCGCCCGCTACCCGGACTGGACCGGCGAGGTGAAGGAGGCGGAGGTTCTCGCCACCGACGCGCAGGGCCGGGCCGAGCAGGTGCGTCTCGTCATGGACGCCGGGGCCATCAAGGACGACCAGACGCTGGGCTACACGTGGACCGGCGACCACGAGGTGTCCTGGACCCTGGTGAAGTCGCAGATGCTCCGGTCCCTGGACGGTTCCTACCTGCTGAAGCCGGCCGGCGCCGGTGCCACCGAGGTCACCTACCGGCTGACGGTCGACGTCAAGATCCCCATGCTCGGCATGATCAAGCGCAAGGCCGAGAAGGTCATCATCGACCGCGCGCTGGCGGGCCTGAAGAAGCGCGTGGAGTCCGAGGGGAAGTAGCCCCGCCGGGGGCAGCGGTACTTTCCGGCCAGGCGGGCAGCAGTCGTCCCGTCCGGCGTGTGAGGACGAGCGCATCGGGCGACCGACGTCCGGTGCCCTCGGGGCCGACCCGCGACGAGCGGCCGGGCCTCGCCGACGAGGCCACCCGGTCACCCCGGGGCCCCGGCCGGGGAACCACCCGGGTGAGCCAGGCCCTCGCCGGCGAGGCACCGCCCAGGTGAGCCAGGCCCCCGCCGGTAAGGGACCGCCCAGGTGAGCCCGGTCCCCCCGCCGGCAAGGCGCAGGTACCGTTCACCACCATGCGCACCATCCTGATCACCGGCCAGGGCGGCACCGGCCGCACCACCGTCGCCGCGGCCACCGCGCTGAAGGCGGCCCGCGAGGGCGCCCGCACCCTGGTCCTGAGCGCCGACCGCACCGACACCCTCGGCGCCGTCCTCGACGTCCGCACCGGCGCGGAGCCCCGGGAGGCCGCGCCCCGCCTCACCACCTGGCGCCCCGACGCGACGGCACGCTTCCGCGAGGACCTCACCGCCTTCCAGGAACGCGCCACCAGCGCCCTGGACCTGCTCGGCGCCACCCGCCTCGACGCCGAGGAGGTCACCCCCCTGCCCGGCGCCGAGGAGCTCGCCCTGCTCCGCGCCCTGCGCGACGCGGCGACCTCGGGACCGTACGACCTGCTGGTCGTGGACCTCCCGCCGACCCCGCAGGCGCTCGCCCTGCTCTCCCTCCCCGAGGAGCTGCGCCGCTACCTGCGGCGGCTGATCCCCGCGGAGCGCCAGGCGGCCCGGGCGCTGCGCCCGATGCTCGGCCGGCTGGCCGGTGTGCCGATGCCCGCGGAGTGGCTGTACGAGACGGCGGCCCGCTGGGACGTCGAGCTGGCCGCGGCGGAGGCGGTCGTCGCCGACCGCGCCACGACCGTACGTCTGGTCGCCGAGCCCGGCCCGGCCGGAGCCGACGCCGTGCGCACCGCTGCCACCGCCCTCGCCCTGCGCGGCCTGCGCGTCGACTCCCTGGTCGCCAACCGGGTGCTGCCCGACGACACGGAGGACCAGTGGCTCGCCGCGCTGGCGGCCCAGCAGTCCAAGGCGCTCGACGAGTGGCGCGGCACGTACGCCCTCCACGAGGTCCCGCATCTCGGGCGGGACCCGCGCGGCGGCGACGACCTCGCGGCACTCGGCGTCCCCGGTCCGGGTGAGTCCGGCGGGCCGGTCGAGTGGCCGGTCACCGACCACCTCGCCGACGACGGCGTGCTCGTCTGGCACATCCCGCTGCCCGGCGCGATACGGGAGGAACTGGACCTGGTCCGCCGCGGTGACGAACTCGTCGTCGCCGCCGGGCAGTTCCGCCGGATCGTGCCGCTGCCGTCCGTCCTGCGCCGGTGCACGGTCGCCGGCGCGGCCCTGCGCGAGGGCGAGCTGCGCGTCCGCTTCACCCCTGATCCCGGGCTGTGGCCGCAGGGCGGGTGACCGGATCCCGGGCCCTGCCGCGGGACCCGGCCCCGAAGACGGTGAACCGGTTACCCCCGTTCGGGTAACGTCGGAGGGACGAAACGTAGTCAGGAGTCCGCCATGAGCGAAGAGCGCCCCACGTCCGACGCCGCTCAGGAGAGGGCCGACGAGGTGCGAGCGGCCGATGCCGACGCCGACGCCTGGGCGAAGGCGTGCGCCGAGGATCTCGCGGCGGAGAAGGCGCGCCGCCGGGCCGAGCACGGCACCCCGCCCGGCTCCGCCGCCGAGGAACTGCGCAAGCTCGTCGACGCCGTCGCCGACAAGCTGTCCGGACTGCAGTCGCCCCTGTTCGGCGCCGTCGCCTCGGGCACGGCCCAGCAGATGGTCAGCCAGGTCGTGCAGCAGGCCAAGGCGGCGGTGGAACCCGTCATCGAGCGCAACCCGGACGTCTTCGACCACCTGGCCACCGCCGGCTCCGAGCTGCTCGCCGCCTACCGCTCGGCCGTCGCCGCCCAGGAGCGCCGCTGGACGGCCCGGGACGCGCGCCCCCGCGACGAGGGCACCGGTCCCGGGGAACACATCGACCTGGACTGAGAGCCCCTCGGGTACGGTTGGCCGTAGCGGGGCTCGACCGAAACTGAGGGATTCATGGGACTCACCATCGGCGTCGACATCGGCGGCACGAAGATCGCGGCCGGCGTGGTCGACGAGGAAGGCAACATCCTCTCGACCTTCAAGGTGCCGACCCCCACCACACCGCAGGCGATCGTGGACGCCATCGCCGCGGCCGTGGAGGGTGCCCGCGCGGGGCACGACATCGTGGGCGTGGGCATCGGTGCCGCCGGTTACGTCAACCGTCAGCGCTCGACCGTGTACTTCGCGCCGAACATCGACTGGCGGCAGGAGCCGCTCAAGGACGAGGTCGAGGCCCGCGTCGGCCTGCCGGTCGTCGTCGAGAACGACGCGAACGCGGCCGCCTGGGGGGAGTACAAGTTCGGTGCAGGCAAGGGGCACCGCAACGTCATCTGCATCACCCTCGGCACCGGCCTCGGCGGCGGCATCATCATCGGCAACAAGCTGCGCCGCGGGCACTTCGGCGTGGCAGCCGAGTTCGGCCACATCCGGATGGTGCCGGACGGTCTGCTGTGCGGCTGCGGCAGCCAGGGCTGCTGGGAGCAGTACGCGTCCGGGCGCGCCCTCGTCCGGTACGCCAAGCAGCGGGCCAACGCCACCCCCGAGAACGCGGAGACCCTGCTCGCGCTGGGCGACGGCACCCCCGACGGCATCGAGGGCAAGCACATCTCGATGGCCGCGCGGCAGGGCGACCCGGTGGCGGTGGACTCCTACCGCGAGCTGGCCCGCTGGGCGGGCGCCGGGCTGGCCGACCTGGCCTCCCTCTTCGACCCCTCCGCCTTCATCGTCGGCGGCGGTCTCTCGGACGAGGGTGAGCTGGTCCTCGACCCCATCCGCAAGTCGTACAAGCGGTGGCTGGTCGGCGGCAACTGGCGTCCGGTCGCCGACGTCATCGCCGCGCAGCTGGGCAACAAGGCCGGTCTGGTCGGTGCGGCCGACCTGGCCCGGGAGCCCGACCCCGTCATGTGACGTCCCCCGCCTTCACGGCAGCGCCCGCCGCACCCCGGAAGGGGCACGGCGGGCGCTGCCGTGTCCGGGCCGGTACGGAGCCGACCGAGCCGCCACTGCCGTGTCCGGACCGGTACGGACGCCGACCGAGCCGCCGCACCCACGCCCGACCGAGCCGCCACGCCGGCGAGCGGCCGGGCGCGGCTTGCCGCGACGGTGACGGCGACGGGTCCGCCGTACCCACGAGCGGGTGGGCGTCGAGCCGGCCACGACGGGTCCGGCGCACCGCGAGTGGCCGGAGCGGCGCCTCGGCCGGCGTACCGACGGCGCCCCGGACGTCGCGCCGGGGGCGCCCGGTCCGGTGCACCGGCGGTGGTCGTCCCCGCGGTCGCCGGACCGGGCGGGTCGGTGGCGGACGGCCGGTGTCGTCGCCGCACCGGGCCGGGCCCCGCTGTCGTATCTTGATCGGCATGTCTGCGAGCACGCCGAGCGCGACCCGTCCCCTGCCCAACTCCCGCACCGAAGCAGACGGTTCGGCCGTCGTCCGGGTGCTCAGCTACAACATCCGCTCGATGCGCGACGACACCGACGCGCTCGCGCGGGTGATCGGCGCCTGCGCACCCGACCTGGTCCTCGTCCAGGAGGCGCCGCGCTTCTTCCGCTGGCGCAAGAAGCTGGCCCGGCTCGCCGCGTCCTCCGGGCTGGTGGTCCTGTCGGGCGGGGCCCCCGCCGCCGGTCCGGCCGTCCTGTGCAGCCTGCGTGCGACGGTCGAGCGCACCGAGGACGTCCTCCTCCCGCTCACGCCGGGCCTGCACCGGCGGGGCTTCGCGACCGCGGTGGTCCGCTTCGGCGGTGCCCGTCTCGGTGTCCTGAGCTGCCATCTCTCGCTGCAGAAGGACGAGCGGTACGACCAGGCGGGTCTGCTCCTCGACCGCCTCGCGGACCTGGGCACCCCGCACGCCGTGGCGGGCGGCGACCTCAACGAACGTCCCGGTGGCCGGGCCTTCCAGCGTCTGGGCAAGGACCTGAGGGACTGCTGGGCGGCCGCACCCTGGGGCGCCGAGCACACCTCGACCCCCGCCGACCCCCACCAGCGCATCGACGCGATCTTCGCCACCCCCGGTGTCGAGATCCTGGGCTGCGGGGTGCCGCTCGGCCATCCGGGGGTGACGGAGCAGGATCTGCGGGCGGCCACGGACCACCTCCCGGTCCTCGCGGCCCTGCGGATCCCGGCCGCCTAGGGGGTGTCGGCCCCGGAGGCCTCGGCCCCCGGGGTCCGGGTGTGCGCAGGGCCCGTCCGATGCGTCCGGACGGGCCCTGGAGGTCACGCGGGATCAGACGACCGCGCCCCGGCCGGGGTCGTCCTCGTCCTCGTCGTCGCCCCGCATGCGCATCACCAGCGTCGCGAAACCGCCGAGGAAGCCGCCGATGCCGAGGGTGGCGAGCCACCAGGTCATGTCCCAGCCGAGCAGCACGGCGAGGAGGAGCAGGACGGGTCCGCCGAGGACGGCCAGCCAGGCGAACTTGGCCGTGGTGTCGGCCGCGGGCAGCGGGGGCGGCTCCGGCGGGACGAAGTGGCCCTCGTCGTCGTCGCCGAAGTCGTCCTCGGAGGCGTCCGGGGCCGTGTGGTCGCGCGGGCCGCCGGCGACGCCCGGGGCGAAGGCGATCGAGCTGCCGAGCGGCCTCGCCGAAGCGGGCGGATCGGCCGCGCGGCGGCCCGGGTCCTCGGTGTCCGCGTCGTTCGTCTCCGGTTCGAGCAGGGCCAGGTCCTCCACGGACTTGAACGGCTTCGAGCCGGGCGGGTCCGGCGGCTCGTCACCGTACCCGGCGACGATCGCCGCCCATGCGGCCGCCTCGTCGAAGGGCACGCTCTGCTCGTCCCCGAGCGGCGGGTCCTTCTCGTCGGGCTCGCCGCGGTCCGCGTCGTACTCAGCCACCGGTGGCCGTCCCTTCCTGCTGACTCACCCGACCCGCTTCCGACTCCTTGCCGACGGCGGGCGCGAGCCGGCCGATGAACGCGTGGCTCTCCTCGAAGATCCGGTCCGCGTCATGGTCCAACGTCGCGACGTGGTAGCTCTGTTCCAGCAGGATCTCGGTCACGTCCGTGGACGACACCCGGCTGAGGATGCGCGCCGAGTCCGCGGGCGGCACGACGTGGTCCTGAGGGCTGTGCAGCAGCAGCATCGGCTGCGTGACCTGCGGCAGCTCCGCATCGACCACCCGGAAGAAGTTCCGCAGGGAGTGGGCGGCGTGCAGCGGCACCTTGTCGTAGCCGACCTCGATGCCGCCCTCCTTGGCGATGTCGCTGGTGAGCCCCTTCGTGGTGCGCACGAGGTGCCGCAGCACCGGAAGGGCGTACGCGGAGAGTCCGTGCACCTTGTTCGCCGGGTTGACGACGACGATGCCACTGATGTCGTCCCCGTGCCGGGCGGCCAGCCGCAGGGTCAGGGCGCCGCCCATGGAGAGACCGCAGACGAACACCTGCGAGCACCGCTCCCGCAGGGCGCGCAGCTCCCGGTCCACCTCCGCGTACCAGTCCTGCCAGCCGGTGAGCTGCATGTCCTCCCAGCGCGTGCCGTGCCCGGGGAGCAACGGCAGCGCGACCGTCAGGCCGCGCTCGGCCAGGAACTCCGCCCAGGGGCGCAGCGACTGGGGGGAACCGGTGAAGCCGTGGCAGAGGAGGACGCCGATCTCTCCGCCTTCATGGCGGTACGGCTCGGCTCCGGGAAGGACCGGCACCTTCGGTCTCCTTGTTCATGAGGGGGCGGAACGGTCATGGGGCGGGCGCGCAGGACGACGGCACGACGAGTGGGGCGGAACGGCGCCCGAGGGTTCGGGGCGTACTTCACCGTACGCGACCGCACTGACACCGACCAGGGTCGTCGGAGCCTTTGGCAGTGCTCCGGGTTAAGGTCTCACCGACGACACAGGAGGCACTCGGTTGATCTACGGCGCAATGAAGTTTTCCATCGGAGGGCCACTGAAGCTCGCCTTCAGGCCCTGGGTGGAAGGCCTCGAGAACATCCCCGCCGAGGGCCCCGCCATCCTGGCGAGCAATCACCTGTCGTTCTCGGACTCCTTCTTCCTGCCCGCGGTCCTGGACCGCAAGGTGACCTTCATCGCGAAGGCCGAGTACTTCACGACACCCGGCATCAAGGGCCGGATGACCGCGGCCTTCTTCAAGGGCGTGGGCCAGCTCCCGGTGGACCGCTCCGGCGGGCGCGGCGCGGGGGAGGCGGCCATCAAGAGCGGGGTCGACGTCATCGAGCGCGGTGAGCTGTTCGGGATCTATCCCGAGGGCACCCGCTCGCCCGACGGGCGGCTGTACCGGGGCAAGCCCGGCGGCCTCGCGCGCGTGGCGCTCGCCACCGGCGCCCCCGTCATCCCCGTCGCCATGATCGACACGGAGAAGATCCAGCCGCCCGGCCAGGTGATGCCCAAGCTGATGCGGCCCGGCATCCGGATCGGCAAGCCGCTCGACTTCGGCCGGTACAGCGGCATGGAGCACGACAGGTTCGTGCTGCGCGCGGTGACCGACGAGGTCATGTACGAGATCATGAAGCTCTCCGGCCAGGAGTACGTCGACATGTACGCGACGGCCGCCAAGCGGCAGATCGCGGAGGCGGCGAAGGCCGGCAAGGACGCCGAGAAGGCGGCCAGGGCCGCGCACGCGCAGGCCGAGAAGGAACGGGCCCAGGCCGCGAAGGACCGGGCGCAGCAGGACCAGGACCGGAAGGAACGGGCGGAGCGGGAACGGTCCGGCTCGTAGCCGCGTCCGTCAGGGGTGGGGCTGGGTGGGGTGGGGGACATGGCCAGGCGCGAGAGAGTCATGAGGATGTCGGTCGAGCAGCCGCTGTGGCGTGCGCTGACCGCGTACCGCGTCCTCACCCTGTTCTACGCGATCGGACTCTTCGCCACCGCCTACGACAGGTTCCCCCGTCCCTGGGTCGCGATCGCCTACTACGTGGTGCTGTCCGTGTGGACCTTCGCGACGCTGCCCCGGGTCGCGGGCGCCGCCGCCTGCACCAAGCCCTTCCTGGCCGCCGACCTCACCATCGCGCTGGCCGGCGTCCTGCTCACCCGCGTCGCCGACGACGTCACCCGGATCGAGGCCGGCGGCCCGACCCTGCCGTCGATATGGACCGCGGGTGCCGTCCTCGCCTTCGCGATCAAGGGCGGCTGGCGCTGGGCGGCCTTCGCCTCCACGCTCGTCGCGGTCGTCAACATCGCCGAGCGCGGTGCCCCGACCCGCGACACCGTCCACAACGTGATCCTCGTCTGGGTCGCCTCCATCGCCATCGGCTACGTCGTCGAGGTGGCCCGCGCCTCCGAGCGCACGCTGGCCCGCGCCCTGGAGATCGAGGCCGCGACCCGCGAGCGCGAGCGGCTGGCCCGCGACATCCACGACGGCGTCCTCCAGGTCCTCGCCATGGTGCAGCGGCGCGGTGCGGTGATCGGCGGTGAGGCGGCCGAGCTGGGCCGGATGGCGGGCGAGCAGGAGGTGGCCCTGCGCTCCCTGGTCTCCGGCGGTCTCGTGCCGGTCTCCCGCGTCTCGGAGGACGCCGCCCTCGGGGCGGTCGTCCGCGCGGTCGACGAGCCGGACGACGACGCGGACGGCGACCCCGTCGACCTGCGCCCGCTGCTCGCCCGCTACGCCCGCGCCCACGTCACGCTCTCCGAGCCCGGTGCGCCCGTGCAGCTGGCGCCGGCCGCCGCCCGCGAGCTGGCCGGCGCCGTCGGGGCCGCCCTGGACAACGTCCGCCGGCACGTGGGCGAGAGCGCCCGCGCCTGGATCCTGGTCGAGGACGAGCCGGACGCGGTGATCGTGACCGTGCGCGACGAGGGCCCCGGCATCCCGGAGGGGCGGCTCGCCCAGGCCGAGGGGGAGGGGCGCCTCGGTGTCGCGCTGTCGATCCGCGGGCGGCTCCGCGACATCGGCGGGACGGCCGAGCTGATCTCGGTCCCGGGGCAGGGCACGGAGGTCGAGCTGAAGGTGCCGAAGGCGGCAGCGGAACAGGCCCGGGCACGATGACCCGGAGGGCGGGCCGGCGGCGGTGACGGGGCGACGGGGACGACCGCGGCGGCCCGACGAGGGCGGGACCGGCAGACACACGACGACGAGAACGACGGGGCAGTGATGACGGAGACGACGCAGACGGCGGAGGCGGCACAGCAGGTGGGCAAGGACCCGATCAAGGTGATGGTGGTCGACGACCACCCCATGTGGCGCGACGCCGTCGCCCGCGACCTCGCCGAGGCCGGCTTCGACGTGGTCGCCACCGCCGGCGACGGCGAACAGGCCGTGCGCCGGGCCCGGGCCGCCTCGCCCGAGGTGCTCGTCCTGGACCTGAACCTGCCCGCCAAGCCCGGCGTGCAGGTCTGCAAGGAACTGGTCGGCGCCGATCCCGCGCTGCGCGTCCTGGTCCTGTCGGCCAGTGGTGAGCACGCCGACGTGCTGGAGGCGGTCAAGTCCGGCGCCACGGGTTACCTGCTGAAGTCCGCCTCCACCGAGGAACTGATCGACGCCGTACGGCGTACCGCGGTCGGCGACCCTGTGTTCACCCCGGGCCTCGCGGGTCTGGTCCTCGGCGAGTACCGCCGGCTCGCCTCCGAGCCGGCCCCCGCGGCGGGCGCCGACGAGCCCAAGGCCCCCCAGCTCACCGACCGGGAGACCGAGGTCCTGCGCCTGGTCGCCAAGGGCCTGAGCTACAAGCAGATCGCCGAGCGCCTGGTCATCTCGCACCGCACGGTGCAGAACCACGTGCAGAACACCCTGGGCAAGCTGCAGCTGCACAACCGCGTGGAGCTGGTGCGCTACGCGATAGAGCGCGGCCTCGACGACGCCTGACGCGCCGTCGCGTAAACCGCCCGCTGCCCACCAACGAGTGAAGGCGAGTGATCAACTCCCGGACATTGCACCGGAATTGACCTTACGCCCCATGCCGAAGTGACCTGGATCACTATTAGCGTGAGTGCCCTCAGGCAACCGTGGCGAAGGGACTTTTCCATGCGGGTCGGAGTACTGACCGGAGGCGGCGACTGCCCCGGGCTCAACGCCGTCATCCGGGCCATCGTCCGCAAGGGCGTGCAGGAGTACGGCTACGACTTCGTCGGCTTCCGGGACGGCTGGCGAGGCCCCCTGGAGAACGACAGCGTACGGCTCGACATCCCGGCCGTGCGGGGCATCCTGCCCCGCGGCGGCACCATCCTCGGCTCCTCGCGCACCAACCCCCTCAAGCAGGAGGACGGTATCCGCCGGATCAAGGACAACCTGGTGAAGCAGGAGGTCGAGGCGCTCGTCGCCATCGGCGGCGAGGACACCCTGGGGGTCGCCGCGCGGCTCAACGACGAGTACGGCATCAGCGTCATCGGCGTCCCGAAGACCATCGACAACGACCTCTCGGCCACCGACTACACCTTCGGCTTCGACACCGCGGTCGGTATCGCCACCGAGGCCATCGACCGGCTGCACACCACCGCCGAGTCGCACATGCGGGTCCTGGTCTGCGAGGTGATGGGGCGGCACGCGGGCTGGATCGCCCTGCACTCGGGCCTCGCGGGTGGCGCCAACGTGATCCTGATCCCCGAGCAGCGCTTCGACGTGGAACAGGTCTGCGCCTGGGTGACCTCGCGCTTCAAGGCCTCGTACGCCCCGATCGTGGTCGTCGCGGAGGGAGCCATGCCGAAGGACGGCGACATGGTCCTCAAGGACGGCACGCTCGACTCCTTCGGGCACGTCCGGCTCTCCGGCGTCGGCGAATGGCTGGCCAAGGAGATCGAACGGCGTACCGGCAAGGAGGCCAGGACCACGGTCCTCGGGCACATCCAGCGCGGCGGCACCCCGAGCGCCTTCGACCGCTGGCTCGCCACCCGGTTCGGACTGCACGCCATCGAGGCGGTCCGCGACGGCGACTTCGGCAAAATGGTCGCCCTGCGGGGCACGGACATCGTCCGCGTGCCGATCGCGGAGGCCACGGCCAGGCTGAAGACCGTCGATCCGAAGCTGTACGAGGAGGTCGGCGTCTTCTTCGGCTGACCGGGCCGGAGTCGGGGCGCGGGGGCCCGGCGCCCCCGCGGACCCCGGCTGCCGACCGGCGCCCCGGTGGTTGCCGCCCTATATTCGGCGGTAACCACCTCAGCCCGGGAGGAATCCGTGGAGATCCTGGCCTTCGGCGTCCAGTCCGACGAGAAGCCGCTGATCGAGAGGGCCTTCGACGGGTACTACGACGTCCGCTGCCTCGACGTCTTCCTGAACGCGGACACCGCCCCCATCGCGACCGGCCACGAGATCATCTCCACCAGCGTCAACGCCGAACTCGACCGCCGCGTGCTGGAGACCCTGGCGGCCGGCGGCACCCGGATGATCGCCCAGCGCTCCACCGGGTTCAACAACATCGACCTCAAGGTCGCCGAGCACCTCGGCATGACGGTCGCCCGGGTCTCGTACTACTCCCCGTACTCGGTCGCAGAGTTCGCCTGGACCCTCGGCATGGCGGTCAACCGCCGTGTCGTGCGCGCCGGGAACCGCACCCGCGACTTCGACTTCCGGCTCGACGGCCTGATGGGCCGCGACCTGCACGGCCGCACCGCGGGCATCCTCGGCACCGGCAAGATCGGTGAGGCGTTCACCCGGATCGCCCACGGCTTCGGCATGCGGCTGCTCGGCTGGGACGTCGCCGAGAACCCCGCCTGCATGCAACTGGGCATGAAGTACGTCCCCAAGGAGCAGCTCCTCGCCGAGGCCGACCTGGTCACCCTGCACCTGCCGCTGATGCCGGAGACCCAGCACCTCATCGACGCGACCGCGCTCCGCTCGATGAAGGACGACGCCATCCTGGTGAACACCAGCCGCGGCGGCCTGGTCGACACCCGCGCCCTCGTCACCGAACTGCGCGAGGGCCGCTTCACGGGCGTCGGCCTCGACGTGTACGAGGCCGAGGCGGGCCTGTTCTTCGTCGACCGGTCCCTGGAGGCCGTGGAGGACGACACCCTGGCCCGCCTCGTCACCTTCCCGAACGTCCTGGTCACCTCCCACCAGGCGTACTACACCGCGGAAGCCGTCTCCCAGATCGTCGACACCACCGTGCGCAACGTCCTCGACTACGAGGCGGGCCGCCGCTCGGAGAACGTGCTGGTGCCGGCGGTCGCGCGCAGCTGAGCCGTCAGCTCCCGCACGACGTCCGTCCCGCGCAGCGTCAGCACCGACTCCGGATGGAACTGCACCCCCGCGAACCCCGGCCCGCGCAGCGCGTGCACCTCCCCGGTCCCGCCGCGGCTGACCTCGACGTCGTGGGCGAGCAGCTCGGCCCGCGCCGCCTCGTCGCAGCGGGCCACGAAGCTGTTGTAGAAGCCCACGGTCTCGGTGCGCCCGAAGAGGTCGATGTCCGTCTGCGCGCCCTGGCAGGGGACGTCCTTGCGCACGATGTCCAGGCCCAGTTCGGCGGCGATCAGCTCGTGCCCGAGGCAGACGCCCAGCACCCCGTGCCGGTGCCCGCGGATCACCTCGGCGGTCAGCGAGCGCAGGAACCGCATCTTGGGGTCGGCCGTGTCCGAGGGGTCGCCGGGCCCAGGGCCGAGGACCACCACTCCCGTGTGCGCGTGGACGGCCTCCCGCAGCCCGGGCTCGTCGTACCGGCGCACCGTCACCTCCAGCCCGGAGGACCGCAGCAGGTGCGCGAGCATCGCCGTGAAGGTGTCCTCGCCGTCCACGACCAGCGCGTGCCCGGTCGGTTCGGGAGCCCGCTCCTGCATCCGCAGCCAGAACGGCGCCAGCGCCGCCCGCCGCCCGTCGAGCGCCGCCCGCACCCGCGGATCGTCGGCCAGCCGCGGCCGTACGTCCTCCGTCCCGGGCCTGCCGGGACGCACGCCCAGCGCGGCCAGCACCCCCGCGGCCTTCGCGTGCGTCTCGGCGACCTCGCCCGCCGGGTCCGAGCCGCGGACCAGCGTGGCGCCCACCGGCACCCGCAGCCGTCCGTCCGCGTCGATGTCGGCGGTCCGGATCAGGATGGGGGAGTCCAGGGTCTGCGCACCGCCAGCGTCCCGCGCGACGAGGGCCAGCGCTCCGGCGTAGTAGCCCCGACCGCCCACCTCGTGCCGCTCGATCACCCGGCACGCGTTCTGCACCGGTGACCCGGTGACGGTGGCCGCGAACATCGTCTCCCGCAGCACCTCGCGGACGTCCAGCGAGGACCGCCCCCGCAACTCGTACTCGGTGTGGGCGAGATGGGCCATCTCCTTCAGCCGCGGCCCGATCACCACGCCGCCCCGGTCGCCGACGGTGCACATCATCTTCAGTTCCTCGTCGACGACCATCGAGAGCTCCTCGATCTCCTTGCCGTCGGCCAGGAAGTCCAGCAGGTCCTCGGGCGTCGGCCCCTCGGCCGGATAGCGGTAGGTCCCGCTGATCGGGTTCATGACCACCGTGCCGCCGGACATCCGGACGTGCACCTCCGGGCTCGCCCCGACCAGCGTCCGCTCCCCGGTGTGCACGACGTACGTCCAGTAGGCGCCCCGCTCGCCGACGAGCAGCCGGCGGAAGAGGGCGAGAGCGTCGGCCCTGCCGAACCCCGGGATCGAGCCCTCGTAGGTACGCCGGACGACGAAGTTCGCGCCCTCGCCCCGGCCGATCTCCTCGTCCAGCACCCGGCCGACGATCCCGGCGTACTCCTCGTCGTCGACGTCGAAGGCGCCGCCCTCGACCCGCACGTCGTGCGCCGGGAGCTGCGAGAGCGCCTCGCCGAGCGGGATCCGGTGCGTCTCCTCGGCGGTCAGCACCGCCAGCGGGGTGCCGTCGTCCCGCACGTCGAAACCGCGCTCCCGGATCTGCCGGAAGGGCACCAGGGCCAGCGACGGGCTCTCGCCCACGGGGATGTCGGCGAGGCGGTCCACCTCCCGCACCGGTCCGAGCAGCAGCTCCACGGTGTCGTGGTCGTGGCCGGGGGTGCGACGGCGCAGCAGCGCGAACGGACGGGCATCGTCCAGCAGGTCGGGCAGGTTCATCGGTCCTGTTCCTTCTCTCGGGAGGGCGGAGAGCTCCGCGGAGAGGAACGGCCGGGCCGGAAAACACCGAAGGCCGCCCCTCGGGCGGCCTTCGCGACGTCTGGTGTACGCGCAGTCAGTGGGCCGCCGGATGAGCGGTCCACCACCAGGTGCGGGTCGAATGCGCGAACATGCGCCGCACCCTACCCGACGGCCGGGGCCCGGCAACAGCGTGAAACGGGGCGGCAAGAGGTTCGCGGGGCACTCCGTGCGGCCATTCATGGCCAGGAAGCCCGACCTAGGAGAGAGCCATCCAGTCAGCGCGTTCACCTCAGCTCCGCCGCGGCGGCGCCCGTGTCCTCACCGTGCTCGCCGCGGCCACGGCGCTCGCCGCCGGCCCCCTCGGCACCGCCCCGGCCGCCCCCGCGACGACCGACGAGACCGTAGAGATCGCCTACCGGGGCCATGTGTTCACCGTCCCCGCCTCCTGGCGGATCGTCGACCTGGAGAAGGACCCGGACGCCTGTGTCCGGTTCGACCGGCACGTCGTGTACCTCGGGACGCCGGGCGACCGGCAGAACTGCTCCGCGGACCCGGCGGGACGCACCGAGGCACTCCTCGTGCAGCCCGCCCGGAGCGCCCCGACGGAGGTCACCGAGAACCGCACGGCGGGCACGTACCGCGCCACCGCGGACCGGATCACCGTCACCGCCGCCTACGGCCGGGACCGCTCGCGGATCCGGGAGATCCTGCGCACCGCGGGCCTGCCCGTCGCCTCCGCCCGGTCCGAGACGCTCTCCGGCGCCCCCACCCCGCTTCCCGCCGACGCGACGTCCTTCCGGGGCAGGGGCTTCGACGCCTGCACCGCCCCGAGCACGTCGGCCATGGCCGCCTGGAAGGGCACCTCCGGCTACGGCGCCGTCGGTGTCTACATCGGCGGGATCAACCGCGCCTGCGCCCAGCCCAACCTCACCGCGGACTGGGTGCGGGCGCAGTACACCGCCGGCTGGCGGTTCTTCCCGCTGTACGTCGGCCGGCAGCCCTCGGCCGACGGCGGCAGCTGCGGCAGCGGCTGCGCGGCGATCACCGACCCGGCACCGCAGGGCACCGCGGCGGCCGACGACGCGGCCCGGCAGGCGGGGGCCCTCGGCTTCGGCCGCGGAACGGTGATCTACAACGACCTGGAGCACTACACCCGCGGCGCCGCGGTGACCAAGCGGGTGCTCACGTACCTGGAGGCCTACACCCTGCGCCTGCACGAGCTGGGCTACCGCTCGGGGGCGTACGGGAACGCCGCCTCCCTCGTCCCCGACCTCGTCGCGAACGCGGCCGGCACCACGCTCCCCGACGTGCTCCACTTCGCGCGCTGGAACGACTCCGCCACCACCTCCGACCCGGCGGTCCCCGCGGCGCTGTGGGCGGATCACCAGCGCATCCACCAGTACGCGGGCGACCGGTCCGAGACCCACGGCGGGGTGACGATCGGCATCGACCGCAACCAGCTCGACGTGGGGCCCTGACGAGGCGGTCCTCCCCGGGCGGGCCCCCTCCCTGCGGGCCCGCCCCGCCCCGCGACGCCGCTCCGGGTGCCGCCCCGTACGAGCGCTCGCCGTCTCACTTGATGAGCAGGTGGATGGACGCCCGACACGACCCCGTAATGTTGTCGAGGTGACCGTGAACGCTAAGTCCAGCGCGAGCGCTGGCAACACCTGGCGAGACCTTCCCGCGGCGCAGCAGCCCGAGTACCCCGATGCCGAGGCTCTGCGCGATGTGATCGCGGACCTCGAGTCGTATCCGCCGCTCGTCTTCGCGGGCGAGTGCGACCAGCTGCGCGCCCGGTTGGCGTCCGTCGCCAAGGGAGAGGCGTTCCTTCTCCAGGGCGGCGACTGCGCCGAGGCCTTCGACGCGGTGTCCGCGGACCAGATCCGCAACAAGCTCAAGACCCTGCTCCAGATGGGCGCCGTGCTCACGTACGCCGCCTCGGTGCCGGTCGTGAAGGTCGGCCGGATCGCCGGCCAGTACTCCAAGCCGCGCTCCAAGCCGACCGAGACCCGCGACGGTGTGACCCTCCCCACCTACCGGGGCGACTCCGTCAACGGCTTCGACTTCACCGAAGAGGCCCGGGTCCCGGACCCCGAGCGCCTGAAGCGGATGTACAACGCGTCCGCCTCCACGCTCAACCTGGTACGCGCCTTCACCACCGGCGGGTACGCCGACCTGCGCCAGGTGCACGCCTGGAACCAGGACTTCGTGAGGTCGTCCCCGTCGGGCCAGCGCTACGAGCAGCTCGCCCGGGAGATCGACCAGGCGCTCAACTTCATGCACGCCTGCGGCGCCGACCCGGAGGAGTTCAAGACCGTCGAGTTCTACGCCTCCCACGAGGCGCTGCTGCTCGACTACGAGTCGGCGCTCACCCGCGTGGACTCGCGCACGGGCCGTCTGTACGACGTCTCGGCGCACATGGTCTGGATCGGCGAGCGCACCCGCCAGCTGGACGGGGCGCACATCGAGTTCGCCTCGAAGATCCGCAACCCGATCGGCATCAAGCTTGGCCCGACGACGACGGCCGAGGAGGCGCTGCAGTACATCGAGCGTCTGGACCCGGACCGGGAGCCCGGCCGTCTCACCTTCATCGTGCGGATGGGCGCGGACAAGGTCCGCGACAAGCTGCCCGAGCTGGTCGAGAAGGTCACCGCCTCCGGCGCGACCGTCGCCTGGATCACCGACCCGATGCACGGCAACACCTACGAGGCGGCCTCCGGACACAAGACCCGGCGCTTCGACGACGTGCTCGACGAGGTCAAGGGCTTCTTCGAGGTCCACAAGGCGCTGGGCACCCATCCGGGCGGCATCCACGTCGAGCTCACCGGTGACGACGTCACCGAGTGCGTGGGCGGCGGCGACGAGATCTTCGTCGACGACCTGCACCAGCGCTACGAGACGGCCTGCGACCCGCGCCTGAACCGCAGCCAGTCCCTGGACCTGGCGTTCCTGGTCTCCGAGATGTACCGGGACCAGTAGCAGATCACCGGCTGGTCCGGTGGTTACATCGGGGTGAAATGGGGCGCGGATCACATACGATCCGCGCCCCTGCCCACTTTTGCGGCTCCCGAGCTATGGGTAAGGTTAGGTTTGCCTCACCGAGAAGTCGGGACGGCAAGACCAAGTGATCCCGTCGGGAGGTGAGCCGCGTGTTCGTCTGCAATTGCTTCGGTGTCACCGAGGCACAGGTGAAGCAGCACGCGGAGGCCGGTGCCTGCACCCCCCGCCAGATCGCCTCGGCCTGCAAGGCGGGCACGGACTGCGGTTCGTGCGTGCGCCGCATCCAGGCCCTGCTCGGCCGGGGCGCGTCCCCGCGGCCCGAGCTCATGGACCGGGGGCGGCCCGTCCTCGCCGAGGCCGCGGAGCCCGCCGTACTGCACGAGGCCGCCTAGCCCGCAGCGCCGGACGGGGCCGCGGCTCAGCTCTCCGGCTGCTCGATCAGCTGCGCGATGTAGAGCGCCTCACCGAGCTTCTCGACCAGCTCCAGCTGGGTGTCCAGATAGTCGATGTGGTGTTCCTCGTCCGCGAGGATCGACTCGAAGAGGTTCGCCGAGGTGATGTCGCCCTTCGCGCGCATCACCTCGATCCCGCGCCGGAGGCGGTCGATCGCCTCCACCTCGACCTGCCGGTCCGCCTGGAACATCTCGGTGACCGTCTGCCCCACCCGGACGTGGAAGAGCCGCTGGTAGTTCGGCAGGCCGTCCAGGAACAGGATCCGGTCGGTGAGCACCTCGGCGTGCTTCATCTCGTCGAACGACTCGCTCCGCGTGTACTTCGCGAGCTTCGTCCAGCCGAAGTTCTCCTGCATCTTCGCGTGCAGGAAGTACTGGTTGATCGCGGTGAGCTCGGCGGTCAGCTGCTCGTTGAGGAATTCGAGGACCTCGGGGTCGCCCTGCATCGCAGAGGCTCCTTCCAGGCGGGGGGAGTGGGCAGGTTGCGCCGCATCCTTGCACCGGCGTGAGGGGGCGTCCAGTAAGTGCACGCTTAGTACGAGTTGCCCGAATCGGGACAGGGCTGGTCATGTGCACCGCCCCAGGTCTGTCAGGATGGAGTCATGGGTCAGCCGGTGGAGCGTGAATCTGGAGAAGCGGCACAGTCGGACCTTCCGCCGGGACAGCGACTGCAGCGCGGCTGGCCGGTCACGCACTACGGCCCGGTGCCCAAGTTCCGCCCCGAGCGCTGGGAGTTCAGGGTCTTCGGTGCCACCGCCGATCAGGAGAAGCACTGCTGGACGCATGAGGAGTTCTCGGCCCTGCCGTACGCCACCGTGGTGGCCGATCTTCACTGTGTCACGAAGTTCAGCATGGTGGGGGCCGAATGGGGAGGCATCCCCGCACGCACGATCCTGGAGATCGCCCCGCCGGCGCCCTCGGTCACCCACGTGATGGTCTGGGCCGAGTACGGCTTCAGTTCCAACCTGCGCCTCGACGACTTCGCGTCCGAGCGCACGATCTTCGCCACCCACAAGGACGGCGAGCTCCTCACGGCGGAGCACGGCTTCCCGCTCCGCCTGGTCGTGCCCCACCTCTACGCCTGGAAGGGCCCCAAGTGGGTCCGCGGCGTCGAGTACATGACCGCCGACCGCCGCGGTTTCTGGGAGGAACGCGGCTATCACAACGTCGGCGACCCCTGGCGCGAGCAGCGCTACTCGTACCAGGAGGAGCCCGGGGACGGCCCCGAGCTCTGATTCCTGCCGCTGCGGCCGCTCAGTGGTGGTATGCGTGGACCACCGCGTGCCCCTTGCCGCGGCCGATCATCCACCGGTTCACCGGCGTCGTCACCACGAAGGCGATCACGAGCGAGACGGCCAGCGCGCCCCAGAACAGCAGGTCGTCGAGGTGGGCCTCCATGGCGTCCGGCCACAGGGCGATCACCGAGTTGTCGATCAGCTCCATGACGGCGATGGAGAGGGTGTCCGCGGCGAGGGCGACCCGGAACGCGGCGCGGAAGCCGACGCCCGCCGCGAGGACGCCGCGCAGCGTGAGCGCGTAGCCGAAGAAGAAGGCGAGGGCGATCGCCAGCACCATCGTCGGCACGTTGCCCCAGCCGAGTGCCGTGCCGATCACCATGCCGAGCACCTCGCCGATGGCGCAGCCCGTCAGGCAGTGGAGGGTGGCCCGGGCGGCCATGGCCCAGGTGACCTCGCCGTGGTCCGCGTGGCCCGGCTGCGCGTGCCCGGTGTGCGCGTGCCCGGTGTGTGCGTCGTGCTGCATGACAAGCCCCCAACGTCCGGTAGCGGTTCCTGCACCTGACAGGAACCGTATACCCCCCTGGGGTATTCCTCAACGAGGCCGGTCGTCGCCGTCGCGGAGTTTCCTCAGCCGCTCGACGTCCCCCGCGTGCCCCTCCTTGCCGCCCGGCGTCTCGATGATCAGCGGTACGCCCGCGGTGGCCGGGTGGGTCATCAGCTCGCGGAAGGGGTCCTCACCGATGTGACCGGAGCCGATGTTCGCGTGGCGGTCCTTGTGGGCGCCGACGACGTCCATCGAGTCGTTGGCATGGATCAGCCGGAGGCGGCCCGGGCCGACGGTGGAGACCAGCAGGTCCAGGGTCTGGTGCATGCCGCTCGGCCCGGTGAGGTCGTGGCCCGCCGCGAAGACGTGGCAGGTGTCGAGGCAGATCCCCAGCCTGGGGTGGGCGTCGAGCGCCTCGAAGTAGGGCCCGAAGTCCCAGGTGCGGGAGCAGAGGGAGAAGCCCTGGCCCGCCGTCGACTCCAGGAGCAGGTAGGGGTCGTCGTCGTGGGTCAGCTCGTCGAGCAGCGGCAGCATCCGCTCGCGCACCTGGGCCAGGGCCGTGGCGCGCTCCCGTCCGCCGGTGGCGCTCCCGGTGTGCACGACCACGCCGAGCGCGCCGATCTCCCGGGCCCTGCGGAGCGAGTGACGCAGCGACAGCACCGACTTCTCGACGGTCGCCTCGGTGTGCGAACCGAAGTTGATCAGGTACGGGGCGTGCACATAGGCGGGAATCGACTCGGCGGCGCACGCGGTGCGGAAGGCCTCGTCCTGCTTCGGGTTGCCGACGGGCGTCGCCCAGCCACGCGGGTTGGCGACGAAGACCTGGACGGCCTCGGCGCCGATCTCGCGGGCGTAGGTCAGACCGACGGTGTCGAGGCCCCCGGCCACCGGGACATGGCCGCCGACGGGGTTGCGGAGCTGCTTGCTGGTCACGCCCTTCAGGGTGTCATGCGCTGCCGGATGCTCCGGAGGCGGATGTCCCCCTGCCGGGCCGGCCGCCCCCGCGGAGGCCGCCGGCACCGCTCAGCGGATCTCGATGGTGATCGTCGACCCCTTCGGGGCCTTGTCCCCGCCGTCCACCGACTGGCTCTTGACCGTGTCCCCGAAGAGCCCGAGCAGCCCCCGGTCCTTGTCGACCTCGAACCCGGCGTCCTCCAGCTCCTGCGTCGCGTCGTCCACGTCGTCCCCCACGACGTCCGGGACCTCGATCATCTCCGGGCCCTTGGAGAGGGTCAGCGTCACGGTGTCGCCCTCGGCGAGCTGCTTCTCGTCGCCGGCCGGCTTCTGCTCGACGACCTCGCCCTTGTCGTAGTCCGACGACGTCACCCGCTCCGGGGCGACCTTGACCTTCAGGCCCGCGTCCTCCAGCTCCTCGGTGGCGTCCTCGACCGACGAACCCGTGACGTCGGGCACGTCGATCGCGCGGCCCCTGCTCACCGTGATCGCGATGGCCGACCCGGCGTGCCGCTCGGTCCCTGCCTCCGGGTCCGTCCCGATCACGGAGCCCCGGTCGACGTCCTCGCTGAAGTCGCGGGTGACCATCCCGGCCGCCAGGCCCGCCGACTTCAGCCGGTCCCTGGCGCTCTGCAGCGTCTCGCCCTCCAGATCGGGCACCTTCACCATCTCGGGGCCCTTGGAGAGGGTGAGCGTCACCGAATCGTTCTCCCGGATGCGCTCGCCGACCCCGGGGTCGACCGCGCTGACCGTGCCGCGCTTGACGGTGTCGCTGAAGTCCCGCCTGACCTCCTTGACGTCGAGGCCGGCCGCTTCGAGCCGGTCCCTCGCCTGGGCCTCGGTCTTCTCCAGCACCGGCGGGACCTTGGTGAACTGGCCGGAGTTGATGTACCAGACGCCGGCGCCGACGCCGAACACCAGCAGCACGGCCGCGACGATCGCGAGCATTCCGCGCCGGGGCCGCGCCCCGGCGGGCCGCGGCGGGACCGGCGGGCTCTCGAAGCGGCTGGTCCGGTTCAGCCGGGCGTCGTCCTCGTTCACCGGCAGCGGCCGCTGCCCGGACAGGGAGCGCGGGATCACGCTCGTGCGGTCCTCGGCGCCGTCGTGCCCCGTGGCCACGGCCTTCGGCGGTACGGCGTCCAGCTGTTCGGCGCTCAGGCCGCCCCGCGCCTCCAGCACCTCCGCGAGGAGCGCCACCGCGTCGTACGGCCGCACCTCGGGATTGCGGGCGGTCGCCGAGGCGACCAGGCCGTCGAGCGCGAAGGGCAGCCCCGGCACGGCGGCCGACGGCGGCGGCACATCCGCGTGCAGATGCTGGTAGAGCACCTGCGCGGGGGAGTCGCCGGAGTGCGGCTTGTCACCGCAGAGCATCTCGTACAGGACGACACCGCACGCGTACACGTCGACGCGGGGGTCGGCCGTGCCGTGCTCTATCTGCTCCGGGGCGAGGTACGAGACGGTGCCGAGGACCGATCCGGTGGTGTTCGTCACCGTGTCCACGGCCCGGACGAGACCGAAGTCCGCCACCTTGACCCGGCCGTCGTCCCCTATGAGGACGTTCTCCGGCTTCATGTCGCGGTGCACGAACCCCGCGCGGTGCGCGGCGCCGAGCGCGGCGAGCACCGGCTCCAGGATGTCGAGCGCGGCCCGCGGCTGCAGCGCCCAGCGCTCGCGCAGCACGTCGCGCAGGGTGCAGCCGGCCACGTACTCCATGGCCAGGTAGACGTACGACCCGTCGGTCCCCTGGTCGAAGACCTGCACCACGTTCGGGTGGGCGAGCCGGGCCACCGACTTGGCCTCCCGGATGAACCGCTCGACGAACGAGGCGTCGGCGGCCAGCGTCGGGTGCATCACCTTGAGCGCGAGCACACGGTCCAGGCGGGTGTCCAGGGCCCGGTAGACCGTGGCCATCCCGCCGACCGCGATCCGCGCGTCGACGCGGTAGCGGCCGTCGAGCACCTGCCCGACAAGCGGGTCCTGAAGGGTCGTATCCACGCAGGTGAGTCTACGAGCCGCCACTGTCACGCCCACCCGGTCCGCTGGTTCCGGGGGCGGAATGCAGCAGACCTGTGACTGTTGTGTGCCTTTGCGGACGCCGCCGCCGTACCGGGGTACGGCCTGCGGGCCCGTCCTAGAAAGCGGGGCGCTCGGGGTCCAGACGCGCCAGCCCCTCGGCGGGCGAGGAGGCCTCCGCGAAGTGCCGGCGCGGGATGCGGCCCGCCCGGTACGCCAGGCGTCCCGCCTCCACCGCGTGCCGCATGGCGTCGGCCATCAGCACCGGCTCCCGGGCCCGGGTCACGGCCGAGGCGAGCATCACCCCCGCGCAGCCCAGCTCCATGGCGAGCGCGGCGTCCGAGGCCGTGCCGGCGCCGGCGTCCAGGATGACCGGCACGTGCGCGTGTTCCACGATCAGCTGGAAGTTGTGCGGGTTGCGGATCCCGAGGCCGGAACCGATGGGCGAGCCCAGCGGCATGATCGCGGCGCAGCCGGCGTCCTGGAGCCTGCGCGCCAGGACCGGGTCGTCGTTCGTGTACGGCAGCACGGTGAAGCCGTCGTCCACGAGCGTCTCCGCGGCGTCGAGCAGCTCGATCGGATCGGGCAGCAGGGTGCGCTCGTCGGCGATGACCTCCAGTTTGACCAGGTCGGTGCCGAGGGCCTCGCGGGCGAGACGGGCGGTCAGGACGGCCTCGCCCGCCGTGAAGCAGCCCGCCGTGTTCGGCAGGACGCGGATGCCGAGCCGGCCGAGCACGGACAGCACCGAACCGTGCGCCTCGGGGCTCACCCGGCGCATCGCGACCGTCGTCAGCTCCGTGCCGGAGGCCACCAGCGAACGCTCCAGCACGTCCAGGCTGGGCGCGCCGCCGGTGCCCATGATCAGGCGGGACGAGTAGGTCGTACCGCCGAGGACGAAGGGATCGTCGGCCATGGGTCAGCCTCCTTGGACGGCGGTGAGGACTTCGACGCGGTCGCCCTCGGCGAGGTCCGTGCCGGACCACTGCGCGCGCGGGACGACGGTCTCGTTCAGGGCTGCGGCGACCCCCGAGGGGGCCGCGGTGAGGGTGGCGACGAGCGCGTCGAGCGCGGTGCCCGCGGCGATCCGCCGCGGCTCGCCGTTGACGTAGATGTTCATGCGGGCTGCTCCGTGCGGGCCGGGCTGAAGCGCTTGGGGGTGAAGGGGCGTGCCTCGTCCGGGAGTTCACCGGTGGCGAGGACGTGCGCCATCGCGTCGCCGGTGACCGGCGTGAGCAGGACGCCGTTGCGGTAGTGGCCGGTGGCCAGCAGGAGGCCGTCCAGTCCGGTCGGGCCGAGCAGCGGCGCGTTGTCCGGTGAGCCCGGACGCAGTCCCGCGCGCGTCTCGGTCAGCGGCAGCTCGGTGATGCCGGGGACCAGCTCGTGGGCGTCGCGCAGCAGCTCGTACACGCCGCCCGCGGTGACCGTGGTGTCCCAGCCCAGCTCCTCGCTGGTGGCGCCCACCACCAGCTCCCCGTTCTCGCGCGGCACCAGGTAGACCTGGCTGCCGCGCACGACGGCGCGCACGGTCCGGCTCAGGAACGGCGCGTACCGCTTCGGCACGGTCAGCCGCAGCACCTGCCCCTTCACGGGGCGCACCGGCGGCAGCAGGTCGTCGGGCACCCCCGCCAGCCGTCCGCTGAGGCTGCCCGCGGCGAGCACCACCTGGCCGGCCGCGAGTCCGGTGCCGTCGGCGGTGCGCACACCGGCGGCCCGGCCCCGTTCGACGGTCAGGCGCTCGGCCCAGGTGCGGTGCAGGACCACTCCGGCGCGCTCGCAGGCCACGACCAGGGCGGCGGCGAGCCGGCGCGGATCGATCTGGTGGTCGCCGTCCACCCGCAGCCCGCCGCGCACACCGGGTGCGAGCATCGGCTCCAGACGGCGGCAGTCACGGCCGCTGAGCCACTCCGACTCCAGGCCCGACTGCTGTTGCAGGGCGTGCAGTTCGCGCAGATGGGCGCGGTCGTCGGAGTCGAGCGCGACGGCGAGCGTGCCGCACCGGCGGTAGCCGAGGCCGAGGCCGGACGCCTCGGTCAGCTCGGCCACGAAGTCCGGATAGCGGCGCGCGGAGGCCAGATTGAGGCCCAGCAGGGTCTGCTCGCCGTAGTGCAGCTCGGTGACGGCGGCCAGCATGCCGGCGGCCACCTGCGCGGCGCCGCCGCCCGGCTCGGGGTCCACGACCGCGGCCGTCAGCCCCCGCTGCGCCGCCCGCCAGGCGGTCACCAGACCGATGATGCCGCCGCCCACGACCAGGACGTCCGACGGGCCCGTGGATCCCCGCGCGGTGGGCGCGGCGTGCGATGTACGCGACATGGGCGTCCAGCCCCTCCCTTCGCCGGCATGACCCGGATCAGGTTCGTACGGTCGGAGGCCGTCCAGCCTCCCTCTCAGCCCGGTGCGTCCGGGCTCCCGCGTGTGCTTTACGTTGGCCACCCTAGCCCGTCGTCCCGCACCCCAGTAGAGGAGCTCCCCGCATGGCCCGCTCGCTCGACGGCCTCGTCCTCGCCCCGGTCGCCGACCAGGCGCCGGGCCAGGTCGGCACCCGCACCCGCTTCGCCTACCACGAGCGGAACGGCGAGATCTGGGCCGAGTACGCGGGCGGCGATGTCGTACGAGGTCATCTGGTGGGTAGGCGTGAAGGTGACCGCCTCGACTTCCGGTACGTGCAGCTGAAGCACGACGGGACGACCTCCTCGGGGCACTGCGTGTCCTCGGTCGTCGAGCTGGCCGACGGACGGGTACGGCTGGAGGAGAGCTGGCAGTGGGAGTCTCAGGAGGGCAGTGGGACGAGCGTGGTGGAGGAGATCACCCAGCACGCCCCCTGACTGACGAGCCGTCAGGTGTCTATGGTGATCAGGTGAACGAGCGGACGCGGGCTGAGGAGCGCACGGCGGGGCGGGTCGTCGTCGTGGGCGCGGGCATGGCCGGGGTGCAGACCGCGGTCGCCCTGCGGGAACAGGGCTTCACCGGCACGGTGACCCTGATCGGCGCGGAGCAGCACCAGCCGTACGACAGGCCGCCGCTGTCCAAGGCGGTGCTGCTCGGCAAGGCCGAGGGCTCCGCCTTCGACCTCGACTTCGAGGCGCTCGGCATCGGACTGCGCCTCGGCTGCGAGGTGTTCGGCGTGCGCCCCGAGGACCACGAGCTGGACACCGCCGACGGTCCCGTGCCGTACGACGTCCTGGTCCTCGCGACCGGGGCGGAACCGATCCGCCTGCCGGGCACCGAGGGCGTGCCCGGAGTCCATCTGCTGCGCACCCTGGACGACGCCGAGCGGCTGCGCCCGGTGCTCGCGGAGCAGCACGACATCGTGGTGGTCGGAGCCGGCTGGATCGGCGCCGAGTTCGCGACCGCCGCCCGCGAGGCCGGCTGCGCGGTGACCGTGGTCGAGGCCGCCGACCGGCCGCTGGCCGGGGCCCTGCCGCCCGAGGTGGCCGCCCCCATGGCGTCCTGGTACGCCGACAGCGGCGCCGCGCTGCGCACCCACGCGCGCGTCGAGCGCGTCGAGCCCGGCGCCGTGGTCCTGGACGACGGCTCGCGGGTGCCCGCGGGCGCGGTCGTCGTGGGCATCGGGGCCCGCCCCGCGACCGGCTGGCTCGGCGGCTCCGGCATCGAGCTCGGCGCCCACGGCGAGATCGTGGCCGACGCGCACCTGCGCACCTCCGCGCCCGACGTCTACGCGGTCGGCGACTGCGCCTCCTTCCCGTCCGGGCGGTACGAGGGCCGCCTGCTGGTCCACCACTGGGACAACGCCCTCCAGGGCCCGCGCACGGTGGCGGCGAACATCATCGGCGAGGCCCCCGCGGCCTACGACCCGGTGCCCTACTTCTGGTCCGAGCAGTTCGGCCGCTTCGTCCAGTACGTCGGCCACCACGCGTCCGCCGACACGACCCTGTGGCGCGGCGACCCCTCGGGTGCCGCCTGGACGGTCTGCTGGCTGCGCGAGGGCCGCCTGGTCGCCCTGCTCGCGGTGGGCCGTCCCCGGGACCTGGCCCAGGGGCGCAAGCTCATCGAGGCGGGTACGCCGATGGACGCGGACGCGCTGACCGACCCCTCAAGACCGCTGAAGGCGGCGGCCGCGTAGGCGGTCCGGGCCCGGTTCACCCCGGTCCGGCTCCCCGGGTCGGGCGGGCTCGGCTTCCGACTGTCGGTCCCAGATGGCAGGCTTGTCCCGTGACCGAGATTGACGCAAAGATCGATGCTCTCGTCCCCGCCTGGCTCACCCTCCCCGACATCGCCGAAATGCTCGGCGTCGAGGTGACCCGCGTCCGGCAGCTGGTCAAGGACGGCCAGCTCATCGCCGTACGCCGTGGTGAGAACCGCGCGCTGCACGTCCCCGCCGCTTTCATCGACGGGGCCGAGCAGAAGGTCGTCAAGGGCCTGTCCGGCACCCTGACGCTCCTGCGGGACGACGGCTTCACCGACGAAGAGATGCTGGAGTGGCTCTTCACCCCCGACTCGACCCTGCCCGGGACCCCCGCGCAGGCTCTGAGCGAGAATCGCGGCACGGAGGTGAAGCGCCGCGCCCAGGCGCTCGCCGTCTGATCCGATCGATTTCCGGTGTACGGACCACGGCGCGCCGGCCCGCCGGCCGCCGTGGTCCGTGCGCCACCGACCACGGGGGGACCTGAACGATGCCCGAGACCGGTGCCGGCGCCCGCGCCCGGCTCGCCGACGCGCGCCTCTACCTGTGCACGGACGCCCGCAAGCGCCAGGGCGACCTCGCCGAGTTCCTCGACGCGGTCCTGGCGGGCGGTGTCGACCTCGTGCAGCTGCGCGACAAGAGCCTGGAGGCGGCGGAGGAGCTCGCGTACCTGGAGGTGTTCGCCGAGGCGTGCCTGCGGCACGGCGCGCTGCTCTCGGTGAACGACCGGGCGGACGTGGCCCACGCGATCCGCGCCGCGCACCCGGCCGCCGCCGCGATCCTCCACCTCGGCCAGGGCGACCTGCCGGTCCCCGCGGCCCGCGCGATCCTCGGCGACGACGTCCTGATCGGACGCTCCACGCACTCGGCGGCCGAGGCCGAGGCCGCGGCCGTCCAGGAGGGCGTCGACTACTTCTGTACGGGCCCCTGCTGGCCCACCCCCACCAAGCCCGGCCGTCACGCGCCCGGCCTGGACCTGGTCCGGCACACCGCCTCGCTCGGCACCGACCGCCCCTGGTTCGCCATCGGCGGCATCGACCGGGGCAACGTGGACCAGGTCCTGGAGGCGGGCGCCCGCAGGATCGTCGTGGTCCGGGCGATCACCGAGGCCGACGACCCCGGAGCGGCCGCGGGCGACTTCGCGAAGCGGCTGCGCGGCGTGTAGGAGCCGCGCGTGACGCTCGGTGTCCGAGGGGTGGACAAGAAGTCGACAAATCGGTCAAATCTCATCGGTTCGGTTGGGGGAGAGGCCTCCCCTGGCTAACCTGCGAACATGGCCCTCGGATCTGCTTCCACCAGGACTGATCGCGCACGCACCGTGCGCGACATGCTCGCGACCGGCAAGAAGACGTACTCGTTCGAGTTCTCCGCGCCGAAGACCCCCAAGGGCGAGCGGAACCTGTGGAACGCACTCCGCCGGGTCGAGGCCGTCGCGCCCGACTTCGTCTCCGTGACGTACGGCGCCGGCGGTTCCACCCGCGCGGGCACGGTCAGGGAGACCGAGCAGATCGTCGCCGACACCACCCTCACCCCGGTCGCCCACCTCACCGCCGTGAACCACTCCGTCGCGGAGCTGCGGAACATCATCGGGCAGTACGCGGACGCCGGGATCCGGAACATGCTCGCGGTCCGCGGCGACCCGCCCGGCGACCCGATGGGCGACTGGGTGCAGCACCCCCAGGGTCTGGCCTACGCGGCCGATCTGGTCCGGCTGATCAAGGAGTCCGGCGACTTCTGCGTGGGCGTCGCGGCCTTCCCCGAGATGCACCCGCGGTCCACCGAGTGGGACCAGGACGTCGCGCACTTCGTCGACAAGTGCCGGGCCGGCGCCGACTACGCGATCACGCAGATGTTCTTCCGGCCCGAGTCGTACCTGCGGCTGCGCGACCTGGTCTCGGCGGCCGGCTGCGGCACCCCGGTGATCCCCGAGGTGATGCCGGTGACGAGTGTGAAGATGCTGGAAAGGCTGCCGAAGCTCAGCAACGCCGCGATCCCGGCCGAGCTGAAAGAGCGGATCCTCACAGCCAAAGACGATCCGGCGGCTGTACGCTCCATTGGAATCGAGTTCGCCACCGAGTTCTGCGCGCGACTGCTGGCCGAGGGAGTTCCCGGGCTGCACTTCATCACGCTCAACAACTCCACGGCGACACTGGAGATCTACGAGAATCTGGGCCTGCACCACCCACAGCGGGCCTAGACCGGCCGCGCCGGTTTACGACACACTGCGTAGCGGTTACTGGGAGAGGGGCGTACATGGGCTGGACGGTCCTCTACATCGCGTTCGGGATGGTCGCGCTGTGGCTGCTCGGCGAGGTGCTGCTGCAGTACAAGGCGCGGCTGCGCTGGCGGTTGCTCGCCTTCGGCGGCTTCCTCTGCGTCGTCCTCGGCGTTCTGATCCCCTCCGTGGTGGTCATCGGTCTCGGCGCCGCCGCCTTCGCGGTCGGCCAGACGTACGTCACGCTGTCCTTCCGCCGCGGCTTCTCCACCGGCTGGGCCATAGGCGGCCGCCCGGGCGCGAGCAAGCGGCGCCGCGGTGAGCCGGACCGCCAGGACCCGATGCCGGAGGTCGCCGACCTCGAAGCGTCCGAGGGAAGGGCGTACGCGCCCGACGACGACTATGACCCCGACGACGTGTTCGCGCCCGGCCGGCCCGCCGACGCCCCCGCCCGGGCCGCCGAGGCCACCGCGGTCTACGAGCCGCAGCCGCTGCCCGACGACACGGGCTCCTACGGCGTCTACGACGAGAACGCGTACGCCGCCGCGGCCAACCCGTCCTACGGCACCACCGACCAGTCCCAGAACCAGCAGGCCTACGCCTACGACGGCTACGCGGGATACGACCAGCAGCAGTACGGCTACGACAACGGCCAGCAGCAGTACGCGGCCTACTCCGACCCGTACATCGGCACGCAGACCTACGGCAGCGCCTCGTACGACACCGCCTACAACGGCCAGCAGTCGTACGGGCAGCAGGGTTACGACCAGTCCCAGTACGCCGGGAACCACGGCGGCGAGACCCCGGGCGGCGGTGTCTGGGTGCCGCAGCAGCGCAACGTCGACGACCCCTACGGCGGCGAGCTCCCGCCCGAGCAGTCCTACCCCTACCAGGGCGACGGCAACGGGAACGGCACCGGCACCGGCTACGGCGAGCAGTACCGGTACTGATCCCGGACGGGACGGCGGCCCGCGTCCCACGTCACCTCACTGCGAACCCCGGAAGTCCGGCCCCTCCACGACCAGACCCGCCACCAGGGCACCGGACATCCCCGCGTGCGGCAGCCCGCCGCCGGGATGCGCCCAGCCACCCACCGCGAACAGGCCCGGCAGCGCCGTGCCGTTCGACGGGTGCAGCAGCCGGCCGTCCGCCGCCGCGAGCGCCGGGCCCGGCACCGCCCCACCGGCCGCGCCCGTCGCCTCCGCGATGTCCACCGGGGCGTACGCCTCGTACCGGAGGAGACGTCCGCGGAGTCCCGGCACAGCACGCTCCGCGACGGCGAGCAGGCGCTCCACGTCCGCCTCGGACACCTCCAGGCCGGGCGGCACGGTCGCGGTCAGGGTCACCGCCTCGTGCTCCGCATCAGGCACCGCCGCCGGATCGTCCGGGCGCAGCACCGTCACGGTGGGGGCCGCCGCGAGCCCCGGGCGCTCGCCGAAGAGGCGGTTCAGCTCGCCGTCGCGGTCCGCCGCGTGCACCACCGTCCGGTGGGCCGCGCCCTCGGGCCGTCCGCCCCGCAGGGACAGCAGCACGCTCAGCCGGCTCGGCGCACTCCGCTGCGGCGGGACGACGCCGTCGCCGCCCCGCGGTGCCGTCCCCGGGGTGAGGGCGTCCAGCACGCCGGGTGCGACGCCCGCCACCACGAGGTCGGCCTCCGCGACCGTCCCCGCCCCCCGTGACGCGTCGCCCGCGAGCTCCACGCCCGCGGCCCGCCCGTCCTTCTCGACGATCCGCACCACCTCGGCACCGAAGACGAACTCCACCCTGCGCGCCAGGCACCGCTCGTACACCGCGCGGGCCAGTTCCCGGATGCCGCCCCGCACGTACCAGGTGCCGAAGGCGTGCTCCATGTACGGCAGCACGGCCGCGCTCGCCGGCGCGGTGCGGGGGTCCAGCCCGTACGCGAGGGCGTGGCTCTCCAGCAGGGCCGCGAGGCGCGGGTCGCGCAGCTCCCAGGCGCCGACCTCGGCCAGCGTGCCGGCCCGACGGGTGCGCAGCAGGCGCTTGTGCGGCACCGCGGGATAGGGCTCGCGCTCGGCGAGCACCGGCCAGTTCGGCCACAGCGGCTCCTCCAGGAGGGGCCGCCGGGCCCGGTCCCATGCCTCGCGCGCCCGCACCAGGAAGTCGCCCCACCGCGCGCCCGCGCCCGCTCCGAGGGCTTCGTCCAGGGCGCTCAGGGTGCCCGCGCGGGAGGCGTTCGGCAGGGCGACCTCGGTGCCGTCCGCGAAGAGGTGCCGCGACGAGGGGTCCACCTGGACCAGCTCGACGCACTGCTCCAGCGGCTCCTTGCCGGTCTTGACGAACAGGTCGCGGTAGACCGCGGGCAGCGTCAGCAGGCCGGGCCCCAGATCGAAGGAGAAGCCGTCGCGCTCGAGACGGCGCACCGCTCCGCCGTACGTCGCCGTGCGCTCGTACACCACCACCCGGTGGCCCGCGACGGCCAGCCGGGCGGCGGCCGCCATCGCGCCCATCCCGGCGCCGATCACCGCAATCCGTGCCATGCCAGGGACTTTATCGGCCACCGCCGACGGTCCGGCGCCCGCGGTCAGCCGGGCGGGCTCCCACCCCGTGCCACGAGCGCCCGCTCCTCTCGGCGCTGCGCCCTGCGGCGCAGGAAGCGGCGGATGCGCGAGGCGAGGAACCAGACCACCAGCAGTCCGGTGAGCAGCAGGACGCCCGCGACGACCGCCGCGGCCACCGGATGGAACATCGCGAAGGTGAGGACCGCCGCGACGCCGAGATCCTCGGCCGTGCTCAGGACGATGTTGCTGAACGGCTCCGGCGAGGTGTTGACGGCCATCCGGGTCCCGGCCTTGACCACGTGGCTCGCGAGCGCCGTCGAACCCCCGATGGCACCCGCCGCGAGGTCGGGCAGCGAACCGCTCTGTCCGGCGAGCAGGGCCCCGACGACCGCGCCCGACAGGGGCCGGACCACGGTGTGCACCGAGTCCCACACCGAGTCGAGGTAGGGGATCTTGTCGGCGACCGCCTCGCAGAGGAAGAGCACCGCGGCCGCGATGAGCACGTCCGGACGCTGCAGGGCCTCGGGCACGTCGTCGCTCAGGCCGGTCGCGCCGAAGACGCCGAGGAGCAGCACCACCGCGTACGCGTTGATGCCGCTGGCCCAGCCGCTGGTGAAGACCAGGGGGAGTACGGACACGGACGCGATCGTAGCCAGTCCGCGCCGCCGCGTCGTGGGCCCGGGTGCCCACGACTGAGTAGCGGTACTCAGGGGGTGGGATGAGTAGCCGAGCGGATGGGCCCGACCTGCGCGGACGACAGAGTGGAGGCACGGAAAGGGGCTCGGCTCCGGCACCGCCGACACGGGGCGGCGGAACGGTGCGGCGCCCCCGACCGCTCCTTCCGCCGGCCTGTCGGCGGGAGTGAGGCACGGGGGACCCGCCGGGCAGCCGCCCGGGGCCCGAGGGGGCACGGGGGAGTACGGGAAGCGCCGGTTCGAGTTGGCCCGCGGGGGACGCGGCCACATCGGACCGGCGCTTCTCCCGGTCGCTCAGCCCGCCTGGCGGCCGCCGCTCACGCGCCCCTGGAGCAGCCGCGACAGCGCCGAGTGGACGTCGTCCAGCGACCGCTCCGGCTGGAACGCCTGCCAGTCCAGGGCGGCCACCAGGACCATGCCGACCAGTGCGGCGGCCGTCAGCGGGATGTCGATCTCGTCGCTGAGCTCGCCGTTGGCGACACCGTCCCGCAGGACGTCCTCGACCACCGCCACCGCCTGCTGCCTGACCACCATCAGGGTGGACTGCCAGGCCCGGTTGGTCCGCCACAGCTCCGCCACGTACAGCTGGGTGAACGCGGGATAGCGGTCGATGAAGACGAGCCCGGCGCGGATCATCGCGTCCAGCGCGTCGACCTTGCCGCCGCCGTCCCGGGCCGTCCGTTCGGCGGCCTCCCTGAGGGAGGCCGTGAGCAGTCCGACGCCGTGCCGCAGCAGCTCCTCGAACAGGACGGACTTGCTCGCGAAGTTGTAGTAGACCGTGCCCTTCGCGACTCCGGCACGTTCGGCGATCTCGTCCACGGTGGTGGCGGAGAAACCCTGTTCGGCGATGAGGGTGACGGCCGCCTCGTAGAGCTTCTGCCGGGTCGCCTCGCGACGGCTGCTCCCGGCCCCCGTGGCACTGGTGCTTTCCATGGCCTTGATTGTCACAGGAACGGTCACAGGGTCAGCTCCGGGTGCAGCCGGTCGAGGGTCCACACCTGTTTGCGGCGTGCGGAGACGGCGGTGAGGGCGAGGGAGCCGGCGGTGAAGGCCACCAGGACGGCGCACGCCTGCCAGACGGGGCCGAGGCCGCCGCCCGTGATGAGCCGGCGCAGGGCGTCCACGACGTGGCTCATCGGCAGGAACGGGTGGATCGCGTTGAAGAACCCGGGACTGGTCTGCACGGGGTACGTGCCGCCCGCCGAGGTCAGCTGGAGCATCAGCAGGGCGAGCACGAGGATGCGGCCCGCTGCTCCGAAGCGCGCGTTCAGCCACTGCACGATCGCCGCGAAGCAGGCGCTCACCAGGAACAGGAAGCCCACGGTCCCGGCGGCCCGGGCCATGTCCAGGCCGACCAGCCAGTGGAGCACCGACATCAGGGCGGCGGTCTGCAGCACGCCCAGGGCGGCCACCGGCAGCCAGCCCGCCAGGGCGATCCGCCAGGCGGAGGCGCCGGCCGCGAGAGCCCGCCGGTTGAGCGGTGGGATGAGCATGTACGCCACCATCGCGCCCACCCACAGGGACAGCGGGATGAAGTACGGGGCGAATCCGGTGCCGTAGTTGGGCGCCTTGTGCAGGTCCCGCGAGGCGAGCTGCACCGGGTCGGACATCACCTGGGTGCGCTGGTCGCGGTCGTTCTCGTCGTAGTCCGGGATCTTGCCCGCGCCGTCGTGCAGTCCGCCGGCGAGCTTCCCGGAGCCGTCGACGAGCTTGTACATGCCCCCGTTGAGGTCGACCGCTCCGGTCCGGAGCTTGCCCACGCCCTTGTCGAGGTCGGCCGCGCCGGTCTTCGCCGTGCCGAGTCCCGTGTGCAGTGTCCGGGCGCCCTTCGCGACCTTCTTGGCCCCGCTGTTCAGCTGGTTGACCTTGCCGACGGCGTTGTCGAGGTCCTCGGAGAGGTGCGGTGAGCGCTCGGCGAGACTCCGGGCCTGCTTCTCCAGGGTGGCCAGGTTCTTGTCGAGTTCGTCGAGGTCGCCGTCCTGGTCGGTGACGAGCGTGTCGACGTCGTCGGCGACCTTCGCCACGTCCGCGGCGGCCTGCTTGGCCTTCTTGAGTTCCGGGCACGCGGTGTCGGGCAGCACCGCGTTCTCGCAGCGCGCCGTGTAGATGCGGTCGAGTGCGTCGGAGGCCGTGTGCGCGCCCTTGGCGGCGGTCGGCGCCGTCTTCACCAGGGTGTCGAGGTTGTGCCGGATCGCGGACGCCGAGTCGGCGACCAGCCGGGCCGTGTCGCCGATCGTCTTCTCGTTGTCCTTCAGGAACGGCCGTACGTCGTCGGCGATGCCGTTGACCTTGTCGGCGAGGGCCTGGGTGCCGTCGGCGACCCGCTGCGAGCCGTCCTCCAGGTCGCCCGCGCCCTTGTTGAGCTTCTTGAGGCCGCCGGCCAGCTTCCCGCTGCCCGCCTTGGCGTCCTTCAGGCCGTCCGCGAGGTCCTTGGAGCCCTTCTTCGCCTTGCCGATCCCGCCCTTGAGCCTGTCGGCCCCCTTGGCGGCCTTCACGGTCTCCCCGTGGATGTCGGAGAAGGAGATGAAGATCCGGTCGAGGAACGAGCGCGAGGCCTTGGTGGACGCCGCCGTGCGCACCTCGCTGAACACCGTCCGGGAGATCTGCCCGACGATGTAGTTGTTGGCGTCGTTCGTGCGCACCTGGAGCGCGCCCGTCTCGGGGGAGTCGCCGGAGCTGGACGCGATCCGCTTGCTGAAGTCCTTCGGCATGGTGAGCGACAGGTAGTACGTACCGTCCTCGACGCCCCTGCGGGCCTCCGCCGCGCTCACCTCGTGCCACTCGAAGGTGTCGCTCTCGTGCAGGCCCTTGGTGATGTCGTCTCCGGCGTCGATCCTCCGGCCGGCGGCGGTCGCCCCCCGGTCGTCGTTCACGAGGGCCACCGGTATCCGGTCCAGTCGCCCGTAGGGGTCCCAGAACGAATACAGGTAGAGGGCGCCGTAGAGCAGGGGCAGGAGCAGCAGGGCGGCCAGGGCCGCACGCGGCAGCCTGCCCCTGCCGAACCGCCGGAGCTCAAGCGCGGCCAGTTTCGGGGAGCGCATCCGCCGTCTCCTTTTCGTCGTCGTCGCCGTTCGCGTCCGCGGTCCCGGTTGCGTCCGGGTCGGCGGGGTCCTGAGGCGCGTCCGGGGCCGCGGCTTCGTCCCGGCCGTCGGGGTCCAGCGGCGCGTCCGCGGCGGCTTCCCCGGGTCCGGGGCGGGTGGACACGACGACGGCTCCCTCGGGAGCCTCGCTGCACACCGCCACGACCGTGGTGCCGGATTCGGTCAGCGACCTCAGCAGGGCCCAGACCTCGGTCCGTTCGGCGTCCGACAGCTTGAGGTCGGTGTCGTCGACCGCCAGCAGGCGCGGTTCGCCGATCAGGGCCAGGGCCACGGAGAGCCGCAGGGCCTCCAGCCGTTCCAGGTCGCGTACGGCGGTCCGGGCGCCCTTGGGAAGCGCGGCGACGTCGAGTCCGGCGGTGGTCAGGGCCCGGTCGACGCGCCGCCGTGCCTCGGCCAGCCGCTCGGCCCGCGGTCGCAGGAGCCCGCGCAGGGTGTCGCGCAGCGGGCCCGTGAACCGGCGCTGCAGCAGGGCCCGTTCGAGGAGGTGCTCCCCGACGGTCAGGGCGGGTTCGAGATCGGTGACACCGGGTACGTGGGCCAGTGCGCTGATGCCCCGCACCGCGGACATGTGCTGCGGCAGACCGTGGGAGCCGACGGTGGCCCGCCCCTCGGCGGGCTTCATCCGGCCGGTGAGCGCGAGCAGCAGGCAGGTCCGGCCGGAGCCCGAGGGTCCCTCGATCGCGATCAGCGTGCCCGGTCCGGCATCGATGTCCACCCCCCGGAACGCCCAGCCGCGCGGCCCCTTGAGGCCGAACCCCTCCGCACGCACGGCGACCGCGGCGGCTGTTTCCGGCTCGCCCATGTCCCCCCTCGCTCCCCTGTCGTGGGGCCCCAGGGACCCCCATTTTTGAACTGACTGGTCAGTGCAAAAACTATCTCGAACCTTCGATCGAAGCAAAAGGCCAGGTCAGAACGGATTGTCAGTGCCATACCTCACGATGGGCACATACGGCCACAGTGCCGTCACACGACGACAGGAGGTTCGTCATGGCCAGTTCTTCCGCAGCCGCCGCCCACCGGCGCCGCGCCCCCGGCCCTGCCCCCTCACTGACCGGTCCGGCGAGCGACGTGCACCCCGTCCTGCGCCGGACCGGTGCCCCGCCCGCCGCCCTCGACCTGCTCGCCCAGGCCCGCGCCGGACTCGAGGAGGCCACCACCCTCGAGACGCCCAACGAGCGCTACGCCACGGCGCACCTGGCCGCCCTGCGCACCGCCGCGGCCGTGCTGGCCGCCAGGGGTCGCCCGGAGAACACCCCCCGGCGCCGGGCACGCATCCGCAGTGCCTGGGAGGTCCTCCCCGAGATCGCGCCCGAACTGGCCGAGTGGAGCGCGCTGTTCGCCTCCGGCGCCGGGCGCCGCGCCCGCGCCGAAGCCGGCATCCAAGGGGCGGCCGCCCCGCGCGACGCCGACGACCTGATACGCGACGTGGCGATGTTCCTGCGTCTCGTCGAGCGGATGCTGGTGCTCCAGCCGGTCCTGCCGCAGCCCCGGCAGGACGCGGACCGCGAGGTCCCGGACGCGGGATGACCGCCGGCACCGGCCGCCGGCGGTCCCGATCCGCCCGCACCGGGACCGAGGTCCGGCGCGGGTTCCCGGCGGGGCCCGGGGCTCGGAGCGGCCCGCGCTCCGCCGAAGATCCACCGCGTGAGACGGGGGGCCGGGGACGGCGGCCGAGGCAATAGGGTGGGAGGCGCATGCAGCCTCCCAGCGGGAGGCGTCCCGATCGCTCCGCCCGACAGCAGGCGGTGCCGCGCCGAGGAGTCAACTGCCGTGTCGGACCCGATGCGCCCCCGCGCTTCTCTCCGTACCGCCGTGGTCTGGGAGGTCCTGCAGGACGCCCTCGACCGCCGCGTGAAGGCCACGGGGCGGGAATCGCTCGACGTCCTCGACACCGGAGGCGGCAGCGGCAACTTCGCGGTGCCGGTGGCCCGACTCGGCCACCGCGTCACGGTCGTCGACCCCAGCCCGAACGCGCTCTTCGCACTGGAGCGCCGCGCCGCCGAGGCAGGCGTCGCCGACCGTGTGCAGGGCGTCCAGGGCGACGCCCACGGCCTTTTCGACGTCGTCGAGCGCGGTGGCTACGACGCGGTGCTCTGCCACGGCGTGCTGGAGTACGTGGACGACCCGGCCGAAGGCGTGCGCAACGTGGTGGACGCGCTGCGACCCGAGGGCGTCCTCAGCCTGCTCGCCGCCGGCCTGGGCGGAGCGGTGCTCGCGCGGGCGCTGGCCGGCCACTTCAAGGAGGCCAGGCAGGCGCTCGACGACCCGAACGGACGCTGGGGCGAGGGTGACCCCGTACCGCACCGCTTCACCGCCGAGCAGCTCACCGGGCTCGTCGAGGGGGCGGGCCTGCGGGTCGGTGCCGTGCACGGCGTCCGGGTCTTCGCCGACCTGGTCCCCGGCGTCCTCGTGGACACCGAACCGGGCGCGCTGGAGGCGCTGCTGAAGCTGGAGGCCGCGGCGGCCGAGTTCGCCGCCTTCCACTCCGTGGCGACGCAGCTCCACGTGCTGGGCGAGTCACGAGGTGCCGACGGGGCGTGAGCCGCCTCCCGTGACGCGCCGCTGATCAGGGCCGGGGCGGCAGATGGAGTACGCCACAGGCCCCCCGATCGGACGCTCTGCGCCGTATGATCGAGGGAGACCACCCGGCATGACGGGTCGGCCGCTGGGGAATGCACGCTTCAGCGGACCGGACCGCCGTGGCGGGTTCCGGTTGGCCAATTGGCGTAGAGGGGCGGGTTTCACGGGGGCGATTCCCTGCCTATCCTGAAGGGGACCCCCAGTCGCCCCGGCGACTGCACGATGAGGAGGACTCCGTGCCGCTCTCGGAGCACGAGCAGCGAATGCTCGAGCAGATGGAGCGAGCGCTGTACGCCGAAGATCCCAAGTTCGCGACAGCGCTTGAGGGAAGCGGGCTGCGTACGTACACCCGGCGACGGGTCTACCAGGCGGTCGCGGGCTTCCTGGTGGGTATCGCGCTCCTCATGGCCGGAATGGTCGCGCAGCAGATCTGGATCAGCGTGGTGGGGTTCCTCGTCATGCTGGGCTGCGCGGTGCTCGCCGTCACCGGTTGGCGCAAGGCCCCCAAGCCGGGTGAACAGCCGGCCGCCGGTGCGCCTGGTGCCCGCCGTCAGTCGCGACAGCGCCGCTCCATGATGGACCGCATCGAACAACGCTGGCAGCGCCGCCGGGACGAGCAGGGCCACTAGCCCGCCCGCCACGGCCACAGACATCGGTCAAGGGGGTGACCCGCCCGGACGGGCGGGTCACCCCCTTGAGCATGCCCTCACCCGGTCCCGCCCGTCCGGGCCGAGTCCAGGCCGACCGTGCCGGCGTCCGCCCACGGCCCTCCGGGACTTCCCGCGACCCCGCTCCCGCATCCCGGCATCGGCAGCCCTCCGGGACCTGCGCCGCCGCGCCCTGACCGGCGGCTCACCGGGACGTGTCTCCCCAGGCACCCGGACCGGCGGCTCACCGGGACGAACGACGGCCCCTCACCCGACCGCGGGTGAGGGGCCGTCGTTTCGTGGGTCAGCCGTTCTGGCCCGACGGGCGCCGCAGCAGGGCCGCGCGCCGGGCGGAGAGCCCCGACCGCACCGCCGCCCAGCGGGCCGACGCGGCCCAGACCACCCGGACGGCCGAGCGCGGTGCCAGCAGGGCGCGCAGCCGCGTGGGACGGCTCACCGACGCGTGGAGGGCGTCCGCGACACGTCGGGCGTCGTCCGCGGTCCCCGCCGCCGGACGGGGACGCGGCGCGTAGAGGACCTGCTCCACGGTGGAGGCCAGCCGGTGCAGCGCCGCCTCCGCGTCCGCGCCGAGATGCCCGAGCCGGGTGATCCGTGCGGCGGCCTTCCGCGGCGTCAGCGACTCGTCCGGCGCGATGCCGTGGTCCCAGGCCGTGTCCGTCACTTCCTGCCAGGCGGCGAGGGCGTGCGCCGCCAGGCCCTCCTCGGTACGTCCGTGCGCGCCCAGCCGCAGCGCCCGCAATCGCATCCGCCACAACATCGGCAGGAGCGGCACCGCCAGTACCGCGAGTCCGGCCAGCAGGAGCACCGGCAGCAGCCACCAGGGGCGGCCGTCGTCATCGGAGCCGATCGCCGCCTGGGCGGACTCGCTCGGGCAGGCCTCCAGCTTCTTCTGCTGGACCGAGCAGCTCTCGCCGGCCGAGGGCGCGGCGGAGGGGGCCGTGGACGCCGACTGCGACGGCCGCGGTACCGCAGGGACCGAGCTGCCCGGGGTGTCCTCCTGCGTGTACTCGGGCACCGTGCCCCGGTTGGGAGTGGGCTCGAAACGGGTCCAGCCCACGCCCTCGAAGTACAGCTCGGGCCAGGCGTGGGCGTCCCGCAGTCCCACCGACATCGAACCGTCGGCCTGCGGGGAGCCGGGCGTGAAGCCCACCGCCACCCGGGCCGGGATGCCCAGTGTGCGGGCCATCGAGGCCATCGCGAAGGAGAAGTGCACGCAGAAGCCCTGCTTGTCCCGCAGGAAGCGGGCGATCGCCGCGGAGCCGCTGCCGACCTGCACCTGGGTGTCGTACGTGAACCCGCCGTCGACCGCGAAGTAGTCCTGGAGCTCGACCGCCCGCTCGTAGTCGTTCGTCGCGCCCTCGGTCACCTCCAGGGCGGTCTGGGCCACCTCGGGCGGCAGCGACTCGGGGACCTTGGTGAACTCGCGCTGCAGCGCCGGCGGCGGCTGCGGGGCCGAGGCCAGCTGTTCCGCGGTCGGCTGCACCACCAGACTCGACACCTCGTACTGCGCGCCACGCGTGTTCTGGCCGTGGTCGCCGACCAGGGTGCGGCCCAGGGGCTCGTAGCGCCAGTTGCCGTCGATCTCCACCCGGCTGGCGGGATAGGGCATCGGCAGCCAGTCCTGCGCATACCACTCGGCCGCCGAGATCCGTGTCCGGATCTCGCTCCGGCGGATCTCGGGACCCAGGCCGATGGGCGTCGGGAACGTGTCCGGCACCTCCTGGATCCGGCGCTGGGCCGGCTTCCAGGCCGTGCCGTCGAACTCGTCCAGCGAGACGATCCGCAGGTACAGGTCCTGGGTGTCCCGGGTGCTGGTCCGGTACGACAGGACCTGGCGGTCCTCGTTCACGTTCAGGCTGTCGCGGAGCGAGACCAGGGGGTTGACCGCGGAGATGGTGCCGCCGCCTCCGGGGCCCGCGCCGACGCCGGTCCCCGCGCCGTCCAGCAGGCCGCCGTCCAGCGCGGGCAGCCCGAGCGGCACCACCAGCGCGATGCCCAGCGCCACCGCGCCGATGCGCCGGCCGGTGCGGATCGGGGCGACCGCGCCGCCTCCGCTGTCCGGGCCGGGGGCGCGGGGCCCGCCGCCGAAGACACGGCCCCACTGGGAGAGCCGGTCCCGGCCCTCCGCCAGCAGCAGCATCAGATAGCCGCAGGCCGCGAGCAGGAACCACAGCCACGCGGCGCCGCCGTCCGACAGCCCCGCCGCGACCGAGTACAGCGCGAGCAGCGGCAGTCCGGCCGGCGCGGCGCTGCGGAACGTCACCGCGAGCGCGTCCACCGCGAGACCGATCACCAGGACCCCGCCGACCAGCATCAGCCGGATGCCGTCCGACAGGGGCGCCGGGATCGCGTACCGGCTCACGTCGTCCGTGCCCGCCTGGAGCAGCGTCCCCAGCCGGTGGAAGACCTCGGGCCCCGGGACCAGGCCCGCGACGGCCTGCTCGCGCGCGAAGGCCAGGGTCAGCAGCAGCAGTGTCACCAGCGCCTGCAGCGCCACCGTCAGCGCGCGGGCCAGCGGCACCCGCCGGGCCAGCGCGCCCACCCCCGACTGGATCGCCAGCAGGAGTGCCGCCTGCAGGATCCAGGTCGCGGGGTCGACGAGCGGGAGCAGGGCGCAGGCCGCCGCCAGCGTCGCCGCGGCGGCGCACAATGCCAGTTTCGTGCGTCCGCTCATGAGCCGCTCCTCGCCGTGCTCCCCGTGACCGCGGCGCTCGTGCGCTGCCGGTCCGCCTGCTGCCACAGGTCGGCGAAGGCCGCCCCCCGGGGCACCTTCACGGCGGTCCAGCCCGCCTCGTGCAGCATGCGCAGCCGGTCCTCGCTCCGGTCCGCCGGGCCCGGCACGTCGCCCGGCTCCCGCACCCACCCGTCGCTCTCCAGCAGGAAGGCGACGGCGCCGCCACTGCGCTGGCGCATCTTGGCGAGCACCGTCGCCTGCTCCTCGTCCAGGTCGCCGAGGAACGCGATCAGCAGGCCCTCGCTCCCGCCGCGCAGCACGTCGTAGGCGCGCGACAGACCCGCGCCGTCCGAGTGGTCCACCACGGCGAGCGTGTCCATCATCAGGCCCGCGGCGTCGGCCGACTCCTGGCTGGCGCCCGCGAACCCGTCGGCGCCCTCGCCGGGCACCGAGCTTCCGGTGTCCGTCAACAGCCGCACCGAGAAGCCCCGTTCGAGCATGTGGACCAGCGTGGACGCCGCCCCCGACACGGCCCATTCGAAGGCTGAGTCGGGGCCCGCGCCCGCGAAGGCGATGCCCCGGGTGTCCAGCAGGACCGTGCAGCGGGCGCGCTGCGGCTGCTCCTCGCGGCGCACCATCAGCTCGCCGTAGCGCGCGGTGAGCCGCCAGTGGACCCGGCGCAGATCGTCGCCGTGCCGGTAGCCGCGCGGTATCACGTCGTCCTCGCCGGCCAGCGCGAGCGACCGCTGCCGCCCGTCGCCGTACCCCTTCGCCTCGCCGCTCAGCCGCACCGGCGGCAGCGGCTCCACGCGCGGGATGACCGTCAGGGTGTCGTACGTCGAGAAGGAGCGGGTCAGCTCGCACATCCCGAACGGGTCGGTGAGGCGCAGCTGGAGGGGGCCCAGTGGATAGCGGCCGCGCAGGTCCGAGCGCACGCGGTAGGACACCTCGCGGTGGCCGCCCGCCTCCATCCGGTCCAGCACGAACCGGGGCCGGGGTCCGAGCACGTACGGCACCCGGTCCTGGAGCATCAGCAGGCCCGTGGGCAGCCGTGAGACGTTGTCCATCCGCAGGTGGACGCGGGCCTCGGAGCCGGCCGGCACGCGCGCGGGGGAGAGCCGGCGGCTGCCCGCCACCCGGTACCGGGTGCGGTAGAGCACCGTCGCGCACACCAGCGGCAGCACGGCCAGCAGCAGGCCCACCCGCAGCAGGTCGCTCTGACCCAGCACGTACGCGCAGACGGCGGCCGCCACTCCGGCGGCCAGGAAGGAACGCCCGCGCGTGGTGAGTCCGGCGAGCGCCGTGCGCAGCCCGCCCCCCGGCTCCTCCGCGTGCCCCGTCCCCCCGGACGTCATCACAGCCTCCGCGGCGGCTGCTGGTCGAACGCGGGCGCGCCGCGGCCCATCGTGAATCCGTTCGGCGGCTGGGCAGGCGAGGGTACGGGCGTGCGCTGCAGGATCTCCTGGACGACCTGCTCGGCCGTGCGGCGGTTCAGCTGCGCCTGGGCCGTGGGCAGCAGGCGGTGGGCCAGGACCGCTACCGCGAGCGCCTGGATGTCGTCCGGCAGCGCGTAGTCCCGGCCGCTGAGGGCGGCGGCGGCCTTCGCGGCGCGCAGCAGGTGCAGCGTGGCGCGCGGCGAGGCGCCGAGTCTGAGGTCCGGGTGGGTGCGGGTGGCCGCCACCAGGTCCACCGCGTACCTGCGGACCGGGTCCGCGACGTGGACGGTGCGGACGGCGTCGATCAGCTTCACGATGTCGTGCGCGTGCGCCACGGGCTGGAGGTCGTCGAGCGGGGAGATGCCGCCGTGGACGTCCAGCATCTGCAGCTCGGCCTCCGCGCTGGGATAGCCGATGGAGACCCGGGCCATGAAGCGGTCGCGCTGGGCCTCGGGCAGCGGGTAGGTGCCCTCCATCTCGACCGGGTTCTGCGTGGCCACCACCATGAAGGGGCTCGGCAGTTCGTAGGTCTGGCCGTCGATGGTGACCTGGCGCTCCTCCATGGACTCCAGGAGCGCCGACTGCGTCTTCGGGGAGGCGCGGTTGATCTCGTCGCCGATCACGATCTGCGCGAAGATCGCCCCCGGCTTGAACTCGAAGTCCCGGCGCTGCTGGTCCCAGATGGACACACCCGTGATGTCCGAGGGCAGCAGGTCGGGCGTGAACTGAATACGCCGCACCGAGCAGTCGATGGACCGCGCCAGTGCCTTGGCCAGCATCGTCTTGCCGACGCCGGGGACATCCTCGATCAGAAGGTGTCCCTCGGCGAGCAGCACGGTCAGCGAAAGCCGTACGACCTCAGGCTTGCCCTCGATCACTCCTTCCACCGAACTGCGGACTCGCTCCGCAGTGGCGGTCAGATCCGTGAGGCTCGCTCGATCGTCATAGGTCGTCACCCGGCCCTCCTCGGCCCTTTCACGGGCCGACGCTGCGATGCGGACCGGCCCACCCCGAAACACGGACACCACGCGCGAAAAGTTCCGCGTGACGCCACACCCGCATTCTTGTTGCCGTTACCGGTTCGTGTCACTCGACTGTGGACAACTGGCCGTGCTATGTCACGTCTTACGGCCTTTTGGGCACGAGAACTCGCTCTTTTTCCGCGCGGTGAGCGCCGGCCGGGGGCCGGGGCCCGCTAGGCGGGGTCGATCTCGCGCAGCAGACCCGTCTTCACGTCGAAGACGAAGCCGCGCACGTCGTCCGCGTGGAGCAGGAACGGCGAGGTGCGCACGCGCTGCATGGACTGCCGCACGTCCTGGTCGACGTCACGGAAGGCCTCCACGGCCCAGGCGGGGCGCTGGCCGACCTCCATCTCCAGGTCGTGGCGGAACTCCTCGGTGAGCGACTCCAGGCCGCAGCCGGTGTGGTGGATGAGCACGACGCTGCGCGTGCCGAGCGCCCGCTGGCTGATCGTGAGGGAGCGGATCACGTCGTCGGTGACGACACCGCCGGCGTTGCGGATCGTGTGGCAGTCGCCGAGTTCCAGCCCCAGCGCGGCGTGCAGGTCGAGCCGGGCGTCCATGCAGGCGACCACGGCGACCTGGAGAACGGGGCGGGCGTCCATGCCGGGGTCGCTGAAAGCGGCGGCGTACTGCTGGTTCGCGGCGACGAGCCGGTCGGTGACGGAGCCATCGGCGGCTATGGCGTCTTCGGGCTCGGTGGGCACGGATGCAGAAGTCGTCATACCCATGACGTTACTGGTCACCGTGGACGCAGTCCTGCTGTGGATGAGGACAAAGAACGCCATCGCGGCTTGTTGTGAGGTAATCCACACGGGCGGTGCCGGGGCGCCCGAACGGGTGATGGGGACGGGTTCACCGCTTCGGCTGGAGCACGGCCCGCGACGCGCATGCCGGTTGATTGACCGCGAGACACCGTGGACTAAAGTGACGCGAAGCGGGAGGCGAGGTTCTCCCTGCTGCATTTTCACCCGGAGGACCCGGTGACACCCGGGCTCTCCCCGCGTGCGCGGCGCGCACGTACGGCTCGGCCTCCTCCCGCTCCCGGTCGGCTGACGCCACTCACCGGGCGCCGGCAGACCTCCCCTTCCAGGAGCGGGCGGGGACCCGGCGGTGCGTACGGGCCGTGCCGGATCTGAGAGGGCCCCTTGAGCCAGAGTCGACATGTCCCGGTGATGCTCCAGCGGTGCCTGGACATGTTGGCGCCCGCGCTGGAGCGGCCGGGAGCCGTCGTCGTCGACTGCACGCTCGGTCTCGGCGGCCACAGCGAAGCCCTGCTGACCCGGTTCCCCGAGGCCCGGCTCGTCGCCCTCGACCGGGACAAGGAGGCACTGCGCCTCTCCGGGGAGCGGCTCGCGCCCTTCGGCGACCGGGCCACCCTCGTGCACGCGGTGTACGACGAACTCCCCGACGTGCTCGACCGCCTGGGCCTGCCCCGCGTCCAGGGCGTGCTGTTCGACCTCGGCGTGTCCTCCATGCAGCTCGACGAGGCGGACCGCGGGTTCGCGTACGCGCAGGACGCCCCGCTCGACATGCGCATGGACCAGACGACCGGCATCAGCGCCGCCGAGGTGCTCAACACCTACCCGCCGGGCGAACTGGTGCGGATCCTGCGGGCGTACGGCGAGGAGAAGCAGGCCAAGCGGATCGTGTCCGCGGTCGTGCGCGAACGCGACAAGGAGCCCTTCAGCAACAGCGCGCGGCTCGTCGAGCTCATCCGCGACGCGCTGCCGCAGGCCGCCAAGCGCACCGGCGGCAACCCCGCCAAGCGCACGTTCCAGGCCCTGCGCATCGAGGTCAACGGCGAACTGACCGTGCTGGAGCGGGCGATCCCCGCCGCCGTGCGGGCACTCGGCGTGGACGGCCGGATCGCGGTGCTCTCGTACCACTCCCTGGAGGACCGGCTGGTCAAGCAGGTGTTCGCGGCCGGCGCCGCCTCCACCGCGCCGCCCGGCCTGCCCGTCGTACCCGAGCGCTACCAGCCCCGGCTCAAGCTCCTCACCCGCGGTGCCGAACTTCCCACCGAGGAAGAGATCGCCGAGAACCGGCGCGCCGCTCCCGCACGACTGCGCGGGGCCCAGCGCATCCGGGAGGACGCCGAGTGAGGCGTACCAAGGGGGCCGCGTGAGCCGTACGAAGGGGAGGCGCGAGTGAGTCGGACACCCACACGCACCGGGAGGGGCCGTGCGTAGGAAACCCCAGCTCAAGGGGCGTGCCGCCCGGCTCGCGCGGTTGCTGCCCACCGGTACGGGCCAGGCCGCCCGCACCCCCTTCGTCCTGCTGGTCGTGCTGCTGCTCGGCGGTGGCCTGATCGGGCTCCTGGTGCTGAACTCCGCGCTCAGCGAAGGGTCGTTCCGGCTCGACGACCTCCAGAAGGAGACCAAGAGCCTCACGGACGAGGAGCAGGAGCTCCAGCGGGACGTGGACTCCTACTCGGCCCCCGACGCACTCCAGCGGCGCGCCCGCGAGCTGGGCATGGTCCCCGGCGGCGACCCGGCCTTCCTCGACCCCGACGGCACCGTCAAGGGCGTCCCCGGACCGGCCGCCGAGCGGTCCTCGCTCCGCGACCCCGTGGTGCTGCCGCCCGAGGCCATCGCCCCCGCCCCGGAACCGGTGCCGGCCCCCGCGCCGCCTCCGGCCGCGGCCCCCACCGCGCCGCCGCCCACCATCCCCGCCCCGTCCGCAGAGCCCTTCACATACCCCGGCAGGTGACGGAAGTGTCCGACAGGGAACCGCCGCGCCGCCGCGTGCCAGGACCGGCCCGGCCCGCACGTCCCGCAGACCGGCGGCGTCCGGGCCCCGGTGCCCGCCCCGTGCGCCGGCCGGGCGCCACAGGGCCCGGCGGCCCGCGCGTCATCCGGCTCGGCAGCCCGCGCCCCCGTCTGCGCATGGTCAGCCTGGCGCTGACCCTGGTGATGATCGCCTTCGTCGTGCGGCTGCTGCAGGTGCAGGCCGTGGACGCGAGCGCGTACGCCGCGAAGGCCGAGCAGAACCGGTACGTCGGACGCACGCTGGCCGCCGAGCGCGGCGGCATCACCGACCGCAACGGTGTGGAACTCGCGACCAGCGTGGACGCGTACGACATCACCGCCGACCCCACCATGTTCACGCCCGAGACCGCCAGGACGACGGACGCGCCGGAGCAGGCCGCGGCGCTCCTCGCCCCGATCCTGGGCCAGGACATGGACACCGTGGCCAAAAAGCTCCGGACCAGGAACACGCGCTACACGCTGCTGGCGCACCGCCGGACGCCGCAGGTCTGGAAGCAGATCAAGGATCTGAAGACCACGCTGGCGGCGAAGGCGGAGACCGACGAGAGCACGGTCAACGTCCTGGCCGGCGTCCTCGCGGTCCCCGCCAGCAAGCGCGTGTACCCGAACGGCGAACTCGCCGCCGGGATACTGGGCTGGGTCAACGCCGACGGCAAGGGCGGCGGCGGAGTGGAGCAGCAGCTGAACGAGGAGCTCTCCGGCAAGGACGGCAAGATCCGCTACGCGCAGTCCGGCGGGCGCCAGGTGCCGACCGCGGGGTCCACCGAGACGCCCGCCGTGGCCGGTTCCGACGTGGAGCTGACCATCGACCGGGACATCCAGTGGGCGGCGCAGAACGCCATCTCCGAGCAGGTGAAGAAGTCCGGGGCGGACCGCGGTTACGTGATGGTGCAGGACACCCGGACCGGGGAGATCCTGGCCATGGCCAACTCGCCCGGCTTCGACCCGAACGACCTCTCGCAGGCCAGCTCGGCGGCGCTCGGCAACGCGGCCCTCCAGGACGCGTACGAGCCCGGCTCCACCGCCAAGGTCATGTCGATGGCCGCCGTACTGGAGGAGAACGTCGCCACCCCGGCGACGCACGTGGTCGTGCCGAACCGGCTGCACCGCGGCGACCGGCTCTTCCAGGACGACATCGACCACCCGACCTGGAACCTCACTCTCAACGGCGTCCTCGCCAAGTCCAGCAACATCGGCACCATCCTGGCCACCGGCCAGCTCGGCAAGACGCAGAAGCAGGCCAACCGGGTCCTCTACTCCTACCTGCGCAAGTTCGGCATCGGACGCCCCACGGGACTCGACTTCCCCGGGGAGACGAAGGGCATCCTCGCGCCCGCCGACAAGTGGTCCACCTCGCAGCAGTACACGATCCCTTTCGGCCAGGGTGTGTCGATCAACGCGATGCAGGCGGCCTCCGTCTACTCGACGATCGCCAACGGCGGCGTCCGGGTCGAACCGACGCTCGTACGCGGTGCCAAGGGGCCCGACGGGCGCTTCACGCCCGCTCCGAAGCCCAAGAAGACAAGGGTCGTGAGCGAGAAGACGGCGACGTCGCTCGCCCGGATGCTGGAGTCCGTGGTGGACGACGAGGAGGGCACCGGCACCAAGGCGCGCATCCCGGGCTACCGGGTGGCGGGCAAGACCGGTACGGCCAACCGCGTGGATCCGGCCACCGGCAAGTACCACGGCTACACCTCGTCGTTCGCCGGGTTCGCACCCGCGGACAAGCCGCGGATCACCGTCTACTGCGCCATCCAGAACGCGACCAGGGGCAGCTACTTCGGCGGCCAGATCTGCGGGCCCATCTACAAGCAGGTCATGGAGTTCGCCCTGAAGACGCTCCAGGTCCCGCCCACCGGTGCCGGGCCCGCCAGGCTGCCCGTCGCCTTCACGCCCTGACCAACGGCTCCCCGCCCCGACCGGACGTCCCGCTCCACCCGGCACACCGACCAGGAACCAGCTCGTGACAACGATCACTCCCGACCACGGGAACCATGGCCCGCCGCGCCCCTCGCTTCGCTCCGGCGGGGGTGCGCCCGGTACGCTCACCGCCGTGCCACACGCTGATCAGTCCCAAACCCCTCAGAAGGGCGTTCCTGTGACATATCCGGGGCCGCCGCGACCGGTTCGGAACTCCGCCACACCCCTCGCGGAGCTCGCCGATCAGCTCGGCGTCACCGTCCCGGCTCCGGCCGCGGACATCACCGGCATCACCCACGACTCCCGTGCCGTGCGCCCGGGGGACCTGTACGCCGCACTGCCCGGCGCCCGGATGCACGGTGCCGACTTCGTGACGCAGGCGGCCGGTCTCGGTGCCGCCGCCGTGCTGACCGACCCGACGGGCGCCGAGCGCGCCGCCGCCACCGGTCTGCCGGTGCTCGTCGTCGACGAGCCGCGCCGCCGGATGGGCGAGCTGGCGGCCACGATCTACGGCCACCCCGGCCGCGACCTGCTGCAGATCGGCATCACCGGCACCTCGGGCAAGACCACCACGGCGTATCTCGTCGAGGGCGGCCTGAAGACCGTCCGCTCCACCGGGCTGATCGGCACGGTCGAGATGCGCATCGGCGACGAGCGCATCAAGTCGGAGCGCACGACCCCCGAGGCCACCGACCTCCAGGCCCTGTTCGCGGTCATGCGCGAGCGCGGTGTCGAGGCGGTCGCCATGGAGGTGTCCAGTCACGCGCTGGTCCTCGGCCGGGTCGACGGCTGCGTCTTCGACATCGCCGTCTTCAACAACCTCAGCCCGGAGCACATGGAGTTCCACTCCGGCATGGAGGACTACTTCCAGGCGAAGGCGCAGCTGTTCACGCCCGAGCGCAGCAGGCTCGGAGTGGTCAACTTCGACGACGAGTACGGGCGCCGCCTGATCAAGGAGGCCACCGTCCCCGTCGTCACCTTCTCCGCCGAGGGCCACCCCGACGCCGACTGGCGGGCCGAGGACGTCGAAATCGGCCCCCTCGACTCGACGTTCGTCGTGACCGGCCCCGAGGGGGAGCGGATCACGGCGAGGTCGCCGCTGGCCGGCCCCTTCAACGTGGCGAACACGCTCGCCGCGATCGTCTCCCTCGCCGTCGCCGGGATCGACCCGCAGCGCGCCGCCGACGGTGTCGCCGCGGTGCCGGGCGTGCCCGGCCGCCTGGAGCGCGTGGACGAGGGCCAGCCGTATCTCGCGGTCGTCGACTACGCCCACAAGACGGACGCCGTCGAGTCGGTCCTGCGCGCGCTGCGCAAGGTCACCGAAGGCAGCCTGCACATCGTGCTCGGCTGCGGCGGCGACCGCGACAAGACCAAGCGGATGCCGATGGGCGCCGCCGCGGCCCGGCTGGCCGACACCGCCGTGCTCACCTCCGACAACCCCCGCTCCGAGGACCCGCTGGCGATCCTCGCCACGATGCTCGCGGGCGCCGCCGAGGTGCCGGCGCACCAGCGCGGAGAGGTCGCGGTCTTCGAGGACCGGGCCGCCGCCATCGCCGCCGCCGTCGCCCGTGCCCGGCCCGGGGACACCGTGCTGGTCGCCGGCAAGGGCCACGAGCAGGGCCAGGACATCGCCGGAGTGGTCCGTCCCTTCGACGACCGCCAGGTGCTTCGCGAAGCTATCCAGAAGACCCAGGGATGAACTTGTGATCGCCCTCTCTCTCGCCGAGATCGCAGCAGTCGTCGGCGGGCAGACGTACGACATACCGGATCCGGCGGTACAGGTCACCGGACCCGTCGTCAGGGACTCCCGTGAAGTGGAGTCCGGCAGCCTCTTCGTCGCCTTCGTCGGCGAGCGCGTGGACGGCCACGACTACGCGCGGGCGGTCGTGGACGCCGGTGCGGTCGCCGTACTGGCCTCCCGGCCCGTCGGGGTGCCCGCGATCGTCGTGGAGGACGTCCAGGCGGCCCTCGGCGCCCTCGCACGCCACGTCGTGGAACGGCTCGGCGCGACCCTGGTGGCGCTCACCGGCTCCGCGGGCAAGACCAGCACCAAGGACCTCATCGCCCAGGTGCTCCGGAGCAAGGCGCCGACCATCTTCACGCCCGGCTCGTTCAACAACGAGATCGGGCTGCCGCTGACCGCCCTCAGCGCCACCGAGGAAACCCGTTTCCTGGTACTGGAGATGGGCGCCCGCGGGATCGGCCACATCCGCTACCTCACCGGCCTGACCCCGCCGAAGGTCGGTCTCGTCCTGAACGTCGGGACCGCCCACATCGGCGAGTTCGGCGGCCGGGAGCAGATCGCCCAGGCCAAGGGCGAGTTGGTGGAGAGCCTGCCCGAGGACGGCGCCGCGATCCTGAACGCCGACGATCCCCTCGTCCGCGCCATGGCGTCCCGGACGAAAGCCCGCGTGATCCTCTTCGGAGAGTCCGACGAAGCGGACGTACGTGCCGAGAACGTCCACCTCACGGAGGGCGGACAGCCCGCCTTCAGCCTTCGCACACCCTCCGGGTGCAGCGATGTGACCATGCGCCTGTACGGTGAGCACCACGTGTCGAACGCGCTCGCCGCGGCCGCCGTCGCCCATGAGCTGGGCATGTCCGCAGACGAGATCGCCCGTGCGCTCTCCGAGGCGGGCTCCCTCTCCCGCTGGCGGATGGAGGTCACCGAGCGCCCGGACGGCGTGACGGTCGTCAACGACGCCTACAACGCGAACCCCGAGTCCATGCGAGCCGCCCTGCGCGCGCTCGTGGCGATGGGCAAGGGGCGGCGGACCTGGGCGGTGCTCGGTCAGATGGCCGAGCTCGGGGACGAGGCGCTCGCCGAGCACGACGCGGTCGGACGGCTCGCCGTCCGGCTCAACGTCAGCAAGCTCGTCGCGGTCGGGGGCAGGGAAGCGTCCTGGCTCCAACTGGGCGCATATAACGAGGGTTCGTGGGGTGAGGAGTCGGTGCACGTGTCCGACGCACAGGCGGCTGTCGACCTGTTGCGCAGCGAGCTGCGCCCAGGGGACGTCGTACTCGTGAAGGCGTCCCGGTCGGTCGGGCTGGAACGGGTGGCGCTGGCGCTGCTCGAGCCCGGTGCCGAGGGTGAGGTTTCCGCCCGATGATGAAGCAGATCCTGTTCGCGGGAGTCATTGGCCTTTTCCTGACCCTGGTCGGCACTCCGCTGCTGATCAAGCTCCTGGCCCGCAAGGGCTACGGCCAGTACATCCGCGACGACGGCCCGCGCGAGCACCACAGCAAGCGCGGTACGCCGACCATGGGTGGTATCGCCTTCATCCTGGCGACGATCATCGCGTACTTCCTGTCCAAGGTGATCACGGGATACACACCGACCTTCTCCGGTCTGCTGGTGCTCGGGCTGATGGCGGGCATGGGCCTGGTCGGCTTCCTGGACGACTACATCAAGATCGTCAAGCGGCGGTCGCTCGGTCTGCGGGCCAAGGCCAAGATGGCCGGACAGCTGATCGTCGGCGTCTCCTTCGCGGTGCTCTCGCTCCAGTTCGCGGACAACCGCAACAACACCCCGGCCTCCACGAAGCTCTCCTTCGTGCAGGACTTCGGCTGGTCCATCGGACCGGTGCTGTTCGTGGTCTGGGCCCTGTTCATGATTCTCGCGATGTCGAACGGCGTGAACCTGACGGACGGTCTGGACGGCCTAGCCACCGGCGCCTCCGTCATGGTCTTCGGCGCCTACACCTTCATCGGCGTCTGGCAGTTCCAGGAGTCCTGCGCCAACGCGCAGACCCTCACCAACCCGGGCGCCTGCTACGAGGTGCGCGATCCACTCGACCTCGCCGTGGTGGCCGCCGCCCTGATGGGCGCCTGCTTCGGCTTCCTGTGGTGGAACACCTCGCCCGCCAAGATCTTCATGGGCGACACCGGCTCCCTCGCCCTCGGCGGCGCCCTCGCCGGCCTCGCCATCTGCTCCCGCACGGAGTTCCTGCTGGCGCTGCTCGGCGGCCTGTTCGTCCTCATCACCATGTCGGTGGTCATCCAGGTCGGCTCCTTCCGCCTCACCGGCAAGCGGGTCTTCCGCATGGCGCCACTCCAGCACCACTTCGAACTCAAGGGCTGGTCCGAGGTCCTGGTGGTGGTCCGCTTCTGGATCATCCAGGGCATGTGCGTGATCGTCGGCCTCGGCCTCTTCTACGCGGGATGGGCAGCCAAGAAGTGACCGACTGGCAGGGGAAGAACGTCACCGTCGCCGGGCTCGGCGTCTCCGGCATCCCGGCGGCCCGCGTCCTGCACGGCCTCGGAGCCGTCGTCACGGTCGTCAACGACGGCGACGACGAGCGGTCCCGGGCCCAGGCCGCGGAGCTGCGGGCGCTGGGCGTGACCGTGCGCCTCGGCGACGGGGACACCCTGCCCGACGGCACCGAACTCGTCGTCACCGCGCCCGGCTGGAAGCCCGGCAAGCCGCTGTTCGCGGCGGCCGCCGAGGCGGGCGTCCCGGTGTGGGGCGACGTCGAGCTGGCCTGGCGCCTGCGCGGCCCGGACGCGGCGCCCTGGCTCGCGGTCACCGGCACCAACGGCAAGACCACGACCGTGCAGATGCTCGCCGAGATCCTCCGGGCGGCCGGGCTGCGGACCGCCGCCGTCGGCAACATCGGGGTCTCGCTGCTGGACGCGGTCCTCGGCGACGAGCCGTACGACGTGCTCGCCGTCGAACTCTCCAGCTACCAGCTGCACTGGGCGCCCTCGCTGCGCGCCCACTCCGCCGCCGTCCTCAACCTGGCCCCCGACCACCTCGACTGGCACGGCTCCATGGAGGCGTACGCCGCCGACAAGGGCCGTATCTACGAAGGCAATCGCGTCGCCTGCGTGTACAACGTGGCCGACCCGGCCACCGAGGACCTGGTGCGCGAGGCGGACGTCGAGGAGGGCTGCCGCGCCGTCGGGTTCACGCTCGGCACCCCGGGGCCGTCCCAACTCGGCGTCGTGGAAGGCATCCTGGTCGACCGCGCCTTCGTCGAGGACCGGCAGAAGAACGCCCAGGAACTGGCACAGGTCTCCGACGTCGACCCGCCGGCCCCGCACAACATCGCCAACGCCCTTGCGGCGGCGGCCCTCGCGCGTGCCTACGGGGTGCCCGCGGCGGCCGTGCGCGACGGGCTGCGGGCCTTCCGGCCGGACGCCCACCGCATCGCGCACGTCGCCGACGTGGACGGTGTCGCCTACGTCGACGACTCCAAGGCCACCAACACCCATGCGACGGAAGCCTCGTTGGCCTCCTACGAGTCGATCGTGTGGATCGCGGGCGGACTCGCCAAGGGAGCCACCTTCGACGAGCTGGTCGCCAAGTCGGCGAAGCGGCTCCGGGGCGCCGTCCTCATCGGCGCCGACCGCGCCCTCATCCGGGAAGCGCTGGCGCGACACGCGCCGGAAGTACCGGTCGTCGACCTGGACCGGACGGACACTGGGGCGATGCTCGCGGCTGTCCAGGAGGCGAAACGGCTCGCCGAGCCCGGGGACACGGTACTGCTGGCCCCGGCCTGTGCCTCGATGGACATGTTCGCCAACTACAACAAGCGCGGTGACGCGTTCGCGGAGGCGGTTCGCGAACTCGGCGCCTGACCCGGCCGCCTGCCGGGCGACCTTGGGAGGGACGGACGCGTGACACCGTTGTGGTCCGGAGACGCCGATGCCCAGTAGCCGTACCGGCCGACCCCCCGTGCAGCGGGCCCCCCGGCGCCCCGCGGCCCCGCGCTCCCCGGGCGAGAACCCGCTGCGCGGCTTCGTCGTACGCGCCCGCCGCGCCTGGGACCGGCCGCTCACCGCGTACTACCTGATCTTCGGCAGCAGTCTGCTGATCACCGTGCTCGGTCTGGTGATGGTCTACTCGGCCTCCATGATCAAGGCGCTCCAGCTGTCCCTGCCGGGGTCGTACTTCTTCCGCAAGCAGTTCCTGGCGGCCGCGATCGGCACCGTGCTGCTGCTGGTCGCGTCGCGGATGCCCGTCAAGCTGCACCGGGCGCTGGCCTACCCGATACTGGCCGGTTCCGTCTTCCTGATGGTCCTGGTGCAGGTGCCGGGGATAGGGATGGCGGTCAACGGCAACCAGAACTGGATCTCCATCGGCGGGCCCTTCCAGTTGCAGCCCAGCGAGTTCGGCAAGCTCGCCCTCGTGCTGTGGGGCGCCGACCTGCTGGCCCGCAAGGAGGACCGGCGGCTGCTGACCCAGTGGAAGCACATGCTGGTGCCGCTCGTACCGGTGGCCTTCATGCTGCTCGGGCTGATCATGCTCGGCGGCGACATGGGGACGGCGATCATCCTCACCGCGATCCTGTTCGGCCTGCTGTGGCTCGCCGGTGCCCCCACACGGCTCTTCGCGGGCGTTCTGGCCGTCGCGGCGACCATCGGGGTCGTCCTCATCAAGACCAGCCCCAACCGCATGTCACGGCTCGCCTGCATCGGCGCGACGGATCCGGGCCCGAACGACCAGTGCTGGCAGGCCGTGCACGGCATCTACGCCCTCGCGTCCGGCGGGCTGTTCGGTTCGGGCCTCGGTGCGAGTGTGGAGAAATGGGGTCAACTGCCCGAAGCGCACACCGACTTCATCTTCGCCATCACCGGGGAGGAACTGGGCCTGTCAGGGACGCTGTCGGTACTCGCCCTCTTCGCGGCTCTAGGCTATGCGGGTATCCGCGTGGCCGGACGCACGGAGGACCCCTTCGTCAGGTATGCCGCGGGAGGCGTGACCACCTGGATCACGGCGCAGGCCGTGATCAACATCGGTGCGGTGCTCGGCCTGCTGCCGATCGCCGGAGTCCCGCTCCCGCTGTTCTCCTACGGGGGTTCCGCCCTGCTGCCGACCATGTTCGCCATCGGGCTGCTGATCGCCTTCGCACGCGACGAGCCCGCTGCGCGGGCTGCGCTTGCCATGCGGCAACCCCGCTTTGGTAGAAAGCGTGCTGCGGTCAGAGGCTCTTCAGAGCCTCGCAGATGGAACACGATGCGACGGCGCGCCTCGGCGCGTTCGTCCGGAGAGCGGTGAATTTCGGTGCATGTCGTACTCGCCGGCGGGGGGACCGCCGGCCACATCGAGCCCGCGCTCGCCCTCGCGGACGCCCTGCGCAGGCAGGACCCGACCGTGGGAATCACGGCCCTGGGCACGGAGCGCGGACTTGAGACCCGACTGGTGCCCGAGCGGGGCTACGATCTCGCGCTGATCCCCGCCGTGCCGCTGCCACGCAAGCCCACGCCCGAGCTGATCACCGTCCCCGGGCGGCTGCGCGGCACGATCAAGGCCGCCGAGCAGATCCTGGAACGCACCAAGGCGGACGCCGTCGTCGGGTTCGGCGGCTACGTCGCGCTCCCCGGCTACCTCGCCGCCAAGCGCCTCGGGGTGCCGATCGTCATCCACGAGGCCAACGCCCGCCCGGGCCTGGCCAACAAGATCGGCTCCCGTTATGCCGCCCAGGTCGCCGTCTCGACGCCGGACAGCAAGCTGCGCGGCGCCCGCTACATCGGCATCCCGCTGCGCCGTTCCATCGCCACGCTGGACCGCGCCGCCGTGCGCCCCGAGGCCCGGGCCGCCTTCGGCCTCGACCCCGCCCTGCCCACCCTGCTCGTCTCCGGTGGCTCGCAGGGCGCCCGGCGCCTCAACGAGGTCGTCCAGCAGGTCGCTCCGTACCTCCAGCAGGCCGGCATCCAGATCCTGCACGCGGTCGGGCCCAAGAACGAACTGCCGCAGGTCCACCAGATGCCGGGGATGCCCCCGTACATCCCGGTACCGTACGTGGACCGGATGGACCTCGCGTACGCGGCGGCCGACATGATGCTCTGCCGCGCGGGGGCGATGACCGTCGCCGAACTCTCCGCCGTCGGGCTCCCGGCCGCCTACGTCCCGCTGCCCATCGGCAACGGCGAACAGCGGCTCAACGCCCAGCCGGTGGTCAAGGCGGGCGGCGGACTGCTGGTCGACGACGCGGAACTGACGCCCGAGTGGATCCAGGCGAACGTGCTGCCCGTGCTGGCCGACCCGCACCGGCTGTTCGAGATGTCCCGTGCCGCCAGCGAGTTCGGCCGCCGGGACGCCGACGATCTGCTCGTCGGCATGGTGTACGAGGCGATTGCGTCGCGCCACCGCGCGTGACAGAAGGCAGGGGAGCGTGGCCGGACCGACGACCGCCGAACGCGGCGAACGGCAGAAGACCGAGTCCGGCCCGCCCCGGCCGCCCCGCATCGGGCGGCTGCCCCGCCCTCGTACGTTCATCATCCTTTTGCTCGCCCTGGTGTTGACCGGGGCCGCCTCCGTCTGGGTTCTCTACGGCTCCCACTGGCTCCGCGTCGAGAAGGTGTCCGTCTCCGGGATGCGGGTCCTGACCGAGCAACAGGTGCGCGAGGCGGCCGATGTGCCGGTCGGTTCGCCCCTCGTCTCGGTCGACACCGGCGCCATCGAGGCCCGACTGCGGCGGAAATTGCCCCGAATCGACTCGGTCGACGTCGTTCGCTCCTGGCCCCGGGGAATCGGCCTGAAAGTGACCGAGCGCACTGCGGTCCTGATTGTCAAAAGCCCCGAAAAAGGGGGCAAGTATGTCGAAGTGGACGCGAAGGGCGTGCGATTCGCCACGGTTTCACGCCCCCCGAAGGGGGTTCCCGCACTGGAATTGACCGTCTCCCACTCCGCCGGACTGCGCCGCTTCGGCACCGGCCGGCTGGTGCGCGAGGCCGTGCGGGTGGCCGGCGACATTCCGGCCGCGGTCGCCCGCGACACCCGGACCGTCAAGGTCCGTTCGTACGACTCCATCTCGCTGGAGTTGAGCGGCGGCCGCACCGTCACCTGGGGGAGTGGCGAGAAGGGCCGCGCGAAGGCGCGTACGCTCACCGCTCTCATGAAAGCAGCTCCCAAGGCCCGGGACTTCGACGTGAGCGTGCCCACCGCCCCTGCGTCAGCGGGGAGTTGACGCACATCCGCGCAGGCCAGCACCCTGGTTGGGCAGCGCTACGCCTGATCACATAGGGTGAAAAGAAAAACGGGAGGTTCGGCGTGTTCGTTGAACGTGCGCCACTTGTCGACTTAGTGTCCTGTTCGGAAGAGTCCAAGGAACAGACACACTGGTAACCCTAAACTTCAGCGTTAGGGTTCGGGTCGGCGTTCGGACCGTCCCATTCGGCATCAGTCGTCGGATCGCGAGACAGCGAGGCGGCGACACGTAACTCGAGGCGAGAGGCCTTCGACGTGGCAGCACCGCAGAACTACCTCGCAGTCATCAAAGTCATCGGTGTCGGCGGCGGTGGTGTCAATGCCATCAACCGGATGATCGAGGTCGGTCTCAAGGGCGTCGAGTTCATCGCCATCAACACCGACGCGCAAGCTCTGTTGATGAGCGACGCCGACGTCAAACTCGACGTGGGCCGTGAACTCACCCGCGGACTCGGCGCAGGAGCCAACCCGGCCGTCGGCCGCAAGGCGGCCGAGGACCACCGCGAGGAGATCGAGGAGGTCCTCAAGGGGGCCGACATGGTCTTCGTCACCGCCGGCGAAGGCGGCGGCACCGGCACCGGCGGCGCACCTGTCGTCGCCAACATCGCCCGCTCGCTCGGCGCCCTCACCATCGGCGTGGTCACGCGCCCCTTCACCTTCGAAGGACGGCGCCGCGCCAACCAGGCCGAGGACGGCATCGCGGAACTCCGCGAAGAGGTCGACACCCTCATCGTCATCCCCAACGACCGGCTGCTGTCCATCTCGGACCGCCAGGTCTCGGTCCTCGACGCGTTCAAGTCGGCGGACCAGGTCCTGCTGTCGGGTGTCCAGGGCATCACCGACCTCATCACCACCCCCGGTCTGATCAACCTCGACTTCGCCGACGTCAAGTCCGTGATGTCCGAGGCGGGTTCGGCCCTCATGGGCATCGGCTCGGCCCGCGGCGACGACCGCGCGGTGGCGGCGGCGGAGATGGCGATCTCCTCGCCGCTCCTCGAGGCCTCCATCGACGGCGCCCGCGGCGTCCTGCTCTCCATCTCCGGCGGCTCCGACCTCGGCCTGTTCGAGATCAACGAGGCCGCCCAGCTGGTGAGCGAGGCGGCACACCCCGAGGCGAACATCATCTTCGGCGCGGTCATCGACGACGCGCTCGGCGACGAGGTGCGGGTCACCGTCATCGCCGCCGGCTTCGACGGCGGTCAGCCGCCGTCCAAGCGGGACACCGTGCTCGGGTCCTCCTCGGCCAAGCGTGAGGAGCCCACCCCGGTACGGACCTCCGACAGCCGCCCGACCTTCGGCTCGCTCGGCAGCGTCACGCCGAAGGAGGCGCCGGTGGAGCCGGCTCCGGAGCCCGCGGGCGAACTGCCCGTCTCCCCGCCGGTCCCGCCGTCCCGCTCCTACTCGGACAGCGCGGCCGAAGAGCTGGACGTGCCGGACTTCCTGAAGTGATAGGACCGCGCTCCGAAACGAGCACACTGAGCGGCGCGCACTTCGCCTTCACCGACCGGTGGGGCGGAGTGAGCGCCGTTCCGTACGAGGAGCTCAACCTCGGCGGCGCGGTCGGCGACGACCCCGACGCCGTACGGACCAACCGCGAACTGGCCGCCAAGTCCCTCGGGCTCGACCCCGCCCGGGTCGTCTGGATGAACCAGGTGCACAAAGCGGACGTGGCGGTGGTGGACGAGCCGTGGGGGGACCGGCCCGTCCCCGAGGTCGACGCGCTCGTCACTGCACGCCGCGGCCTCGCCCTCGCCGTGCTCACCGCGGACTGCACTCCGGTGCTGCTCGCCGACCCCGTCGCCGGGGTCGCCGGCGCCGCGCACGCCGGACGGCCCGGCATGGTCGCCGGGGTCGTCCCGGCCGTCGTCGCGGCGATGGTGGAGCGGGGCGCCGACCCCGCCCGGATCGTGGCCCGCACCGGGCCCGCGGTGTGCGGGCGGTGCTACGAAGTGCCGGACGCCATGCGTGCCGACGTCGCCGCGATCGAGCCCGCCGCGTACGCCGAGACGAGCTGGGGCACCCCGGCGGTCGACGTGACCGCGGGTGTGCACGCGCAGCTTGAGCGGCTCGGGGTGCGGGACCGGGAGATGTCGCCGGTGTGCACGATCGAGTCGCACGACCACTTCTCGTACCGACGGGACCGCACGACCGGGCGGCTCGCGAGCTATGTCTGGTTGGACTGATGGGACATGACGGACCGTAAGGATCAACTCGCCGGAAATCTGGCGGAAGTGGAAGAGCGCATCACCGCGGCGTGCACGGCCGCGGGGCGCAAGCGCGAAGAGGTGACCCTGATCGTGGTCACCAAGACCTACCCCGCGAGCGACGTGCGGATCCTGTCGGAACTCGGTGTCCGGCACGTCGCCGAGAACCGGGACCAGGACGCGGCGCCCAAGGCCGCGGAGTGCGCGGATCTGCCCCTCTTGTGGCACTTCGTCGGTCAGTTGCAGACCAACAAGGTCCGTTCCGTTGTCGGTTATGCCGATGTCGTGCAGTCCGTCGATCGTCCCAAGCTCGTCACAGCTCTGTCGAAGGAGGCGGTCCGGGCGGGGCGGGAGCTGGGCTGCCTCCTCCAGGTCGCGCTCGACGCCGAGGAGAGCGGCCGGGGCGAGCGCGGTGGCGTGGGAGCCGGTGGCATCGAGGAGTTGGGGGACCTCGTCGCGAACGCTCCCGGGCTCCGGCTGGACGGGCTGATGACCGTCGCCCCGCTCACCGGGCCGTACGCGGGGCGCCAACGGGCGGCATTCGACCGGCTGATGGATTTGTCGACTGCCCTGCGCAGCGCTCATCCGGCTGCGAACATGGTCTCGGCAGGGATGAGTGCGGATCTCGAACAGGCCGTCGCAGCCGGAGCGACACATGTACGCGTCGGCACTGCGGTACTCGGCGTCCGCCCCGGGCTCGGGTAACGTCGCCAAGAAGTCGGACCACAGCAGAAAATATGGTCATTACCGCCGATCGGCGGGCAAAACGACCTCGTGGATCGCGGGCACTTGGCAAGTCGTCAGCCGATCCACCACAGAGCGGAGGACTCAGAGCATGGCCGGCGCGATGCGCAAGATGGCGGTCTACCTCGGCCTCGTGGAGGACGATGGGTACGACGGCAGGGGATTCGACCCCGACGACGACTTCGAGCCCGAGCTCGACCCGGAGCCCGAGCGGGACCGCAGGCGGCACGAGCCGTCTCACCAGTCGCACCAGGCACATCAGCCCCAAAGGGACGAACCGGTGCGAGTGGTGCAGCCGCCGGTTCAGCGCGACCCAGTACCCCATTCCGCTTCGCTTCCCGCGGAATCCGGGCGTCCGGCGCGAATCGCCCCCGTGGCGTCCATCACACAAGAACGTCAGAGCATGGAGAAGAACGCACCGGTGATCATGCCCAAGGTCGTGTCCGAGCGGGAGCCCTACCGGATCACCACGCTGCACCCGCGGACCTACAACGAGGCCCGTACCATCGGGGAACACTTCCGCGAGGGCACCCCGGTGATCATGAATCTGACTGAGATGGATGACACAGACGCGAAGCGACTTGTCGACTTTGCGGCCGGTTTGGTGTTTGGTCTTCACGGCAGCATCGAGCGGGTGACGCAGAAGGTGTTCCTGTTGTCGCCTGCTAACGTCGATGTCACGGCGGAGGACAAGGCCCGCATCGCAGAGGGCGGGTTCTTCAACCAGAGCTGAGACGCAGGACCGGACATGGCACGGAACAGGGGAGAGGGACGCACGGATCATGGGCGTGGTTTTGGAGATTCTCTACGTCGCGCTGATGTGTTTCCTCATCGTGCTGATCTTCCGGCTGGTCATGGACTACGTCTTCCAGTTCGCCCGCTCATGGCAACCCGGCAAGGCGATGGTGGTCGTTCTGGAGGCCACCTACACTGTCACCGATCCACCGCTCAAGCTGCTGAGGCGGTTCATCCCGCCACTGCGTCTCGGGGGCGTGGCACTTGACCTGTCCTTCTTCGTACTGATGATCATCGTCTACATCTTGATCACTCTCGTGGGCAATCTCGCGAGGTGACTGTGGACGATACGGTCTTGCCGACTGCCGATGACTACGTTGAGGTGAAGAGATGCCGTTGACCCCCGAGGACGTGCGGAACAAGCAGTTCACGACCGTCCGCCTCCGAGAAGGCTATGACGAGGACGAGGTCGATGCCTTCCTCGACGAGGTCGAAGCCGAACTGACGCGGTTGCTCCGCGAGAACGAGGACCTGCGCGCCAAACTGGCGGCGGCCACGCGCGCGGCTGCGCAGAACCAGCAGCAGGGCATGCGCAAGCCGCCCGAGCAGCAGGATCAGCAGCACCAGCAGCACCAGCAGCAGGGGCCGCCGCAGGGCATGCGCGGTCCGGGTGCTCCCGTGCCCGCCGGCATATCGGGCCCGCCGCAGCAGCAGATGGGTGGCCCCATGGGTGGCCCGCCCCAGCTGCCGAGCGGTGCGCCGCAGCTGCCCGCAGGCCCCAGCGGCCAGGGCGGTCCGCAGGGTCCCGGCCCGATGGGCCAGGGTCCGATGGGCCAGGGTCCCGGTCAGATGCAGGGACAGATGCAGCAGCACATGGGCGGCCCGATGGGCGGTCCCATGGGCGGTCACGGTCCGCAGATGCCGCAGCCCGGTCAGGGCCCCGGCGGCGACAGCGCCGCCCGTGTCCTCTCGCTGGCCCAGCAGACCGCCGACCAGGCGATCGCCGAGGCCCGTTCCGAGGCCAACAAGATCGTCGGTGAGGCCCGCAGCCGCGCCGAGGGTCTGGAGCGCGACGCCCGTGCCAAGGCCGACGCGCTGGAGCGGGACGCGCAGGAGAAGCACCGCGTCGCGATGGGCTCCCTGGAGTCCGCCCGCGCCACGCTGGAGCGGAAGGTCGAGGACCTGCGCGGCTTCGAGCGCGAGTACCGTACGCGCCTGAAGTCCTACCTGGAGTCGCAGCTGCGTCAGCTGGAGACCCAGGCCGACGACTCGCTGGCTCCGCCGCGCAGTCCGGCCGCCGCTTCGCTGCCGTCGTCCTCCGCGCCCTCCATGGCGCCGGCCGGTGCGAGCGCCCCGGGCTACGGCGGCAACCAGGGCATGGGCGGCAACCCGTCCCAGGCCGGTCCGTCCTACGGCGGTCAGCAGCAGATGTCGCCGGCGATGACGCAGCCGATGGCGCCGGTGCGGCCCCAGGGGCCGTCGCCGATGCAGCAGGCTCCCTCGCCGATGCGTGGCTTCCTGATCGACGAGGACGACAACTGACGGCCTCGAGTACGCCTTAGGCGTCGGCAGCGTCAAGGGCGGGGCCCCCGGGAATCCGGGGGCCCCGCCCTTTTGGCGTGCCTGTGGGGGCGTGGGGTGTTCGTGCCGTGGGGACGGCGAAGGCCCGGGGCCACCGTGGATTCGGTGGACCCGGGCCTTTCGCGTGTCCGGGGCGGGGGTGGGCGTCAGGGGTTCTCGCCCCCTCCGCCCCCTCCGCCCCTTCCCGTCCCGTTCCCGGGGGCTGCGCCCCCGGACCCCCTTCGCGCTTGCGCGCTCGTCCTCGAACGCCGGACGGGCTGGAGTGGCCGCGGGCTCGTCCTCAGGCGCCGGACGGGCCTCTAGTCGGCCTTGCGGAGGTGGAAGGTGAGGGTCAGGGGGTCGTCCTTGAAGGCGGGGCCGTAGGTGGCGTCCGGCTCGTCCTGGGCAAAGTCCGTGGCGAGGACCTCGTCGGCGATGAGGCCGGCGTGCTCGGACAGGGCCGCGGCGACGGCGGGATCCGTCGCCGTCCAGCGCAGGGCGATGCGGTCGGCCACGTCGAGGCCGCTGTTCTTGCGGGCCTCCTGGATCAGGCGGATCGCGTCACGGGCGAGGCCGGCCCGGCGCAGCTCCTCGGTGATCTCCAGGTCGAGGGCGACCGTGGCGCCGGAGTCGGAGGCGACGGACCAGCCCTCGCGCGGGGTCTCCGTGATGATCACCTCGTCCGGGGCCAGGGTGACCGTCTCGCCCTCGACCTCGACCGAGGCGGTGCCCTCGCGCAGAGCGAGGGACAGGGCGGCCGCGTCGGCGTTGGCGACGGCCTTGGCGACCGCCTGGACGCCCTTGCCGAAGCGCTTGCCCAGGGCGCGGAAGTTCGCCTTGGCCGTGGTGTCGACCAGGGAACCGCCCACCTCGGAGAGCGAGGCGAGCGAGCTGACGTTGAGCTCTTCCGTGATCTGCGCGTGCAGCTCCGGGTCGAGGGACTCGAAACCGGTCGCGGCGACCAGCGCGCGGGACAGCGGCTGGCGGGTCTTGACGCCCGACTCCGCGCGCGTGGCGCGGCCCAACTCCACCAGGCGGCGGACCAGCACCATCTGCTTCGACAGCTCCGGGTCGATGACGGACAGGTCCGCCTCCGGCCACGACGACAGGTGCACCGACTCCGGGGCGTCCGGGGTGACCGGGACGACCAGGTCCTGCCAGACCCGCTCGGTGATGAACGGCGTCAGCGGGGCCATCAGCCGCGTGACGGTCTCGACGACCTCGTGCAGCGTGCGCAGGGCCGCCTTGTCGCCCTGCCAGAAGCGACGGCGCGAGCGGCGCACGTACCAGTTGGACAGGTCGTCGACGAACGCCGACAGGAGCTTTCCGGCGCGCTGGGTGTCGTACGACTCCAGGGACTGCGTCACCTGGTCGGTGAGCGCGTGCAGCTCGGAGAGCAGCCAGCGGTCGAGGACCGGCCGGTCGGCCGGGGCCGGGTCGGCCGCGCTCGGGGCCCAGCCCGAGGTGCGGGCGTACAGGGCCTGGAAGGCGACCGTGTTCCAGTACGTCAGGAGCGTCTTGCGGACGACCTCCTGGATCGTGCCGTGGCCCACCCGGCGGGCGGCCCACGGGGAGCCGCCGGCCGCCATGAACCAGCGCACCGCGTCCGCGCCGTGCTGGTCCATGAGCGGGATCGGCTGCAGGATGTTGCCCAGGTGCTTGGACATCTTGCGGCCGTCCTCGGCGAGGATGTGACCGAGGCAGACCACGTTCTCGTACGAGGACTTGTCGAAGACCAGCGTGCCGACCGCCATCAGCGTGTAGAACCAGCCGCGCGTCTGGTCGATGGCCTCGCTGATGAACTGCGCCGGGTAGCGGCTCTCGAACAGTTCCTTGTTCTTGTACGGGTAGCCCCACTGCGCGAACGGCATCGAGCCCGAGTCGTACCAGGCGTCGATGACCTCGGGGACGCGGGTCGCGGTCCGGCCGCAGCCGTCCTGGGGGCAGGGGAAGGTCACCGCGTCGATGTACGGGCGGTGCGGGTCGAGGTCCGACTGGTCGGTGCCCGTCAGCTCGGACAGCTCCGCGCGGGAGCCGACGCAGGTGAGGTGGCCCTCCTCGCACGTCCACAGCGGCAGCGGGGTGCCCCAGTAGCGGCTGCGGGACAGCGCCCAGTCGATGTTGTTGTTCAGCCAGTCGCCGAAGCGGCCGTGCTTGACCGACTCGGGGAACCAGTTGGTCTTCTCGTTCTCCTGGAGGAGGCGGTCCTTGATCGCCGTGGTGCGGATGTACCAGGACGGCTGCGCGTAGTACAGCAGCGCGGTGTGGCAGCGCCAGCAGTGCGGATAGCTGTGCTCGTACGGGATGTGCCGGAAGAGCAGGCCGCGCTCGTCGAGGTCCTCGGTGAGCTTCTCGTCCGCCTTCTTGAAGAAGACGCCGCCCACGAGGGGGACGTCCTCCTCGAAGGTGCCGTCGGGGCGCACCGGGTTCACCACCGGGAGACCGTAGGCACGGCAGACCTTGAGGTCGTCCTCACCGAAGGCGGGGGACTGGTGGACCAGACCCGTGCCGTCCTCGGTGGTCACGTACTCGGCGTTGACCACGTAGTGGGCCTCGGCCGGGAACTCGACGAGTTCGAAGGGACGTTGGTAGGTCCAGCGCTCCATCTCGGCGCCGGTGAAGGTCTCGCCGGTGGTCTCCCAGCCCTCGCCGAGCGCCTTCTCGACGAGCGGCTGCGCGACGACGACCTGCTCCTCGCCGTTCGTCGCGACGACGTACGTCACGTCGGGGTGCGCGGCGACCGCGGTGTTGGAGACCAGCGTCCACGGGGTGGTCGTCCACACCAGGAGCGCGGCGCGGCCGGCGAGCGGACCGGAGGTGAGGGGGAAACGGACGTACACGGACGGGTCGACGACCGTCTCGTAGCCCTGCGCCAGCTCGTGGTCGGAGAGGCCCGTGCCGCAGCGCGGGCACCAGGGGGCGACGCGATGGTCCTGGACCAGCAGACCCTTGTTGAAGATCTCCTTGAGCGACCACCAGACGGACTCCACGTACTCGGGGTCCATCGTGCGGTACGCGTCGTCGAGGTCGACCCAGTAGCCCATGCGGGTCGTCAGCTCGGTGAAGGCGTCGGTGTGGCGGGTCACGGACTCGCGGCAGCGGGCGTTGAACTCGGCGATGCCGTACGCCTCGATGTCCTTCTTGCCGTTGAAGCCGAGCTCCTTCTCCACCGCGAGCTCGACCGGCAGGCCGTGGCAGTCCCAGCCGGCCTTGCGGCCCACGTGGTAGCCCCGCATGGTGCGGAAGCGCGGGAACACGTCCTTGAAGACGCGCGCCTCGATGTGGTGGGCGCCCGGCATGCCGTTGGCGGTGGGCGGGCCCTCGTAGAACACCCACTCCGGGCGGCCCTCGGACTGCTCGAGGCTCTTGGCGAAGATCTTCTGCTCGCGCCAGAAATCGAGCACGGCGTGCTCGAGGGCGGGCAGGTCGACCTGGGCGGGCACCTGGCGGTACGTCGGCGCTGTCATCAGCGAGCTTCCTCCAACGGACTTTCTGCCTTCCGTCGGAGGGACGAGAGCTCTGTTGCCGTAGCTACGGACGCCGTGTGCGGCGCGCTCCCGCGGTACCACCCTCCTTGGCCCTCCGGCGCGCGGTGTGCACCGGTGAGCCCCCTCATTGGGGTCGCGATGCCGGGTCTACTTGCCCCGTGCGGGGCGTTCTTCCGGCGGCTCCGGGGTGATCTTCACGTCGCGCTGGCCCCCGGGCTTCCACCGTCCCCGGGTCGCTCCTGGCCGCCTTCGGCGCTACTCGTCCCCATCCACGCTTTTCGCTCCGCCCAGTGTACGGCGCCGCGGCGCCGGCGGCCGACCGGTTTTGCGGCGCCCGGGGCCGGGCCCCGTCGGTCCCGCTCCGGCCCGCGCGCTGACCCGAATGGCGCGGCCTCCGTGTCCGGATCCCGGGACGCCGGCATCGGCGGATTACCCGGCGGGGAGCTGGGCACAACGCTTGCAGGCCGGCCGTGCGGCACCCGTGCGGCGGGCGAATCGCTGGCGAGCCCCGTTGCCGCGGGCCTGAAGTCGATTTATCGTCCCAGCACGATTCGCGAGCAAGATCACAATATGTGAAGGGGCCGCGGCCATGGTGGCGAAAAAGACCGCCGTACAGCAGTCGGCGTCCGGCAGATCCACGGGTACGGCGTCCGCGGCCAAGGACGTGGAGGGCAGGAAGCACGCGCAGGGAGCGCCGGCGGCGAGCGGCGCCAAGAGCACCGCGGCGAAGACGTCCGCCGGGAAGGCTTCCTCGGCGAAGGCCAACGGGGCACGGTCGTCCGCCGCGAAGACCGCGGGAACTGCGAAGACCTCCACTGCGGGGGCTTCCACCGCGAAGACGTCCGCCGCGAAGACGTCCGCCGCGAAGACGTCGGCCGCGAAGACGTCGGCCGGGAAGGCGACGGCCGTGAAGACGTCGGCGAAGAAGGCTCCCGCGAAGAAGGCTCCCGCGAAGAAGAGCGGCGGAGGGAGGACCGCGGCGCACCGGGCCCTGCCGGACACCCCGGACACCCCGGACGCCGCGGGGAAGGCGGCGGAGAGGGCCGCTGGGGAGAGCGGCACCACCAGGAGGACGGGCGCGAGGAGCGCGGCCGGCAAGAGCACGAGCAGGGTCGACAAGGCGGCCGCTTCCGCGGCCGAGGACGCGGCCGACGCCGCGAAGAAGACGGGAGCCACGACGGTGGTTGCGAAGAAGACCCCTGGCACGGCCACGGCGACGAAGAATGCCGGCGCGGTCCCCAAGGCCCGGCCCGCCGCCGCGGAGCCCGGTGAGCTCGCGGTGCGCCCCGGTGAGGACCCCTGGACTCCGGAGGAGGTCGAGGAGGCGCGCGCGGAGCTGTCGTCCGAGGCGACGAGGCTGGGCGCCGAGATCACCGCCTCCGAGGAGGCGCTGGCCGGACTGATGCGGGACTCCGGCGACGGGGCGGGTGACGACGAGGCCGACACCGGCACCAAGAACATCACGCGGGAGCACGAGATGTCCCTCGCGGCCAACGCGCGCGAGATGCTCGACCAGACCGAGCGCGCCCTGCTCCGGCTGGAGGCGGGCACGTACGGCCTGTGCGAGAACTGCGGCAACGCCATCGGCAAGGCGCGGATGCAGGCCTTCCCGCGCGCCACGCTGTGCGTCGAGTGCAAGCAGAAGCAGGAACGGCGCTACTGACCGGGCGGCCCTCGGGTCCGGCACCGCTCCCGGAGCGGGTCGGGGCCCGCGAGGGGCCGCTCCGGCCCGTCCGCGCACGGGTCCGCGTGGTCCCGCTCCGGCCGGTCCGCCCAGGGGCCGCTGGGGCCGCTCGGGCCGGTCCGTGCACGGGTCCGCGTGGGCCCGCTCCTGACCGGGTGCGGGTCGGCGCCGGACCGGCTCCGGCCGGTTCCGTAGCGCGCCGGCCGGTTCGGGATCGGTCTCCGGCCGGTTCCGGATCGATTGCGGTCGGTCGCGGCCCGTCGCGGATCGGCTTCCGCCCGGTCCGGGAGCCCTCCTGAGCACGTGGCCAGGAAGGCTCGTGCCGTACTCTCGTCCTCAGTCAGGCACCTAGGTTGAGGGACTCACGTGGCAGAGGCGGAGCGCATCATCGGTACGCCGGAAACCCCAGACGCGTCGGGGGCCGAGCCGGAGCAGTCCGACGGGCACACGGCGTCGGGCGAGCGGTCCGGTTCCGACGGGGCCGCGGACGGTCCCGCGCGACCCCGGGGCGGGCGGCGGATCGCCGTCCTGTTCACGGTCGCCGCCCTGGCGTACGCCCTGGACCTCGGCAGCAAGATGCTGGTGGTCGCCAAGCTGGAGCACCACGCGCCGATCGAGATCCTCGGGGACTGGCTCAAGTTCGAGGCGATCCGCAACGCGGGCGCCGCCTTCGGCTTCGGCGAGGCCTTCACTATCATCTTCACGGTGATCGCGGCGGCCGTGATCGTGGTGATCGCCCGTCTCGCGCGCAAGCTCTACAGCCTGCCCTGGGCGATCGCGCTCGGCCTGCTGCTGGGCGGCGCGCTGGGCAACCTCACCGACCGGATCTTCCGCTCGCCCGGCGTCTTCGAGGGCGCCGTCGTCGACTTCATCGCGCCCAAGCACTTCGCGGTCTTCAACCTGGCCGACTCGGCGATCGTCTGCGGCGGCATCCTGATCGTGCTGCTGTCCTTCCGCGGGCTGGACCCGGACGGGACCGTCCACCGGGACTGAACGGAGCGGTCCGCGGGCGTCGGAGAGGGTGCCGACGGGCACTGGCGTTCGGGTTCTGGTCAGGTGGTGTCGGACCCGTCCGGCATACTCGACGGGTGAGCACGATTCCCGAGATCCGTACCCTGCCCGTGCCGGACGGCCTGGAGGGCGAGCGTGTCGACGCCGCCATCTCCCGCATGTTCGGCTTCTCCCGTACGAAGGCGGCCGAGCTGGCCGCGGCAGGCAAGGTGCTCGTCGACGGCACGGCGGTCGGCAAGTCCGAACGGGTGCACGGCGGCGCCTGGCTCGAGGTGGAGATGCCCCAGGCGCCCGCCCCCGTGCAGATCGTCGCCGAGCCCGTCGAGGGCATGGAGATCGTCCACGACGACGACGACGTGCTCGTGATCGTCAAGCCCGTCGGCGTGGCCGCCCACCCGAGCCCCGGCTGGTCGGGGCCGACCGTGATCGGCGGCCTCGCCGCCGCCGGATACCGGATCTCGACCTCCGGCGCCGCCGAGCGCCAGGGCATCGTGCACCGCCTCGACGTGGGCACGTCGGGCCTGATGGTCGTCGCCAAGTCGGAGTACGCGTACACGTCGCTCAAGCGCCAGTTCAAGGAGCGCACGGTCGACAAGCGCTACCACACGCTGGTCCAGGGCCACCCGGACCCGACCAGCGGCACCATCGACGCCCCGATCGGTCGGCACCCGAACCACGACTACAAGTGGGCGGTCACCGCCGAGGGCAAGCCCTCGGTCACGCACTACGACCTGGTCGAGGCGTTCCGTGCGGCGTCCCTGCTCGACGTCAAGCTGGAGACCGGCCGCACCCACCAGATCCGCGTGCACATGGCCGCCCACCGCCACCCCTGCGTCGGCGACCTGACGTACGGCGCCGACCCGACGCTCGCCAAGCGGCTGGGCCTGACCCGCCAGTGGCTGCACGCCGTGCGCCTCGGCTTCGAGCACCCCGGCGACGGGCAGTGGGTGGAGTTCGGGAGCGAGTACCCGCAGGACCTCCAGCAGGCGCTGGACAAGGTGCGGGAGGAGAGCTACGCGTGAGCGCCCCTTATGTGCTGCGTGTCGCGGAGGGCGCGGGCGACCGTGAGGCGTGCTTCGCGGTCCGCAAGGAGGTCTTCGTCGTCGAGCAGCAGGTCCCCCAGGACATCGAGTACGACGCGTACGACGCCGACGCCCTGCACGTCCTGGCGGTGCGCGAGGACGGCGTCCCGCTCGGCACCGGACGGCTCCTGTACGGCGAGGCGGCCGCCGCCAAGACGGGGGGCGACCCGGCGGTCGGCTCCCTGGGCCGGCTCGCGGTCACCCGGGAGGCCCGAGGCCTCGGCGTGGGCGCGGCGCTGGTCCGCGCCATCGAGGACGCGGCCCGCGCGCGGGGCCTGGCCGCGGTGGACCTGCACGCGCAGACCCACGCGCTGGGCTTCTACGAGCGGCTGGGCTACGTCGCGTACGGGCCGGAGTTCCCCGACGCCGGGATCCCGCACCGGTCGATGCGCCGCTCCCTGTAGCGCGGCGCCGGTCCCGCCCTCCCCGTGACCCGCGCGGCGGGCGCCGGGTGCGGTGTGACCCTCCACGCAGCCCGCCGTCACGGCGGAAGGAATCGGCGCATGGCACGCTGGACGTCTGGCCTTTCTTGATCGTCTAGTCCGTCGGAGCGCTGAGACCGTGGATCAGCTGGCACTGTTGTTCGTGCTGTTGCTCGGGGCCGTGGTGAGCGTCCCCGTCGGTGAACGATTCGGGCTGCCCGCGCCGGTCCTGATGACCCTCCTCGGGATCGCGCTGGCCCTGCCGGACTTCGTGCCGAACGTGGACATTCCGCCGGACCTGATCCTTCCCGCCCTGCTGCCGCCGCTGCTCTACGCCGCGGTGCGGCGCACCTCCTGGCGGCAGTTCGCGGCCAACAAGCGGCCGATCTTCCTGCTGGCCGTGGCGCTGGTGTTCGTCACGACGGTGGTGGTGGCCGTGGTCGCCGGCGCGATCGTGCCGGGACTGCCGGTCGCCGCCGCCGTGGCGCTCGGCGCGCTGGTCGCCCCGCCCGACCCGGTGGCGGCCACCGCGGTCGCCGGACAGCTCGGGCTGCCCCGCCGGCTGGTGTCGATCCTGGAGGGCGAGGGCCTGTTCAACGACGTGACCGCCATCGTGCTCTACCACGTGGCCATCGCCGCCGCGGTCAGCGGATCGTTCTCCCTGCCCGGCGCCGCCCTCGACCTCGTGCTGTCCGCGGTGGTCGCGATCGTCGTCGGCGTGGCCCTCGGCTGGGGCGCGAACAAGCTCATGGACCTCCTCGGCGACCCCACCCTGCAGATCGGGCTGACGCTGCTGGTCCCCTACGCCTCCTACGTGCTGGCGGAGGAACTGCACGGGTCCGGGGTGCTCGCCGTGCTGACCACCGCGCTGTTCCTGGCCGAGTACTCCACCGACGCGGACGACGTGATGACCAGGCTGGCCGGACACACCGTCTGGGACGTGGTGGACACCCTGGTCACCGGGGTCGCGTTCGGGCTCATCGGGCTGGAGCTGCACAACGCCGTGCGGACGGCGGAGGGGCGCTGGAGCGAGATGCTCGGCTGGGCCGGGACCATCGTCGTGGTGGTCGTCCTCGTGCGGCTGATGTGGCTGCTGCCGGCGACCTGGCTGACCAAGCGGCTGCACGCGAAGCGGGACTACGACGAGGAGATCCCGACCTCGTGGCGAGAGACCGTGGTGATGTGGTGGTCGGGGATGCGGGGAGTGGCCTCGGTGGCCCTGGCGCTGGCGATCCCGCTGGAGATGGACGACGGGTCGCCGTTCCCGAACCGGGACGAGATCATCTTCATCGCCTTCGGGGTCATCATGGCGACGCTCGTGCTGCAGGGACTCACCCTGCCGTGGCTGGTGAGGAAGCTCGGCGTGCGGCCCGACACCGACAGCGAGAAGGCGTTCGAGAAGACCCTGGCCGTCCGTGCCGCCAAAGCGGCGAAACGCCGGCTGAAGGAGATCGAGGAGGTTGAGGAGCTGCCGGAGGAGCTGTCCGAGCAGCTGCTGCGCCGGGCCTTCGACATCGGCCTGCGGATCAGTCCCGAACTGGGCGACGACGAGCGGCGCGAGGCCCTGGAGCAGCGGGCCAGGCGCCTGAAGAAGGTCCGCCGGATCCAGGGCGAGATGATGAGCGCCGCCCGGCACGAGGTGCTGTCCGCGCGCAGCGAGCCGGGGGCCGACCCGGAGATCGTGGACCGGGTGCTGCGCCATCTGGACGTGCGCAGCCTGCGCTGAGCACGCGGCCGGCGCCCGGCGGGCCGTTGCGCTCCCCGTGAGCCCCCAACGGCCTTTGTACGATCGGCGCATGGCACGCAACGTAGTGATCAGCGGTGGGGGTACGGGGATCGGGCTCGCGGCGGCGCAGGCGTTCGCGGCCGACGGGGACCGCGTGCTGCTGCTCGGCCGGCGGGGCGACGTGCTGGCGCGGGCCGAGGTGCCCGGGGCGCTCACCTTCGCGGCGGACCTCACCGACCCGGACGACGTGCGGGAGGCCGCCGCGTTCGTGGCGTCCGAGCTCGGCACCGTGGACGTCCTGGTGCACAGCGCCGGGGGCGACGGCGGGCGGCGTCCGGTGGCCGACGAGGACCCGCTCGAAGCGGTCGCGCGCACCTGGACCCTCAACTTCCGGCTCAACACCCTGACCGCGGCGCTGCTCACGGAGGCCCTGCGGGACCGGCTCGCCTCGCCCGGCGGCCGGGTGCTGTTCCTGAGCTCCATCGCCGCCTACCGGGGGTCGGGCAGCGCCGCGTACGCCGCCTCCAAGGCGGCGCTGCATCCGTACGCGTTCCACCTGGCGCGGGAGCTGGGGCCGCGCGGCGTCACGGTGAACGTGGTGGCGCCCGGCTATGTCGAGGACACCGAGTTCTTCGGCGCCGGCATCGGGGCGGAGCGGCGGGAGCGGCTCGTCGGCGAGACGTCGAACGGCCGGGCCGGTACGCCGGGGGACGTCGCGGCGACACTGCACTGGCTGGCGTCCCCGGGTGCCGGGCACGTCACCGCCCAGGTGATCCAGGTCAACGGAGGGGCGGAGCGCGGCCACTGAGCCGGGCCGGGCCGGGGCGGACGCGGAGCGGGGCCGGCGGCCACGTCACGTGGGTCCGCCGGGCCCCGCTCGCCGGGCCTCGTGTCCGGAGGTCAGCCGCGGCCGGTGCGCGGCGTCTCGTAGGTCCGCTTCGGTGCCCCGTCGAAGGGCGACCGTCCGTTCCTCCTGCCCGGCACCAGCACCGCGTCGGCCGTGTTGACCCGGGGCAGGGCGTGGGGGTGTTCCGCGGTCAGCCAGCGGACCATCTGCTCGCGCACCGTGACCCGCACCGTCCAGATGTCGTCCGCGTCCTTCGCGGTCACCAGGGCGCGGATCTGCACGGTGGTGGGCGTGGTGTCCGTGACGGCGAGGCCCCAGTCGCGGCCGTCCCAGGCGGGGCACTCGCGCAGGATGTCCCGGAGCTTCTCCCGCATCTCAGGCACCGGAGCGGTGTGGTCGAGGTGGAAGTAGACGATGCCGGTCATCTGGGCGCTGCCGCGCGACCAGTTCTCGAAGGGCTTCGACGTGAAGTACGACACGGGCATCGTGATCCGCCGCTCGTCCCACGTCCGTACGGTCAGGAACGTGAGCGTGATCTCGTCGACCACGCCCCACTCGCCGTCCACCACGACGGTGTCACCGAGCCGGACCATGTCGCCGAAGGCGATCTGCAGGCCCGCGAAGAGGTTGCTCAGGGTGGACTGGGCGGCGACACCGGCGACGATGCCGAGGATGCCGGCCGAGGCCAGCAGGGAGGCGCCGGCCGCCCGCATCGCCGGGAAGGTCAGCAGCATCGCGGCGACCGCCACCACGCCGACGATCGCGGTGACCACCCGCTGGATCAGCGACACCTGGGTGCGCACCCGGCGGACCCGGGCGGGATCGCGGTGGGCGGTGGCGTAGCGCGAGTACGAGGTCTCGACGACCGCCGCCGCGATGCGCACCACCAGCCAGGCGGCCGATCCGATCAGGACCAGGGTCAGGGTGCGACCTATGCCCACGCGGTGGTCCCTGAGCAGCTCGACCTGGTCGTAGGACCCTCTGAGCAGGGCCGAACAGAGGACGAGCTGGAAGGGGACCCGGCCGCGGCGCAGCAGGCCCCACATCGGGGTCTCGTGGTGCCGGGCGTCGGTTCGTCGCAACAACTGGTCGACGGCCCAGCCGACGACCAGAGTGAGGACGACCGAGCCGCCGACGACGATCAGCGGACGCAGTACGTTCTCCATGCCTGCGCGCCTAACCGGCCCGGGCGCACTTGAACCTGTGATCTCCGTCCGATCCTGGGTACCGGCCGGGCCGTCACTGTGGGTGCGGGCTGGCACCATGGCCTCATGAACATCATGCTCTTTCACTCGACCTACGGGCTGCGCCCCGCGGTGCGTGCGGCGGCGGAGCGGCTGCGCGCGGCGGGACACGAGGTGTGGACGCCCGATCTCTTCGAGGGCCGCACCTTCGAGACCGTCGAGGAGGGCATGGCCTTCAAGGACGGGATCGGCAAGGACGAGCTGCTCCGGCGCGCGATCCTGGCCGCCGCGCCCTACTCGGAGCGGGGCCTGGTGTACGCGGGCTTCTCCTTCGGCGCCTCCGTCGCCCAGACGCTGGCCCTCGGCGACGACAAGGCCCGCGGGCTGCTGCTCCTGCACGGCACCTCGGACATCGCGGAGAGCGCCTCGGTCGACGAGCTGCCGGTGCAGCTGCACGTCGCCGAGCCCGACGCGTTCGAGACGGACGACTGGCTGAGCGCCTGGTACCTGCAGATGCAGCGGGCGGGCGCCGAGGTGGAGATCTACCGCTACGCCGGAGCCGGCCACCTCTACACCGACCCCGGCCTGCCGGACCACGACGCCGAGGCGGCCGAGGCCACCTGGAAGGTGGCGCTCGGCTTCCTCGACTCGCTCTGAGGCGTCGGAGTGCTCAGCCGGCGGCCCGGTAGGCGGCCCAGCTCTGCTGCATGCGCGTCACCTGGCCCGCGGTGAACTGGTACATGCACGCGTCGTACGTGTAGTCCATGAAGTTGTGGATCGGGTCGACGCCCGTCTTGTTGGTGCAGGTGTCACGCCCGGTCGGGCACTCGAAGGCGGCGCTCTTCTCGGCCGGGGTGTCGGTGACGTAGTCGCCGTTGCCGTTGCAGCCGCCCTGGAAGGTGTGGTAGAGCCCCATCCAGTGGCCGACCTCGTGGGTGGCGGTGTCGCCCTCGTCGTAGTTCGTCGCCGAGCCGCCGGGCAGCGAGGCGTCGAGGACGACCACGCCGTCCATGGACGGGCTGGACTTGTAGGAGCTGGGGAAGGTGGCCCAGCCGAGCAGTCCGCCGCCGAGGTTGGCGGTGTAGATGTTGAGGGCGTTCGCGCCGCCCTTGCGGAGGGCGGACTTCATCGCCTTCTCCGCGGTCGAACCCGAACTGAGGTTGTACCAGGAGGCGTTGTCCGTGTAGTCGGTGCCGGCCAGCGTGAACTGGTAGCCCGAGTCGGTGTTGCCGGTGCCCTGGCCCGCGTACGCCGCGTTCAGCACGCTCATCTGGCTGCTGATCTGGGCCGAGCTGAGGTTGCCGGCGGCGCCGCTGTGGATGACGTGGAAGTACACCGGGATGGTGGTGGACGCGGCGGCCGAGGACAGGCTCTGGCCGCTCGCCCGCAGCTTGTCGAGCTTCTTGTGCAGATCGGCGTCCATGGCCTGGGCCCGGGCCTCGGTGACCTCGTTCGGCTCGGCCGTGTGGGAGCCGGCCTTGGGGCGGGCCTCGCGGGCCAGGGAGCTCGCGTCGTCGGCGCAGTCGGTGGCCGGAGCCTTGGCCGCCGCGACGCCGGTCGGCGCGGAGAGGGGAGCGAGCATGAGGGTTCCGGCCACGACGGCCGTACCGAGAACACGTCTGCGCAGATGGGGGGATATTCGGACAAGCGCACGCATGCTGACTCCTAGCGGATGCGGTGGGGAGGGCCTTTTCTGGCCGCCGCCGGGAGATTACGTGGACATGATGAATGTTGAAGAGGATCGATCAGGCCCAATGAAACGTCAGGCAAACAAGGGCAATTGGGGGAAGAAATTCGGCCGCGTCCGAAGTTTGAGATGCCGACGTAACAGTCGCAGTAACTACGGCGGGTGGTGTGTCCGGATTACAACCGTGCTCGGCACCACCCGCCGTAGTGGCGTGATCTTCCGTTAACAAGCCGCGAGCGCCCTCTTGATGGCTGAAAACAGCCCCTCGCGCACGGCCGTCATCGGGTCAGCGCACCGGCGCGTACACCCGCTCGACCTTCTGCGTTCCGCTGCGCGTGCGGTACGAGCGGACCCAGGACGAGGTCGCGTCCGGGTCCGCGCGGTCGGAGAGCACGTAGTAGTCCATCTGCGCGTGGTCCGCGGTGATGTCCAGCACGCCGTAGCCGTGGCGGTCCGTGTCGACCCAGTGGACGTGCCGGTTGGCGGCGCGGATCAGCGGCGATGCCACCGCCGAGACGGTGCCCTCGGGGACCTTGACGATGTCGTCGAGGTTGTCCGAGCTGACCGAGGTGACGACGAACTCCGTCGCCGCCGAGGGCGACAGCGGATACGTGGCGGCGTTGACCGGCACGTCGTTGGCCCACGCCATGTGGATGTCGCCGGTCAGGAAGACGGTGTTGCGGATCGCGTGGGTGCGCAGATGGGCGAGGATCTCCCGGCGGTCGTCCGTGTAGCCGTCCCACTGGTCGGTGTTGAGGGCGATGCCCTCCTGCGGCAGGCCGAGCAGCTTGGCGAGCGGCTTCAGCAGATCGGCCGGGAGGGACCCCACCGCGAACGGCGAGATCATCACCGAGTTGCCGACCAGCCGCCAGGTGGTGTCCGAGTTCTGCAGCCCCGTCTTGAGCCAGTCGAGCTGCGCCCGGCCGGTGAGCGTACGGTCCGGGTCGTCCACCGAGCCGCTGCCCGTGGACGCCTGCTGCGAGCGGAAGCTGCGCAGGTCCAGCAGCGAGAGATCGGCCAGCTTGCCGAAGCGCAGCCGGCGGTAGGTGGTGCCCTCGATCGCCGGACGGACCGGCATCCACTCGAAGTACGCCTGCTTCGCGGCCCGCTGGCGGGCGGACCAGGCGCCCTCGGCGCCCTCGGTGTGGTTCACCGCGCCGCCGGACCACGCGTTGTCGGCGAACTCGTGGTCGTCCCAGATCGCCACGACCGGCGCCGTGTGGTGCAGCGCCTGCAGGTCCGGGTCGGTCTTGTAACGCCCGTGCCGGATGCGGTAGTCGGCGAGGGTGAGGATCTCGTGGGCCGGAGCGTGCGGCCGGACGACCTTGCCGCGCGCCGCGTACTCGCCGGACCCGTACTCGTAGATGTAGTCGCCCAGATGCAGCCAGGCGTCCAGGTCGCCCCGCCCGGCCAGATGCCGGTACGGCGAGAACCAGCCCGCCTCCCAGTTGGCGCAGGAGACCACGCCGAAGCGCAGTCCGCTCACGGCGGCGTCGGGCGCCGGTGCGGTGCGGGTGCGGGCGGCGGGCGACTCGGTGCCGCCGCAGGAGAAGCGGAACCAGTAGTCGGTGGCCGGGCGCAGGCCGCGGATGTCCGCCTTGACGGTGTGGTCGGCGGCGGCCGACGCGGTGGTGGAGCCCTTGGCGACGACGGTGCCGAACGCCCTGTCCTCGGCGACGGTCCAGGACACCTCGACGTCCGGGCCGAGCCCCGATCCCGGTATCGCCTCGGACGTGGGTGTCACCCGGGTCCACAGCAGGATCCCGTCGGGCAGCGGGTCGCCGGAGGCGACACCGTGCAGGAACGCCGGGGTCTCGGCGGCGGCCCGGGCCGGCACCGCGGCGGCGAGCGGGACGCCGAGGACGGCGGTGGCGGCCGCGGCCTTGACGACCGTACGGCGGCGGGGGGCGCCGAACTCGGCGGCGCCCATGGTGTCTTGCGGCTCGGTGGATCTGTATCGACTGGTCACGGGCAGTCAGATTACTGACCGGTACGAGGAAAGAGCGGGCGAACTGCCGAAAGTTCGCCCGCTCTTCGGTTGCCGGACCGTCAGGCCTTGAGCGCCTTGTCGATCGCCGTCCGGTACTCGGCCACGGTCATCGGCGCGGTCTTGCCGTCCGAGCCGACCACTTCCTTGCCGTCCATCTTCAGCGTCGGTGTCGCGGAGACGCCGCTCTTGTCGAAGGTCTTGGACATCTCCAGCGCCCACCTGTCGTAGGTGCCGTTCTTCACGGCCGCCTGGAAGGACTTGTTGTCCTTGAGGGCGTCCACCGTGTTCGCCACCTTGATCAGGTACGCGTCGTCCTTGAACTTGTCGTCCGTCTCCGCGGGGTGGTACTTCGCCGAGTAGAGGGCGGACTTGTACTCCAGGAACGCGTCGGTGCTCACGTTCAGGGCGGCGCCCATGGCGCTCAGCGCGTTCTTGGACCCCTCGCCGCGCGAACCGATCTGCCCCTGGCCGAGGCTGTCGCCGTCGAGGAACGAGGCGCCGACGTACCGGATCTTGTACTTGCCGTCCTCGACGTCCTTGTCGACGGTCGAGCCCACCGTCTGCTCGAAGCTCGCGCAGATCGGGCAGCGCGGGTCCTCGTACATCTCCAGCGTCTTCCCGGCACCGCTCGCGCCGATGACGACGGTCGTGCCCTTCGCGCCGGTGGTGTGGGCCGGCTTGACCAGCTTCTGGTCCTTGGCCTCCTCCCAGTACCCGGGCTTGTTGTTCTGGACGACGGCGTACCCGATGCCGCCGGCTATCGCCAGGACGCCGACGACCGAGCAGGCCACGACGACCTGTCGCTTGGCCTTGTCGCGCTTGGCCTGGCGCTCGCGCTCCTGGCGCAGCCGCTCACGGGCCGCCATCTTCGAGGCCTGGCTGTTCCGCTTGCTCATAGTGGTGATCTCCATGGGGGACGCGCACACCCGGTACGCGCAATACGTATGGGGGACTGCCGGCGCTCAGGCCGTCGCCGGGCACCTGCTCAGGCGGGGAGAGCCGAGCGGGGCGGTCCGCGCCGTGCCAGGGAGTGCACGAACAGGAACGTCCGGGCGGCGGCGGCGCGGCGCAGCGGCCGCGGCAGCGGGCGGACGGGCGCGAGCGGGGCGGTGACGGCCGCGGCGGCGAGCAACAGGGGCCGGAAGCCGGCGGCGCCGACCGCGCGCAGCAGCTGCGCCAGGGCGCGCTCGCCGCGGCGCAGCCAGGCGGCGGCGAGCAGCCCGACGCCGATGTGCGCGCCCAGCAGCAGCCAGGCGGCACCCGGGTCGGCATGGGCGAGCAGGGCCGCCGGCGAGCCGCCGTGGCCGGCGGTCACGCGGGCGAGCGGGGCGCCGACGTCGGAGCCCCCGCAGAGCATGTCGAGGCCGACGGAGCGCAGCGGGCCGGCGACGGGCCCGCCCGCCCGGCCGTAACAGACGTGCTGGCCCGTGGTGAACACCGTGTCGGCGGCCAGCTCCAGCGGGATCAGCAGGGCCGCGATCCGGCCGAAGCCGCGTTCGCGGCCCGCCAGCGCGTAGGCGACGACGAAGACGGCCCCGGAGATGGCGGCGACGGTGCTCAGGGGAAGCGGCAGCCGGGACAGCAGCACGTGGGACGCCGTCGAGAGCGTCACGACGACGGCCGTGAACAGAGCCGCGCGAAGCGCTCTGAGCTGGGTCCCGGATATGTCCATAGCGCTGGAGAGTGTCCCACGGTCCGCCGTAAGGGCCCCCTAAAGGGTTCCTGTGCGTTACGCGAGCGTTGTACGGCGGGGACCCCTCTCCCGGCCGTGAAACCCCGGCCGGGAGGGGGAGGGACCACGAGGCCGGGGATCCGGCCGGGGGTACTACAGGCCGGGGATCCGGCCGTTGCGGAAGAGGTCCACGAAGATCTGGTGGTCGGCACGCGCGCGTGCCCCGTACTCGTGGGCGAAGTCCACCAGGAGGTCGGCGAAGCCGTCCTCGTCGGCCGCGATCGCCGCGTCGATGGCCCGCTCCGTGGAGAACGGCACCAGGTCCGAGTGGCCGCTCTCGTCGTCCGCCGCGGCGTGCATCGTGGCCGTGGCCCGGCCGAGGTCCGCGACGACCGCCGCGATCTCCTCCGGGTCGTCGATGTCGCCCCAGTCGAGGTCGACCGCGTACGGCGACACCTCGGCGACGAGCTGGCCCGCGCCGTCCAGCTCGGTCCAGCCGAGCCACGGGTCGGCGTGCGCCTGGAGGGCGCGCTGCGAGATCACCGTGCGGTGGCCCTCGTGCTGGAAGTACTCGCGGATGGAGGGGTCGGTGATGTGCCGGGACACGGCCGGGGTCTGGGCCTGCTTGATGTAGATCACCACATCGTTCTCCAGGGCGTCGCTGTTGCCCTCCAGGAGGATGTTGTACGACGGCAGCCCCGCCGAGCCGATGCCGATGCCGCGGCGGCCCACGACGTCCTTCACCCGGTAGGAGTCGGGGCGGGAGAGCGAGGACTCCGGGAGCGTCTCCAGGTAGCCGTCGAAGGCGGCGAGCACCTTGTAGCGGGTGGCCGCGTCCAGCTCCACCGAGCCGCCGCCCTCCGCGAAGCGGCGCTCGAAGTCACGGATCTCCGTCATCGAGTCCAGCAGCCCGAAGCGGGTCAGCGAACGCGCGACGCGCAGCGCGCCGAGCAGCGGGCCCTCGGCGGTGTCCAGCGTGAACGGGGGAACCTCGTCGCTCTTGGCGCCGGTGGACAGGGAGTGGATGCGCTCGCGGTAGGCGGTCGCGTAGACCCTGACCAGCTCGGTGATCTGCTCGTCGCTGAGGGCCTTCGCGTACCCGATCAGCGCGACGGAGGCGGCGAAGCGCTTGAGGTCCCAGGTGAACGGGCCGACGTAGGCCTCGTCGAAGTCGTTCACGTTGAAGATCAGCCGGCCCTGGGCGTCCATGTACGTGCCGAAGTTCTCGGCGTGCAGGTCGCCGTGGATCCACACGCGCGTGGTGCGGTCGTCCAGGTACGGGCCGCCCCGCTTGTCCGCGTCCAGGTCGTGGTAGAAGAGGCCGGCCGTGCCCCGGTAGAACGCGAAGGCGCTGGCCGCCATCTTGCGGAACTTCACGCGGAACGCGGCCGGGTCGGCGGCCAGGAGCTCGCCGAAGGCGGTGTCGAAGACGGCGAGGATCTGCTCGCCGCGTTGCTCGGCGCTGAGCTGCGGGACCGACATCGCTGGGTGCCTCCTGGTGCAGGGTGATGCGTGACATGGGGGACGGCCGGGCCGCCCCGCACGGGGACGGCGGCCCCGTCCACTGACAACGGACGAAGGTACGCGGGAGTGCCCACGCCCCTGCACGAAGGTACGGGGGAGAGCCCCCGGAGTGTCAGTGCCGCGGCATAGACTTCGACGCTGTCCCCCCGGACCGTTCGCAGCCCGCCGCCGATTGTTCTTCCGCTCTTCCTGGAGGCCGAACCCGTGTCAAAGCCGCCGTTCACGCACCTGCACGTCCACACCCAGTACTCGCTGCTGGACGGTGCCGCGCGGCTCAAGGACATGTTCGCCGCGTGCAACGAGATGGGCATGACGCACATCGCGATGAGCGACCACGGCAACCTGCACGGGGCGTACGACTTCTTCCACTCGGCGCAGAAGGCGGGCGTCACGCCGATCATCGGCATCGAGGCGTACGTGGCCCCGGAGTCCCGGCGCAACAAGCGCAAGATCCAGTGGGGCCAGCCGCACCAGAAGCGCGACGACGTGTCCGGTTCGGGTGGCTACACCCACAAGACGATCTGGGCGGCGAACAAGACGGGCCTGCACAACCTGTTCAAGCTCTCCTCGGACGCGTACGCCGAGGGCTGGCTGCAGAAGTGGCCCCGCATGGACAAGGAGACCATCTCCCAGTGGTCGGAGGGGCTCATCGCCTCCACCGGCTGCCCCTCGGGCGAGCTGCAGACCCGGCTGCGCCTCGGCCAGTTCGACGAGGCCCTGAAGGCGGCCGCCGAGTACCAGGAGATCTTCGGCAAGGACCGCTACTTCCTGGAGCTGATGGACCACGGCATCGAGATCGAGCGCCGGGTCCGCGACGGCCTCCTGGAGATCGGCAGGAAGCTCGGCATCCCGCCCCTGGTGACGAACGACTCGCACTACACGTACGCGCACGAGGCGACGGCCCACGACGCCCTGCTCTGCATCCAGACCGGCAAGAACCTCTCGGACCCGGACCGCTTCCGCTTCGACGGCACCGGCTACTACCTGAAGTCCACGGACGAGATGTACGCGATCGACTCCTCGGACGCCTGGCAGGAGGGCTGCGCCAACACCCTCCTGGTCGCCGAGCAGATCGACACCACCGGGATGTTCGAGAAGCGCGACCTCATGCCGAAGTTCGACATCCCCGAGGGCTACACCGAGGTCACCTGGTTCCAGGAGGAGGTCCGGGTCGGCATGAACCGCCGCTACCCGGGCGGGGTCCCCGAGGACCGCCAGAAGCAGGCGGAGTACGAGATGGACGTCATCATCCAGATGGGGTTCCCGGGCTACTTCCTCGTCGTCGCCGACTTCATCATGTGGGCCAAGAAGAACGGCATCGCGGTCGGTCCGGGCCGAGGCTCCGCGGCCGGTTCGATCGTCGCCTACGCCATGGGCATCACCGACCTCGACCCGATCGAGCACGGACTGATCTTCGAGCGGTTCCTCAACCCCGAGCGCGTCTCCATGCCCGACGTCGACATCGACTTCGACGAGCGCCGGCGCGTCGAGGTGATCAGGTACGTGACCGAGAAGTACGGCGCCGACAAGGTCGCCATGATCGGCACGTACGGAAAGATCAAGGCGAAGAACGCGATCAAGGACTCCGCGCGCGTGCTGGGCTACCCGTACGCGATGGGGGACCGGCTCACCAAGGCCATGCCCGCCGACGTCCTCGGCAAGGGCATCGACCTGAACGGCATCACCGACCCCTCGCACCCCCGCTACGGCGAGGCGGGCGAGATCCGCGGGATGTACGAGAACGAGCCGGACGTCAAGAAGGTCATCGACACGGCCAAGGGCGTCGAGGGACTGGTCCGGCAGATGGGCGTGCACGCCGCCGGCGTGATCATGTCCAGCGAGCCCATCGTCGACCACGCCCCGATCTGGGTCCGGCACACCGACGGCGTCACCATCACGCAGTGGGACTACCCCCAGTGCGAGTCGCTCGGCCTGCTGAAGATGGACTTCCTGGGCCTGCGCAACCTGACCATCATGGACGACGCCGTCAAGATGGTGGAGGCCAACAAGGGCGTCAAGCTGGAGCTCCTCGAAGTCCCGCTCGACGACCCCAAGACGTACGAGATGCTCTGCCGCGGTGACACGCTGGGCGTGTTCCAGTTCGACGGCGGGCCGATGCGTTCGCTGCTGCGCCAGATGCAGCCCGACAACTTCGAGGACATCTCCGCCGTCTCGGCCCTGTACCGGCCGGGCCCGATGGGCATGAACTCGCACATCAACTACGCGGAGCGCAAGAACGGGCGCCAGGAGATCACGCCGATCCACCCGGAGCTCGAAGAGCCCCTGAAGGAGACGCTCGGCCTGACCTACGGCCTGATCGTCTACCAGGAGCAGGTGCAGAAGGCCGCCCAGATCATCGCCGGGTACTCGCTCGGCGAGGCCGACATCCTGCGCCGCGTGATGGGCAAGAAGAAGCCCGAGGAGCTGGCGAAGAACTTCACCATCTTCCAGGCCGGGGCCAAGAAGAACGGCTTCTCGGACGAGGCGATCCAGGCCCTGTGGGACGTCCTGGTGCCCTTCGCCGGCTACGCGTTCAACAAGGCGCACTCCTCCGCGTACGGGCTGGTCACCTACTGGACCGCGTTCCTCAAGGCCAACTACCCGGCCGAGTACATGGCGGCGCTGCTGACCTCGGTCAAGGACGACAAGGACAAGTCGGCCGTCTACCTGAACGAGTGCCGCCGCATGGGCATCAAGGTCCTCCCGCCCAACGTGAACGAGTCCGAGCACAACTTCGCCGCCCAGGGCGACGACGTGATCCTCTTCGGCCTCTCCGCCGTGCGCAACGTCGGCACGAACGTGGTCGAGGCGATCATCCGCGGCCGCAAGGCCAAGGGGAAGTACGCGTCCTTCCCCGACTACCTCGACAAGGTCGAGGCGGTCGCCTGCAACAAGCGCACCACCGAATCGCTCATCAAGGCGGGCGCGTTCGACACGATGGGGCACACCCGCAAGGGCCTCACCGCGCAGTACGAGCCGATGATCGACAACGTGGTGCAGGTCAAGCGCAAGGAGGCCGAGGGCCAGTTCGACCTCTTCGGCGGCATGGGCGACGACGCGGCGGACGAGCCGGGCTTCGGCCTCGACGTCGAGTTCACGACCGACGAGTGGGACAAGACGTATCTCCTCGCCCAGGAGCGGGAGATGCTCGGCCTGTACGTCTCCGACCACCCGCTCTTCGGCCTGGAGCACGTCCTGTCCGACAAGGCGGACGCGGGCATCTCCCAGCTCACCGGCGGTGAGCACGCGGACGGCGCGGTGGTCACCATCGGCGGCATCATCTCGGGCCTGCAGCGCAAGATGACCAAGCAGGGCAACGCCTGGGCCATCGCGACGGTGGAGGACCTCGCGGGCTCCATCGAGTGCATGTTCTTCCCGGCGACGTACCAGTTGGTGTCGACCCAACTGGTCGAGGACGCCGTGGTGTTCGTCAAGGGCCGCCTCGACAAGCGCGAGGACGTGCCGCGGCTCGTCGCGATGGAGCTGATGGTCCCCGACCTGTCGAACGCGGGCACCAACGCGCCCGTGATCCTGACCATCCCGGCGGTGAAGGTCACCCCGCCCATGGTCAGCAGGCTCGGGGAGATCCTCACCCACCACCGGGGCGACAGCGAGGTCCGCATCAAGCTCCAGGGCCCCCGCAAGACGACCGTGCTCCGGCTCGACCGGCACCGGGTGAAGCCCGACCCCGCTCTCTTCGGCGACCTGAAGGTGCTGCTCGGACCGTCCTGCCTGGCGGGCTGACGAGCGGACGGCGGCCTGGAGGGGCCGACGGGAAGAACGCAGCGAGGGGCGCACCCACAAGCGGGTGCGCCCCTCGCTGCGTGCTCGGGCTCAACGGCCCTGGCGACGGCCGTTAGTTGTGGCCGAAGCGCTTCTGGTGCTTACGGGCAACATCGGCAGGGCTGCCCTGGACCTGGGCGAGATGCTGTGCCTCGCTCGCGGAGGACCGCGAGTGCTCCGGAGCCTGGTCCGGCTGCGCGGAACGGTCCTGGGCGGCGCCCTGCTTACGGTTCTTGTTCTTGGCCATGGTGATCTGCCTCCTGAAGGGGATCTAGGGGCCAGGGCCGGAACCAGATTCACATGGCCCGACAAGCCGCGCATGTCGGAGAATTACCGTGCGTGACAAGCGCTGTCGGAGAGCGGTCCGCCATTGCGCCACGCCGAAGATCGAGTTCGGGCCGTTAACCTTCGCGCCGTCGGGCAGACTCGAAGCAAGCCCGAAGCAAACCTCCCGGAAACCGGAAAGAGGGTGGACCCGTGGACCGCTGCATCGTCCTGGTGGACGCCGGGTACCTGCTCGGGGCTGCCGCCAGTCTTCTCGCCGGGGAACCCTCACGCTCCCGGATCACCGTCGACCACGCCGCCCTCATCCAGGGGCTGCGCGAGCGCGCCGAGTCCGACACGGAACGGCCCCTGCTGCGCATCTACTGGTTCGACGGCGCCCCCGACCGCGTACCGCAGCCCGAGCACCGCAGACTGCGCGTGATGCCGCGCGTGACGGTGCGCCTGGGCGCGCTGACCCGCAGCGACGGGCGGTGGGCGCAGAAGGGCGTGGACGCCGCCATGCACGCCGAACTGACCGAACTGGCACGCAACCGCGCCTGCTCCGACGTGGTCCTGGTGACCGGCGACGGCGATCTGCTGCCCGGCATGATGGCCGCGAAGGAGCACGGGGTCGCCGTGCACCTGTGGGCCGTGCAGGCCGCCGACGGCGACTACAACCAGTCCGAGGACCTGGTCGCCGAGGCCGACGAGCGCCGCGTCCTCGACCGGATCTGGATCACCAAGGCCGTACGGGCCAAGGACGTGGGCGGGGTCTGCGCACCCCCGCCCGTGCCGCGGCCCGAGATCGCCGCCATCCTCTCCGCCCCGCTGCCCGACTCGGCGCTCGCCACCGGGGCCGACCGCTCCACCGACCGGACCGAGCACGTGACGGCGGCCGAGCCGCACGACGGCCCCCAGGAGCGGGTCCCCGCGGCCAAGGGCGTCCCCACCCCCAAGGACCTGGCCGCCCTGCGCGGGCCCGGCACCCAGCCCGCCCAGCACCCGACGAGCGCGACCCTGCGCTGGTCCTCCGACAAGGGCTGGGTGGAGCGGCCGGGCGGCGCCACGGAGTCCGCGGACGCCGCCTCGCTGCCCACGCTCGCCCAGCTCACCTCGGCCGAGCAGCGCTGGGCGGACCGCGAGGAGGACATCACCACCGTCGGCGGCGACCCGTTCGAGGTCGGGCAGGTCTTCGCGCGCCGCTGGATGGCCCGCCTCACGGACCAGACCCACCTGCAGAAGCTCTCCGCGATGTACCCGCGCGTCCCGCACCGGGTGGACGGCGAGCTGTTGCGCTACGCGGCCCGCTTCGGGCTCCTCGCCCACAAGGACGACCAGATCGACGAACACGACCGGTACGCGATCCGGGCCGGTTTCTGGCGCGAGATCGACGTGCGCACGGCGGCGGAACACGCGCCCGCCGGGGAGTGAGCCACGGCCCCGGGCGCATAACGGGGCATCGGACCCCGTAGTCTCGTCCCTCGTGAGTACGCGCACGGCACAGGCAGTCCGCAGGGGACACGGTGGTGCCGTCGTGTGCGCCGTGCGGGGCCTGACGAAGACCTACCCGGCGGTGCGCGGACGGCGCGGCAGCCCCGCCACGCCCGAGGTGCGGGCCACCGACGAGGTGCGCCTCGACATCCGGCGCGGCGAGATCTTCGGACTGCTCGGGCCCAACGGCGCCGGCAAGTCCACCCTCGTACGGCAGCTGACCGGACTGATGAGGCCCGACAGCGGCAGCGTCGAGATCCTCGGGCACGACATCGTGCGCCACCCGGAGCGGGCGGCGCGCATCCTCGCATACCTGGGCCAGGAGTCCACCGCCCTCGACGACCTGACCGTGTCGCTCGCCGCGGAGACCACCGGCCGGCTGCGCGGACTCGCACTGAAGCAGGCCCGGGCCGAGACGGACGCCGTCCTGGACGAGCTCGGTCTCACGCCGCTCGCCTCCCGCCCGCTGCGCAGGCTCTCCGGCGGACAGCGGCGGCTCGCCTGCTTCGCCGCCACCCTGGTGGGCGAGCGACCGCTGCTCGTCCTGGACGAGCCGACCACCGGCATGGACCCCGTGGCCCGCCGGGCCGTGTGGGCCGCCGTGGACCGGCGCCGGGCCGAGCACGGCACGACCGTCCTGCTGGTCACCCACAACGTCATCGAGGCCGAGACGGTCCTCGACCGGGTCGCCGTCCTCGACCGGGGCCGGGTCATCGCCTGCGACACGCCCTCGGGGCTGAAGGAGCAGGTCGCGGGAGAGGTGCGGGTCGAGCTCGTCTGGCGGCAGAGTGCTCCGCTGCACGTCCCCGAGGTCGCCGCGCTGCGCGACCGCGCCGTCGAGTCGGGCCGCCGCTGGACCCTGCGGCTCGGGCCCGAGGAGGCCCGCGCGGCCGTCGCGACGGTCACCGGGGGCGCCGCCTTCGCGGCCCTGGACGACTTCACGCTGACCACCCCGAGCCTGGAGGACGTGTACCTGGCGCTGGGCGGCAACGGGCAGGGGCTGGTGAAATCGTGAGCGCACAGGCCGCGGTATCCGTACGTGACGCCGGAGGTGCCGCCGCGGGCCGCCCGCGCGGTGTCGCGGGCGCCGGGAAGAGCACGGCTGCCGGAGCGAAGAGGAGCAGCTCGACGTGAGTGTCGTACCCGCTGAGGTGCTGCCCGGCAGTGCCCTGCCCGTCGCCGAGGACGCCGGCGACGCCGCGGAACTGGGGCCGCGGGCCCGGTTGTGGCCGTCGCTGGCCGCCGTGTACCGGGCGCAGCTCTCCCGGGCCCGCGTCGCGCGCATCCCGCTGCTGTTCGTGGCCACCTTCCAGTCCGTCGGGATCATGATCCTGATGCGCGGCGTGGTGGACGGCGGCGGCGAGGCACGGTCCGTGGTGGCCGGGGCGTCGGTCCTGGTGGTGGCCTTCGTCGCCCTCAACCTGCTCGCCCAGTACTTCGGGCAGCTGCGGGCGGGCGGCGGACTCGACCACTACGCCACGCTGCCGGTGCCGCCCGCCGCCGTGGTGCTCGGTGCCGCGGGCGCGTACGCCTCGTTCACGGTGCCGGGGACCTTCGCCACCGCCGTGTTCGGCTGCGTGCTCTTCGGGCTGCCGATGACCCACCTGTGGGTGCTCGTCGCGGTGATCCCGCTCGCGGGTGCCGCGCTCGCCGGACTCGGCGCGGCGCTCGGGCTGCTCGCCCCGCGGCCCGAACTCGCCACGCTCCTCGGGCAGCTGGGCATGTCGGCGGCGCTGCTGCTCGGCGTGCTCCCGCCGGAGCGGCTGCCGACGGTGGTCCGGTACGCCCGTGACCTGCTGCCCTCGACCTACGGCGTCGAGGCGTTCGCGCGGGCCTTCGACACCCACCCCGACTGGGCCTTCGTCCTCGGCGACCTGGGGGTGTGCGCCGGGGTCGGCGTCGCCTCGCTGGCGGTCGCGACCTGGGCGTACCGTCGGGCAGCCGTCCGGTGACGCGGGCCGGAGGCGGGCCTGGCACGATGTCAGGGTGACCGCACCGCTGACTCCGCCTCCGCCGCCGCACCAGGGTCCCCCGCACAACGCCTGGCAGGCACCGCCCGCCGGTGCCGCCGGGGTTTCCGAGTACGAACAGGACGGTCCCGGGATGAAGACCGAAGTGCGGGAGGGCGTCCTCGTCGCTCTGGCCGTGGCGCTCGGCGGGGTGCTGCTCGGTCTGCTGTGGTGGTGGCTGGCTCCGCACGTGCCGCTCGTCGGCGGCATCGTCGACAAGAAGTGGGTCGTCTACTTCAAGGACACCGAGGGCGAGCAGGCCATCGGGGTGGACGGAACGTTTACCCTGCTCGCCGTCGCCTTCGGGGCGCTCAGTGCGCTGGCCGTGTTCCTGGTGCGGCGGCGCGGGGGCGTGCCGCTCGTGGTGGGGCTCGCCGCGGGCGGGCTGCTCGGGTCGGTGCTCGCCTGGCGGATCGGGGTGTGGCTCGGGCCCACCGGGGACGTGATCGCCCACGCCAAGGCCGTGGGCAGGGGGGTGACCTTCTCGGCGCCGCTCAAGCTGAACGCCAAGGGGGCGTTGCTGGCGTGGTCGCTGGCCGGGCTGGTCGTTCACCTCGGGCTGACCGCGCTGTTCGGGCCGCGGGATCCCGAGCCGTATCCCGGTGGGTACGCGGGGGCGTCCGTGCCGCCGGCCGGGTCCTAGGCTCGCGCCCGTCGGTGGGGCCGGTGGTGGGTTCGCCCCCTCCGTCCCTTCCCCGGGGGCTGCGGCCGCCGGTCCCCCCGTCGCGCTTCGCGCTCGTCCTCAGGCGCCGGACGGGCCGGGGATTTCCGCTCGGTCCGTTCGTCGGGGCCGTGCCGGTGCCGGACGGGCCGGACACGTCCGCTACGCCGGGCGCCTGCCGTGGTTCGGGCGGCCCTTGCGTGTGCGCCATTTCCGCTTGCGGGTTCTTTTCGACATGTTCCTGGTACTTAACCGAGGAACGGGTGTCCGTCGAGGGGTCAGGGGCGGGCGACGGGGGCGGAGACCGCTTCCGTGAGGGTGGCGAGGTCACCGGGGGCGAGTTCGACCTCCAGGCCGCGGCGGCCCGCCGAGACGCAGATCGTGCTGTGGCGGGCGGCGGACGCGTCGAGGACGGTGCGGAGCTTCTTGCGCTGCCCCAGCGGGGAGATCCCGCCGCGCACGTAGCCGGTGGTGCGCTCGGCCGCCGCCGGGTCCGCCATGGCGGCCCGCTTGCCGCCGACCGCCGTCGCCAGCGCCTTGAGGTCCAGCGAGCCCGCGACGGGCACCACGGCGACCACGAGGGCGCCGTCGACGTCCGCCACGAGGGTCTTGAAGACCCGGTCGGGGGAGACGCCCATGGCCTCGGCGGCCTCCTCGCCGTACGAGGGGTGCGCCGGGTCGTGCTCGTACGCGTGGACCGTGTACGGGACGCCTGCGGCCGTCAGGGCCACCGTCGCCGGTGTGCCGCCGGGCTGCTGCTTCTTGGACTTCTTCGCCATCGCCTTCTCGGATCCGGGAGACGGGTCGGGACGGACGTCAGTTCAGGCTCGTCGGGCCGCGCGTCAGCTCCGACGCCGGCAGGGACGGCAGGTTGCGGATGATGGCCGTCTCGGCGCGCAGCAGGTTCAGCTCGTCGCGCAGGCGGGCCGCGGTGTCCGGGGCCTGCAGCAGCCGCTGCTTCACCGGGATGTCGTGCATCATGGCCGCGGCCACGAGGTACGAGACGACGGACGGCTCGTCCGGCAGGTCGGCGCCGGTGGCGAGCGAACGCTCCCGGGCACCGGCCAGTCGCTTCTGGTACTGCCGGAAGGCGCGCAGCACGCCCTCGGCGAGCGCGCCGGCCTCGTCGCCCGGGTCCTCCTCCAGCTCCTCCAGCTCGGCCGTGAGGTAGGCGCCCGACGCGTCCACGGACACCAGCCGTACCCGTGTCGTGCCGGTGGCGAGGACCTCGAAGCTGCCGTCGGCGCGCTCGCGGATGGTGGCCGCGTCGGCGATGCAGCCCACCTCGTGGAAGGCCGACGCGGGCTCCTCGCCGAAGCCCGCGGCGGGTCCCCGGTCCAGTACGGCTGTCGGATCCGGCATGCCGGGTGCGCTGGGCGCGACTTCGTGGCCGTCGCGGATGGCGACGACGGCGAACCGGCGCGGTTCGTCCTCGGGGGTCTTCAGAAGATCGCGCATCATGGCGCGATAGCGCTCCTCGAAAATGTTCAGTGGAAGCACGAGCCCCGGGAACAGAACCGAGTTCAGCGGGAAGAGCGGGAGCCGGACGGTGGTCACGACGGCACAGCCTAATGGTCGCCGGAGGCGGGACGTCCGCCCCGCCCACCTTGTGGATGTCCGGCCCGCCCCGACGAGCCCAGCGGGAGCCCGCAGGCCACCTCCAGGCGGATCCCGTCGCGCAGCTCCAGGAACTGCCCCAGCGGGTCCTCCGAGACCCGGTCCCACGGGAACGACGTGGCGTACGGGCCGATCCGCCGCAGCTGTTCCAGGGCGTCCTCCCAGCGTTCGAGCATGACCAGGACGCAGGTCAGGAGATTGCGGACCTCGGCGGGCCACGGATCGGCCGAAGGGTAGGCGGCGGAGACCTCGATGGCGAGGTCGGCCGCCGCGTCCAGCCGGTGGCGCGGCACCGCGGGCCCGCCGCCCTCGGTCAGATGGGCGAAGGCGGCGCGGACGGGCAGCGCCTGCACCAGGGACCCGGGCAGGGCGTCCTGCGCCGCCCGCTCGGCGAAGTCGAGGCACTCGTGATGGGAGCCGTACCAGGCGGCGGAGAGGTACTGCAGCGCCGCCACGTGGCAGCCGTAGTGATGCGGGGAGCGGCGTACGGCCTCGCCCCACAGCTTCTCGAACTCGGTGTGCCCGGCGTTCGTGCCACGGGCGTGGTCCAGCGCGATCCGCCAGGGGACCGGGTCCCGGGGGTCGCCCTCCGCGGCCGCCCCGATCAGCGGGGCGACCTGGCGCAGCAGCTCGACGCGGGCGGGGGACTCCCAGCCCCGCCGGACCGCGAGTTCGGCCTTGACGAGCAGGGCGTCGGGGTCGTGCGGTGCGGCGGCCTGCCACGCGCGGAGCCAGGCGTCGCGGGAGCGCGCGAAGGTGGCCAGGCGGATGGTGTACCGGTCGCGGTTCTCCCACTCGGCGGCGTCCCGCGTGGTGGCCAGGAGCTTGGCGGCGGGTCCGTGATCGCCGCGGCCCGCCGCGACGAGCGCGGGCCCCAGACGCTCGTCGGGCGCGTCGAGGAGCACCTCGTCGTCGGTGGGGAGTCCGGCCGAGAGGCGTGACGTGTGGGCCGCCATCCGGGCCGTACGAATGAGCGCGCGCAGCAGTGCCATGGTGGCCCCATTGAAAACCGCAGGTGGGGACAGGGCCAGGGGGTATGCGGTGACGCTTTCGTAACCGTCGTCCGGTTGCTCGGCCGCCGGTCAAGGGAGGGTAAAGGATCATCCCGGGCCGCCCTGCCGCGGGGCGGCCCGTCAGTTCCTGCGCAGGGTGCGGGTCGCTCCCGCCGCCACCGTCGTCGCCAGGATCCAGCCGAGCAGGATCACGACCGCCGCCAGCCACTGCCAGCCGCCCCGCAGCTGCCAGTAGCCGACCTGGCCGAGATCGATGACCGGCAGCAGCAGGTCCAGGGCGAACAGGGCGGGGTTCCAGGACGGATGCTCGCCGTCCTTGATCGGCGGATGGCTCGCGTGGGCGAAGGCGAAGGAGCCGGCCGCCCACAGCACCGCCATCCAGACGGCGGCCCGGCCGGGGCGGTACCCGTAGGCGACCGTCCAGTCCTGGGCGTACCCCCACAGCTTGCCCGCGAGCGGCAGCGTCTCGCGGCGCCGGCGCTGCTTCTCCAGGAGCACCTCGCGGGCGTCCTCGTCCTCGCCGGAACCGCGCAGCACGGCCGCGAGGCGTTCGTAGGGCTCCGGGTTGTACTCGGCGGTCGCGGCGGCCACCCACTCCAGGCGCCGGGTCAGCGGGAACGCGCCCTGCGGCACCAGGTTCTCGTAGCTGAAGCCGCCCATGTGCAGGCTGCCGGGGCCCGGCCAGCTGGCCGCCCGGTCGACCAGGTTCACCACCCGCGCACCCGACAGGACGACCTTGCCGCGTTCCGGCCTCTCGCCGAGGAAGCGCAGTTCGGGCGTCTGCACCCGGCGCAGCGAGAGCTCCTGGTCGTCCTCCAGGACGAGGCGGGCCTGGTCGAGGTCGAGGGCGTCCCCGAAGCGTCCGTCGTCGAGCCGGATCCCGCCCTGGCAGACGAACCGCTGGAGGCGGGTGCCGCGCGCCGGGGTCCCGCCGCCGGTCAGCAGCGGGCTGCCGACCCCCGCCGGGGTCAGGTACAGCGTGCGCTCGACCGTCAGCTGCGGGGCGTTCAGCGCGAGGCGGCCGTAGGGGTTGGTGAGCCGGCTGCCGCGCAGGCTGAGCGAGACGCCGACCTGGGCCCCGCGCAGGCTCAGCTCGCCGTGCGACTCCAGCAGCTCGGCCTGCAGGTCCTGGCCGACGCTCATGCCGTCGCCGGTGAGGGACCGCATGCGCCGGTCGCGGTAGACCACGGCCTGGTTGAGCAGCAGGTCGGTGCCGATTCGCGCGTCGGTCAGCCGTACGCCGTTGTGGAAGCGGCAGCGGGGCAGATGCAGGTCGCCCTCGGTGTGCACCCGGGCCGCCTCCAGGCGGGGCACCGAGCAGTCGACCAGCCGGACGGTCGTGAACCGGGCCTCCGGCAGGAGGATCTCCTTCTCGAACCGGCACCCCTTGAGCTCCAGGTACGGCTGGATCGTGCCGCCCGCGAGGTCGAGGGTGTCCATGATCTGTACGCCGGTCAGCTTCAGCGAGGAGACCCGGCCGTCCAGCGCGGGCGGGCCGTCCAGCAGCAGCCAGGCCACGATCCGCGCCCGCACCCTGCGCTCGGGCCCCCAGGGATGGCCCCCGTGCGGATCGTCCACGACGGTGTCGCCGCTGCGCAGGTCGTACACGCTGCCGTTGCGGAAGGCCTGCCACATCCCGGCCTCGGCTGCGGTCAGCTCGTCAGGCAGGTCCCCGTTCCTGACGCCGGCACCCTCGGTCACAGTGACATCCTTCCTCCCCGGCTACTCGCCGGTTTCGCACACCCGTTCAATGCCCGTTCGGTGACGGGCGGAACGCTAGCGGTGACGAGGATCTTGCGGGGCGACTGTCGGCCACCGGTTCCGGCCACGGTCCGGCCGTCTGTCCAGGGCTTGTATCAGCCATTGATACGGGCGTCCGGGGCCCGACGGCGGTCTGAGAGAATTGGCCATGTGATCTCCCGAATCGATCTGCGCGGCGACGCCCTCCCCGAGGGCTCCGCCCTGCGCGACCTGCTGCCCCGAGCCGACTTCGACGTATCGGCCGCCCTGGAGAAGGTGCGACCGATCTGCGAGGCCGTGCATCATCGGGGCGACGCGGCGCTGATCGACTACGCGGAACGGTTCGACGGCGTACGCCTGGAGTCCGTACGGGTCCCCGCCCGGGCGCTCACCGACGCCCTGGAGCGGCTCGACCCGGCCGTGCGCGCGGCCCTGGAGGAGTCGATCCGCCGCGCCCGCATCGTCCACCGCGAGCAGCGCCGCACCGCGCACACCACCCAGGTCGTCCCGGGCGGCTCGGTCACCGAGAAGTGGGTGCCCGTGCGGCGCGTCGGGCTGTATGCGCCGGGCGGCCGTTCGGTCTACCCCTCGTCCGTGATCATGAACGTGGTCCCGGCCCAGGAGGCCGGCGTCCGGTCGATCGCGCTCGCCTCGCCCGCCCAGGCCGACTTCGGCGGGCTGCCGCACCCGACGATCCTGGCCGCCTGCGCGCTGCTCGGGGTCGACGAGGTGTACGCGGCGGGCGGCGCCACCGCCGTGGCGATGTTCGCGTACGGCACCGAGTCCTGCGCGTCCGCCGACATGGTCACCGGCCCGGGCAACATCTGGGTCGCCGCCGCCAAGCGCTACTTCGCGGGCCGGATCGGCATCGACGCCGAGGCCGGTCCGACCGAGATCGCGATCCTCGCGGACGACACCGCCGACCCGGCGCACGTCGCCTCCGACCTGATCAGCCAGGCCGAGCACGACCCGCTCGCGGCGGCCGTCCTCGTCACCGACTCCGTCGCGCTCGCCGACGCCGTCGAGAAGGAACTGGCACCCCAGGTCGCGGCCACCAAGCACGTCGAGGACCGGATCGCCCCCGCCCTCGCCGGCCGGCAGTCCGCGATCGTGCTGGTCGACGGCGTGGACGAGGGACTGCGGGTCGTCGACGCGTACGGCGCCGAGCACCTGGAGATCCAGACGGCCGACGCGGCCGCCGTGGCCGACCGGGTCACGAACGCGGGCGCGATCTTCGTCGGCCCCTGGGCGCCGGTGTCGCTCGGCGACTACTGCGCCGGCTCCAACCACGTGCTCCCCACCGGCGGCTGCGCCTGCCACTCCTCGGGCCTGAGCGTGCAGTCCTTCCTGCGCGGCATCCACATCGTGGACTACAGCCGCGACGCCCTCGCCGAGGTCGCCCACCACGTCGTGACGCTCGCCGAGGCCGAGGACCTGCCCGCCCACGGCGCCGCGATCAAGGCGCGCTTCGGATGGAAGGTGCCCACCGAGTGACCGGCATCGACGACCTCCCCGTCCGCGACGAACTGCGCGGCAAGACCCCCTACGGCGCACCCCAGCTCGACGTGCCCGTACGCCTGAACACGAACGAGAACCCGTACCCGCTGCCCGAACCGCTCGTCGAGCGGATCGCCGAGCGCGTGCGCGAGGCCGCGCGCGGCCTCAACCGCTACCCCGACCGGGACGCGGTGGAGCTGCGCACCGAGCTGGCCCGGTACCTGACGACCACCGGCAAGTACGCCGTCGGACCGGAGAACGTCTGGGCGGCCAACGGCTCCAACGAGGTCATCCAGCAACTGCTGCAGACCTTCGGCGGCCCCGGCCGGACCGCGATCGGCTTCGAGCCCTCGTACTCGATGCACGCGCTCATCGCGCGCGGCACGGGCACCGGCTGGATCTCCGGGCCGCGCAACGAGGACTTCACGATCGACCTCGCGGCGGCCGAACAGGCCGTCGCCGAGAACCGGCCGGACGTCGTCTTCATCACGACGCCGAACAACCCCACGGGCAACTCCGTGCCGCCCGAGGCGGTCCTCGCGCTCTACGAGGCGGCCCAGGCGGCGAAGCCCTCCATGGTCGTCGTCGACGAGGCGTACATCGAGTTCAGCCACGGAGCCTCACTCCTGCCGCTGCTCGAAGATCGGCCGAATCTCGTCGTCTCCCGGACGATGTCGAAGGCGTTCGGTGCCGCCGGACTGCGCCTCGGCTACCTCGCCGCGCACCCCGCGGTCGTCGACGCCGTCCAGCTCGTCCGGCTGCCCTACCACCTGTCGGCCGTCACCCAGGCGACCGCGCTGGCCGCCCTGGAGCACACCGACACCCTGCTCGGCTATGTCGAGCAGCTGAAGACCGAGCGGGACCGGCTGGTCGCCGAACTGAGCGCGCTCGGCTACGAGGTCACCGCGTCCGACGCGAACTTCGTCCAGTTCGGGCGGTTCGAGGACGCGCACGAGGTCTGGCAGAGGATCCTCGACCGGGGCGTCCTGGTCCGGGACAACGGCGTACCGGGCCGGCTGCGGGTCTCCGCAGGCACCCCGGCCGAGAACGACGCGTTCCTGGACGCGGTCCGTGAACTGAAGAAGGAGCAGAGCGCATGAGCCGCGTAGGCCGCGTGCAACGTACGACGAAGGAGACGTCGGTCGTCGTCGAGATCGATCTCGACGGCACCGGCAAGGTCGATGTGGCGACGGGCGTCGGCTTCTACGACCACATGCTCGACCAGCTCGGCCGCCACGGTCTGTTCGACCTGACCGTGAAGACCGAGGGCGACCTCCACATCGACTCGCACCACACCATCGAGGACACCGCCCTCGCCCTCGGCGCCGCCTTCCGGCAGGCGCTCGGCGACAAGGTGGGCATCTACCGCTTCGGCAACTGCACCGTCCCGCTGGACGAGTCGCTCGCGCAGGTGACCGTCGACCTCTCGGGCCGCCCGTACCTGGTGCACACCGAGCCGGAGAACATGGCGCCCATGATCGGCGCCTACGACACGACGATGACCCGGCACATCCTGGAGTCCTTCGTCGCCCAGGCGCAGATCGCCCTGCACGTACACGTGCCCTACGGACGCAACGCGCACCACATCGTGGAGTGCCAGTTCAAGGCGCTGGCCCGCGCCCTGCGGTACGCGAGCGAGCACGACCCGCGTGCCGCCGGCATCCTCCCCTCCACGAAGGGCGCGCTGTGACCGGCCTGTCGAGCATTCTGATCGTCGTCGGCCTCTTCCTGCTCGGCGGTATCTACTCCTTCGTCAAGCAGGGCATGCCGAAGAACCTCATCGTGCTGCTCTCGATCGGCGCCGCGATGTGCCTCGTCGCGGGCGTCATGAGGCTGGAGGTGTGGAATTGAGCACCGGCAGGAAGGTCGTCGTCTTCGACTACGGCTTCGGCAACGTCCGGTCCGCCGAGCGCGCCCTCGCCCGCGCCGGGGCCGACGTCGAGATCACCCGTGACTTCGACACCGCCATGAACGCGGACGGCCTGCTGGTGCCGGGCGTCGGTGCCTTCGCCGCCTGCATGCAGGGCCTCAAGGAGGCGCGCGGCGACTGGATCGTGGGCCGCCGCCTGGCGGGCGGCCGCCCGGTGATGGGCATCTGCGTCGGTATGCAGATCCTCTTCGCCCGCGGCATCGAGCACGGCGTGGAGACCGAGGGCCTCGACGAGTGGCCCGGCGCGGTCGAGCCGCTGCAGGCCGACATCGTGCCGCACATGGGCTGGAACACCGTCGAGGCCCCGGCCGGCTCGCAGCTGTTCGCGGGACTCGACGCCGACGCGCGCTTCTACTTCGTCCACTCCTACGCCGTCCACGACTGGTCCCTGGAGACCGCGAACCCGGCGCTGCGGGCACCGCTCGTGACCTGGTCGACGCACGGCAAGCCCTTCGTGGCCGCCGTGGAGAACGGCGCCCTGTGGGCCACCCAGTTCCACCCCGAGAAGTCCGGCGACGCCGGAGCGCAGCTGCTGAACAACTGGATCGGAACCCTCTGATGCCTTCGAAGCTCGAACTCCTCCCCGCCGTCGACGTCCGCGACGGCCAGGCCGTCCGCCTGGTGCACGGCGAGTCCGGGACGGAGACGTCGTACGGCTCCCCGCTGGAGGCCGCCCTCGCCTGGCAGAACTCGGGCGCCGAGTGGCTGCACCTGGTCGACCTGGACGCCGCGTTCGGCACCGGCGACAACCGGGCGCTGATCGCGGAGGTCACGGGGGCGATGGACATCAAGGTGGAGCTCTCCGGCGGCATCCGCGACGACGACACCCTGGCCGCGGCGCTCGCCACCGGCTGCACCCGGGTGAACCTCGGAACGGCCGCCCTGGAGACCCCCGAGTGGGTCGCCAAGATCATCGCCGAGCACGGCGACAAGATCGCGGTCGGTCTCGACGTCCGCGGCACGACGCTGCGCGGCCGGGGCTGGACCCGTGACGGCGGCGACCTGTACGAGACCCTGGAGCGCCTCGACTCCGAGGGCTGCGCCCGGTATGTCGTCACCGACATCGCCAAGGACGGCACGCTCCAGGGACCGAACCTGGAGCTGCTGCGGAACGTGTGTGCGGCGACGGACCGCCCGGTGGTGGCCTCCGGCGGGGTGTCCTCCCTGGACGACCTGCGGGCCATCGCCGAACTCGTGCCCCTCGGTGTCGAGGGCTCGATCGTCGGGAAGGCCCTGTACGCGAAGGCGTTCACCCTGGAAGAGGCCCTGGAGGCGGTTGCTCAGTGAGCGACGTACGACGTGTGACGACGGGCGCCCCCTGGGAGGAGACCTTCGGGTACTCCCGCGCGGTGCAGCTGCCGAACGGCCTGGTGCTGGTCTCCGGCTGCACCTCGATAGTGGACGGCGAGATCGCCGGCGGCGGTCCCTACGAACAGACCATCAACGCCTTCAACGTCGCGCTGGCGGCGCTGAAGCAGCTCGGGCTGGAGCGGGAGGACGTCGTCCGTACACGGATGTACCTCACCCACGCCCGGGACGTGGACGACGTCGGGCGGGCGCACAAGGAGCTGTTCGACTCCGTCCGGCCTGCCGCGTCCATGCTCATCGTCTCTGGTTTCGTCGACCCCAGCCTGGTGGTCGAGGTCGAGGTGGAGGCGTACCGCTCGGGGGCCGGCGCATGACCCTCGCCGTACGCGTCATTCCCTGCCTGGACGTGGACGGCGGCAGGGTCGTCAAGGGCGTCAACTTCCAGAACCTGCGCGACGCGGGCGACCCCGTCGAGATGGCCAAGGTCTACGACGCCGAGGGCGCCGACGAGCTGACCTTCCTGGACATCACGGCGTCCTCCGGCAACCGCGAGACCACGTACGACGTCGTGCGCCGTACGGCGGAGCAGGTGTTCATCCCGCTGACGGTGGGTGGGGGCGTGCGCACCGCCGAGGACGTGGACAAGCTGCTGCGGGCGGGTGCGGACAAGGTGGGCGTGAACACGGCCGCCATCGCCCGCCCCGACCTCATCCGCGAGATCGCCGAGCGGTTCGGCCGGCAGGTGCTCGTTCTGTCGGTGGACGCGCGTCGCACCGAGTCCGGCTCCTTCGAGGTCACCACCCACGGCGGCCGCAAGGGCACCGGCATCGACGCCGTCGAGTGGGCGCACCGGGCCGCCGAGCTGGGCGCGGGTGAGATCCTGCTCAACTCGATGGACGCGGACGGCACGAAGGACGGCTACGACATCGAGATGATCGAGGCCGTCCGCAAGCACGTCGGCGTGCCGCTCATCGCCAGCGGGGGAGCGGGGCGGCTCGACGACTTCGCGCCCGCCGTCGCCGCGGGGGCCGACGCGGTGCTGGCCGCGTCCGTCTTCCACTTCGGCGATCTGCGGATCGGTCAGGTGAAGGGAGCCCTCCGGGAGGCGGGCCACCCCATCCGCTGACGCATCCCACGACTCGGCCGAACGGCCCGTGTCCGGGCAGCCCCGCCGCTGCCGGACGCGGGCCGTTCCGCGTGCGCGGATGAGGAATCCTCCTGGGGACCGCGAGTCGGGGCGGAACGCTGCCGTCGGGCGGGCGCCGGCCCTGGCGCGGAGCGGGGTGCGGCCGGTGGGCCCGGGCCATGGGGTGGGGCTCGGTTGTCGTGGGGTGTGCGCCGGGCGAAGGGCGGGGTGCGGGGCGGCCGTTGGGCGGTGGGCCCGGGGCCATGGGGTGGGGCTCGGTTGTCGTGGGGTGTGCGCCGGTCGAAGGGCGGGGTGCGGGGCGGCCGTTGGGCGGTGGGCCCGGGGCCATGGGGTGGGGCTCCGTTGTCGTGGGATGTGCGCCGGGCGAAGGGCGGGGTGCGGGGCGGCCGTCGGGAGCCCGCCGCGCCGGGAGGTGGACAGGGTGCGGTCCTCGGACGGCCGCTCCCGGCGGGGGGCCGGAGCGGGCGGTCCGGGGTGGCGGTGCCGTCGGCGTCCCGGGCGAGACCGGTGATTCTGCCGATGTGCGGGCGCGGGCGGGCCGGGACAGTTGCCGCTGCAACCAACCGAGACGGACCCCGCCGTGCCGGAGGCGTTCCCTTCCGGCGCCCCACGCCGTGGCGGCACGCCGACCCGCGGCCGGGTCCGTCGCCCCTTCCGAGAGGATGCACACCGTCGTGCAGCAGCCGAGCAGCGAACTCCCCACCGCCGCACCCGTCGACACCGCTTCCGCCGGTCCCCGGCCGAGCCGCCTCAAGTCCCGCCTCGTACGGTCCGGCCTCGCGGCCCTCCTCGCCGTCGGCGGGCTCGTCGCCGGTCAGGCCACCGGAGCGCAGGCCGCCGGGACGGAGGCCGCCGCGAACCCCTACGAGCGCGGTCCCGCGCCGACCGAGTCGAGCATCGAGGCCCTGCGTGGCTCCTACGCCGTCTCCGAGACCTCCGTCTCGTCCCTCTCCGTCACCGGCTTCGGCGGCGGCACCATCTACTACCCGACCTCGACCAGCGACGGCACCTTCGGTGCGATCGCCATCTCGCCGGGCTACACCGCCTACCAGTCGTCCATCGCCTGGCTCGGACCGCGGCTCGCCTCCCAGGGTTTCGTCGTGTTCACCATCGACACCAACACGACGCTGGACCAGCCCGCCAGCCGCGGGGACCAGCTGCTGGCCGCGCTCGACTACCTGACCTCGCGCAGCACCGTCCGTACGCGGATCGACAGCAGCCGGCTCGGCGTCATGGGCCACTCCATGGGCGGCGGAGGCACGCTGGAGGCCGCCAAGGAACGGCCCTCGCTCCAGGCGGCGATCCCGCTCACCGGCTGGAACCTCGACAAGACCTGGCCGGAGATCAAGACGCCGACCCTGATCTTCGGGGCCGACGGCGACACGATCGCACCCGTGGCCACCCACTCGGAGCCCTTCTACACGAGCCTGCCCAGCTCGCTCGACAAGGCGTACCTGGAGCTGAACGGCGCCACGCACTTCACGCCCAACAGCTCCAACACGACGATCGCGAAGTACAGCATTTCCTGGCTGAAGCGGTTCATCGACAATGACACCCGCTACGAGCAGTTCCTCTGCCCGCTGCCCAGGCCGTCCCTCACGATCGACGAGTACCGCGGAAACTGCCCGCACACCTCCTGATTCCGTCGGCGCCACCCGTTGCACCGATGACGGCCGTGTGACACGCGGCCGTCATCGGCGTGTCCGGCCGCGCCCGGCACCGATCGGCGCCGCTCCGGGGCGGCTTGACGGGCTGTGAGGCGTCCCCGGCGCTGTGCGGCTGCACAAGCTTGTCGCGCCGGAGGTGGGACGGTGCCCAGCGGCCGGCGTCCCGACGGGCATGTCCGGGCTGGTCACACGGGTTCTGCGGGCGCACGGGACAAGCGAAGGCGGGACTTCCGCGTTCGGTTACGCGGAAGTAACGTGACGGACGTGACCGGAATGACGACTGCGCGAAGTCCACTCCGGATATACGGCCGGAGTGCTGAACAGCCGCCCGCTCTGGGGGCGTCGGAGGAGCCGGGGCCAGGCCTCGGACATGAGTCGCTGCCCGCTCCCGGGCCGGTGACCGGGCCCGCCCGGACGCCGGCCGACGCTCCCGCGGCGGGGGTCCCGGCGCGGCAGCCGGGCCCGCCCCGGGATCCCGCCGTGACGGATCCCGCCGTATACGGCACCGCGACCGGTGGCGCGCGGGACGGGGGGTGCGGGTGCGCGGCCTCGGCGGCCACCGGCCCCGGTGAGGCCCGAAGCGGGCTCCCGGACAACGGACCTGATGCGAGGTCAGGAAGCCTCTCCGGTGCTGCTTCCCGGGGCGGGAGGCGCGAGCCGCGCGAGGAAGCCGCCCACGGTGCGGGGGAGGAGCGGCGGCCCGTCGACGGGGCCGCGGCCGAGCCGGACGGACTGCTCGCGGCCGTAGGGCAGTTGATGCTGCTGGCGGCGGCCGAGCAGGAGCGGGACGCGGGGGCGGCCGGTGTCGATGCCGGGGTGGTGCTGCGGGCCGCCGAGTCCGCGGGACTGGACGCCGGTGCCGTGGAGGCGGCCGAGGCCGCGGGGGTCGTCCGGCTGGCCGGGGGCCGCCTCCGTTTCGTTGACCCGCTGCGCCCTCGCACGGTCTACGCCGCGGCCCCCCGCGCCCGGCGCCGCGCCGCCCACCGCCTCCTCGCCGACGCGCATGCCGCGGACGGACGCGTCCCGGCGCCCGGCCCGGGCGAACCCCCCGCCGGGGACCGGCACGCGGTGCCGGTGGAGTCCGGCGGGGGCTCGGTCGCGTCCGCCGTGGGTGAGGAGGGCTCCGGTGGTTCCTGCGGTGCTCCGGCGGCGGGCCGGCGTTCCGTGCCGGACGCTGCCCGGCCGGGCTCGGCCGCGGGGGACGGGGGCTCGGGGGACGGGGGCCCGGGGGCTAGGGGCGGGGCCCCTGCCGGGGCCCGGACGGGGGGCCTGCACGCGTTGCCGGTGCTGTACCACCGGGCCTCCGCCGTCGAGGGGCCCGCGCCTGAGCTCGGGGACGAACTGGCCGCCGCCGCGGGTGCCGCCGCCGGTCCGCACCGGCGTCCGACGCACCCGGAGCGTGCGGCCGCGTACGCACGGGCCGCGGAACTCGCCGCGGACGAGGGGCGCCGGGCCGTCCGGCTCACGGCCGCGGCGGAGCACGCCCGGCTCGGCGGACTCCCGGACCGGGCGCGGGAGTTGCTGGAGGCGGCCGGCCGCGAGGACCTGCCGGACGCCGTGCGCGGCGCCGCCGAGCTCGTCCGCGGCCGGCTCTCGCTGGGCGACGGCCCCGTGGCCGACGCCCGCGAAACCCTGCTGCTGGCCGCCGAGTTGCTCGCCCCGCACGACCCTCCCGGCTCCCTCACCGCGCGTCTCGCCGCCATGGAGGCGGCCTGGGCGATGGGCGACGCGGCGGCCTACCTGGAGGCGCTGGACCACCCCTCGGCGCGCAGCGACCCGGACCGGCGCCTCGCCGGATTCCGCGCGGGAATGTCCGAGGTGATGCACGGACGCCTGCACGCGGGCCGGGCGAGGTTACGGGAGTACATGGCCGGCGGACCGGCCGAGACCGTCGACGACCCGGAACGCCTGTTGCGCACCGGCGTCGCCGCCCTCGTCGTCGGCGACCTCGCCGCGGCCTGCCGGCTCAACTCCCGCGCCCTGGCGGTCGCCCGGGCCGGGGGGCCGTACATCCTCGTGCCCCAGGCCCTGGAGCACCTGGCCTACGGCGAACTGCGCGCCGGCCGGCACGCCCGCGCCCGCGCCCACGCGGAGGAGGGCCTGCGCGCCGCGCTCGGCACCGGGCAGCACAACAGCGCGGCGCACCACCACGCCATCCTGGCGCTGGCGGCCTCCGTCGAGGGCGACCCGGACGCCGTGGCCGAGCACGCCGCCGCCGCCGAACGCGTGGCCGCGCCGCACGGCCTGGTGCAGGCCGCCACGCTCGCGCAGTGGGCCCGGGCGCGGGCCGACCTCGGCCGGGGCAGGGTCCCGGAGGCCGCCGCCCGCCTCGGCCCGCTGGTGGGCCCCGGCCCCCGGCACGGCCACTTCGCCGTGCGCATGCTGGCCATCCCCTGCTTCGTGGAGGCGTCGGCCCGGGCCGGTGAACCGGAGGCCGCCCGTGCCGCGGTGGCCGGGTTCGCCCACTGGGCCGCGCAGGGTGCCGACCCGCAGGCCCCGGCCCAGCTGGCCCGCTGCCACGCGCTGCTGGCCGGGCCGGAGGAGTGCGAACCCTTCTTCGCCACGGCGCTGGCCGCCCACGACCGGGCGGGCGGTGACTTCGAGCGCGGTCGCACCCTGCTGCTCTACGGTGCGTGGCTGCGGCGGCGGCGCCGCCCGGGCGAGGCCCGGGGGCGGCTCCGCGACGCCCTGGTGTCCTTCGAGCGCGGCGGCGCCCTGGGCTGGGCCGCGCAGGCACGGGCGGAACTGCGGGCCACCGGCGAGGCCGGAGCCCAGGAGTCGCCGGGGCTCCTGGCGCTCCTCACGCCGCAGCAGCTGCGGATCGCCCGCTGCGTCGCGGAGGGCGCCACCAACCGGGAGGTGGCCCTGCGGCTGTCCGTGAGCCCGCGCACAGTGGACCACCACCTGCGGAACGTCTTCGCAGCTCTGGGGGTCCGTTCCCGTGTGGAGCTGTCCCGACTGGTGGACCGAGCGGAGAAGACCGTCGCACACCCCTAGGTACCGACCGGGCGGTATGTCATCCTGCGGGCTCAGGAAGGTCCGGCGGGACCGGCGTGCCGTGCGGCGGCGCACCGTGCCCGGCCGGTCCGAGCCGATTCCGGTGGAGGACAGCGATGCAGCACCTCGTACAGGACCACGTCCGGACCGTGTCCGGTCCGCGGCCACCCGTACCCGCCACCCGCTCGGCCGTCGACGCGGAGGCGCTCTCCGTGCTGCACCGGTCGGCCCGGGTCCTGCTGGCGGGACTTCCCGAGCTCACCGAGCGTCTGATGGCGGTCCTGCGCGAGCGCGAGCCGGCGTACCGCGCCGCCATGCAGACGGACGTCGACGGCGTGCGCGAGGAGGTGCAGCGCTCGCTGCGGCTCAACGTGGGCTCCCTGCTGCGGCCCGGCGAACTGCGCGAGGCCGCCCGCCGCTGCTCCTGGGGGATCGGCCGGACGCGCGCCGAGCGAGGTCTTCCGCTGGACGCCCTGCTGCGGGCGTTCCGGCTGGGCGGCGGCATGGTGTGGCAGGGCCTCGTCGACGAGACCACGCGCCGCCACCCCTCGGACGTACGCCTTCTCGTGCACGTGGCCGCCGACGTGTGGAACTTCGTCGACGAGCACTGCGCGATCGTCACCGACGCCTACCGGCAGACCGAGCGCGAGCTGACCTGGCGCAGGGAGAACCGGCTCCGGCTGATGACCGCCGCGCTGCTCGACGGCACCGCGCGCATCGCCGACCTGCCGGCGACGGCCACCGCGCTCGGACTCCCGGAGCGTGGGCGGTACGCGGTCGTCCTCGCCCAGCTCCCGCCGGGCCCGGCGCTGGTGAACGGCCGGGCCCCGGTGGATCTCCCGGGCCTGCGCGTGCAGTGGTACCGGGAGTCGGGCGGCGACTACGGCATCGTCCTGCTCGGCGGTCACCCGCACGGCGACGGTCACCCGTTCCCCGGCGGCGAGCGCGGGGACGGCCGCGCCGACGGGGAGGTGCGTCCCCTGCGCGGCCACCTGCCGGCCGAGGGCGAGCACCTGCCCCGCGGCGGCTCGCGTACCGGGGGCGATGCCGAGCACGACCGGGCGGACGGTGACGCGGCGGACGGCGCGGGCGAGGGGGGCGGGGGCCGGGAACGCGCCCGCGCCCACGGCCTGGCCGAGGACGCCGCCGACATCGCGGGCCTGCTGACCGCGCCGCCCGGCACGCGGATCGGGGTGAGCCCGGTGGTCGACGGCCTGGCCTCGGTCGGGGACGCCCGGCGGCTCGCCGACACGGCGTTGCGCGCCTGCCCGCGGGCCGGGGGGACGGTCGTGCTGGAGGAGAACCTCCCCGCCGCCCTGGTCGTCTCCGCGCCCGCCCTCGGCGCGGCGCTCGCCGAGCGGGTCCTCGGTCCCCTGCTGCGCCTGGACCCCTCCGACCGCGACATCCTGCTGGACACCCTCACGGCCTGGCTGGCCTGCGACGGCTCCGCCCAGCGGTCCGCCGCCCGGCTCTACTGCCACCGCAACACCGTCCTGAACCGGCTCCGCCGCTGCGAGCAGTTGACGGGACGCTCGCTGACCCGTCCGTCGGACGTGGTCGAGCTGTCGCTCGCCCTGGCCGCCCGCACCCTGCTCGACCCCTGCCGGACCGGCCGCGCCGGGAGCGGCGGCCCGGAGGGGCCGGTCCGGCAGGAGCCGAGGAACGAAAGGAAAGTTGCGCAGTAGTAATTGCGCAACTTTTCCTTCGTAACTTATCGTGCGGTCATGGCCGACGATCAGCAGCGCCGCATCACGGACCTGGGCACGCTCAAAGCGCTTGCCCACCCGCTCCGTTCACAGCTGTACCGGGCGCTGGTCATGGCGCGCACCGCGACCGCCTCGCAGTTGGCCGAGCAGGCGGACGAGGCGGTCTCGCTGGTCAGCTACCACCTGCGCAAGCTCGCCGACCACGGCCTGATCGAGGAGGCCGAGCCGCAGCGCAAGGACGGCCGTGAACGCTGGTGGCGGCCCGCGTCGGACGGCGTGAACATCCGCGAGGAGGACTTCCGCGACGCACCGGAGAAGGCCGCCGCCCACCAGGCGGCCACCCGCCTCTTCCACGAGCAGCGCACCGAGGCCTACCGGCGCCACCTCGACGAGCGCGCCGCCTGGGACGTCGAGTGGCGCGACGCGTCCGCCGACTCCGAGGCGCTGATGCGGCTGACGGCCGGTGAGCTGTCCGCGCTGACGAGCGAGCTGCTCGGCGTGCTGAAGTCGTACGAGCAGCGGGGCCGCGCCGCCGAGGCGGCCGGTGACACGGAGGGGCGCGAGAACGTGGCGCTGTACGTGCTCGGCTTCCCGTTCCGGGCCTGAGAGGACGCCGCCCATGACCGTCGGCACCGCTCACGCCGCCCCGCCCGCCACCGCGGGCCGGCCCGCCCACCGCGACGGCAACGTCCTGCGCTGGCTCGCGGCCTACACCGCCTCGATGGTGGGCGACAAGGTGTACTACATCGCCCTGTCCTGGGCCGCCGTCCGCGCGGGCACGCCCTCCCAGGCCGGGCTCGTGATGGCGGTCAGCGCCGTGCCCAGGGCCCTGCTGATGCTCGGCGGGGGAGTCGTCGCCGACCGGTTCGGGCCGCGGAAGGTCGTCATCGGCAGCGACGCCGTGCGCTGTGCGGCCGTCCTCGCGGTGGCCGCGCTGCTGTTCGCGTCCGAGCCCGGTCTGTGGCTGCTGGCGCTGCTCGCGCTGGTCTTCGGCACCGTCGACGCCGTCTTCATGCCGGCCGTCGGCGCACTTCCGGCCCGCGTGACCACCCGCGGCCAGCTCGCCCGCGTGCAGGGCATGCGCGGCCTGGCGATCCGCTTCGCCAACGTCGTCGGTGCCCCGCTCGGCGGGCTCGGTGTGGCCGTCGGCGGCGCCGCGGCCGCGTTCGGTCTCGCCGGCCTGCTGATCGCCGTGTCGGTGCCGCTGCTCGTGTCGGTCCGCATGAGGGCTCTCCCGGTCGACGCGTCCGAGGGTGCCGCCGCGTCCGACGGGGCGGATGCGTCCGGTGCGTCCGAGGGGGTGGACGGAAAGACCGCCGGAGAGGCGTCCCGGACCGCCTGGCGGGACCTGCGCGACGGTCTCCGCTACATCCGGCGCCACCCGGTGCTGGCCCCGCTGATCGTCGCCATCGCCCTCGGCGACCTCGGGTTCGTCGGCCCGCTCAACGTCGGACTCGCCCTGCTGGCCGACCAGCGCGGCTGGGGCGCCTCCGGCATGGGCTGGGTGCTCGCCGGCTTCGGCACCGGCGCGGGCCTCGTCTCCCTGCTGCTGACCGCGCGCGGACGCCTGCCCCACGCGGGGCGCGTCATGTCCGTCGCGATCCTGCTGGGGTGCGTGGCGATCGGCTCCCTCGCGTACGTCCCCGGCGTGGCGGTCGCCGTGGGCGTGGCCCTGCTCGTCGGACTCCTCGCCGGGCTGAGCGGCGCGCTGTGCGGCGCCCTGCTGCAGACCGAGACGGACCCCGCCTACCTCGGCCGGGTCAGCGCGGTCGCCGGCCTCGTCAGCCTCGGCTTCGCCCCGCTGAGCATGCCGGTGTCCGCCGCCGCCATCGGACTGTGGGGCACGGGCCCCGTCTTCGTCGTCAGCGCCGCGGTCTGCGGCCTCGGCGGCGTCGTCGCCCTGTGCTCGCCGCCCCTGCGCCGCGCCGAACTGCCCCGGTAGGCGGCAGCGGCACGGACCCGGGGCGCGCGGGGCACCAGGGGGAGGTCAGAGGCCCAGCTGCTTGGCCTCGTTCAGCCGGACGATCGCGTCCTTGTCGCCCTCCAGCTCCACGTCCGCCACGTTCTGGCGTCCGTAGGTGAAGAGGAGCAGCTCGGAGGGCTCGCCGGTCACCGTCACCACCGGCGTGCCCTTGCGGGCGACCGCCGTCTGGCCGTTCGGGCGGCGCAGCACCAGGCCGGTCGGCGCGCCGCGGCCCACCAGCCGCGCCGTACGGTCCAGCCGCGACCACAGCGCGTCCTGGAAGACGGTGTCCAGAGGCCGGGGCGTCCAGCCGGGCCGGGCCCGGCGCACGTCCTCGGTGTGGACGTAGAACTCGATCGTGTTCGACGCCTCGTCGATCTGCTTCACCGAGAACGGCGAGAACTTCGGGGGCCCCGTACGGATGAGCCGGATCAGCTCCTCGTACGGCCTCTCGGCGAACTCCGCCTGGACCCGTTCCAGCCGGGGCATGAGCTGCTTGATCAGGATCCCGCCCGCGGCGTCGGCGCGGCGCTCGCGCACCACGACGTGCGCGGCGAGATCGCGGGTGGTCCAGTCCCCGCACAGGGTGGGGGCGTCCGGTCCCTCGGCCTCCAACAGGTCGGCGAGGAGAAGTCGTTCACGCTTCGCATGGGTCGACATGTGAGCCAGCCTACGACCGTGGCACCGGTCCGCCCAGTGGAGATACGGCCCCGGCGCCGCGCGGTCCGCCCAGTGGACGTCCTCCGGGTGCGCCCGGCCGGGGCGGCACAATGGTCGGCATGACCAGCACGCCCCCTCCCAGCAGCCTCGACCCCGCGATCGCCGCACGCCTCCGGCGCAGCGCCGACGGGCTCGTCCCCGCCATCGCCCAGCAGTACGACACCGGTGAGGTGCTGATGCTCGGCTGGATGGACGACGAGGCGCTGCATCGCACGCTCACCACGGGCCGCTGCACCTACTGGTCGCGCAGCCGCCAGGAGTACTGGGTCAAGGGCGACACCTCGGGACACGTCCAGCAGGTGAAGTCCGTGGCGCTCGACTGCGACGCCGACACCGTCCTGGTCAAGGTCGACCAGACCGGCGCGGCCTGCCACACCGGCGCCCGCACCTGCTTCGACGCCGACGTCCTGCTCGCGGACGCCGTGTCCGGCACACCGGCCGCCGGTCAGTAGGGTCAGCCGCCATGGACCTCGAGACGTTCCGCAAGCTGGCCACCGACCGCCGGGTGATCCCGGTCAGCCGCAAGCTCCTCGCGGACGGCGACACGCCCGTCGCCCTCTACCGCAAGCTGGCCGCCGAGCGCACCGGCACCTTCCTGCTGGAATCGGCCGAGAACGGCCGGTCCTGGTCCCGCTACTCCTTCGTGGGCGTCCGCAGCCACGCGACGCTGACCGAACGCGACGGACAGGCCCACTGGCTCGGTACGCCCCCCGTCGGCGTGCCCGTCGGGGGTGATCCGCTGGTCGCCCTGCGCGCCACGATCGAGGCCCTGCACACGCCGCACGCCGGAGACCTGCCCCCGTTCACCGGCGGCATGGTCGGCTACCTCGGCTACGACATCGTGCGCCGCCTGGAGTGGATCGGCCCCGGCGAGCGGGACGACCTGCGGCTCCCCGAGCTGACCATGCTGCTCACCAGTGACCTCGCCGTCCTCGACCACTGGGACGGCACGGTCCAGTTGATCGCCAACGCGATCAACCACAACGACCTCGACACGGGGGTCGACGAGGCGTACGCGGACGCCGTCGCCCGCCTCGACGCGATGGAGGCCGACCTCTCCCGCGCGGTGTCCCAGCCCCCGGCCGCGCTCCCGCCGTCCGAGCTGCCCGAGTACACCGCGCTGTGGGGCGGCCCGGACTACCAGGACGCCGTCGAGGACATCAAGGAGCGCATCCGGGCCGGCGAGGCCTTCCAGGTCGTCCCGTCGCAGCGCTTCGAGACCCCGTGCACGGCGAGCGCGCTCGACGTCTACCGCGTCCTGCGGGCGACGAACCCCTCGCCGTACATGTACCTATTCCGCTTCGACGGCTTCGACGTCGTGGGCTCCTCGCCCGAGGCCCTGGTCAAGGTCGAGGACGGGCAGGCGATGGTCCACCCGATCGCCGGCACCCGGCCCCGCGGCGCCACCGTCCAGGAGGACCAGGCACTCGCCGACGAGCTGATCGCCGACCCCAAGGAGCGCGCCGAGCACCTGATGCTCGTCGACCTCGGCAGGAACGACCTGGGCAGGGTCTGCGAGCCCGGCTCGGTGGAGGTCGTCGACTTCATGTCCATCGAGCGGTACTCGCACGTCATGCACATCGTCTCGACGGTCACGGGCCGGGTCGCGCCGGGGCGTACGGCCTTCGACGTGCTGACCGCCTGCTTCCCGGCGGGCACCCTCTCCGGCGCGCCCAAGCCGCGCGCCATGCAGATCATCGACGAACTGGAGCCCTCCCGGCGCGGGCTGTACGGCGGCTGCGTCGGCTATCTCGACTTCGCCGGCGACTCCGACACGGCCATCGCCATCCGCACCGCGCTGCTGCGGGACGGCACGGCGTACGTGCAGGCCGGTGCCGGCGTGGTGGCGGACTCCGACCCGGTCGCGGAGGACGACGAGTGCCGCAACAAGGCCGCGGCGGTCCTCCGCGCGGTGCACACGGCGAACCGGCTCGGGAAATAGGACGCGTCTCACGTGAACCCCGGGTGACGGTTCGCCCGGGGTTCAGGCGATAGTGGAGTACGTGACTGCTGTACCTCGCCCCCGATCCGAAGCCGCCGCAGGACCCACCGGGTCCGGCCGCCGCAGCCTCGCCACAGCCCTGTTCTGCGGCGCGCTCGGCGCGGCCGTGACGCTGCTGTCCACCCGGCGGAACTGGTCGGAGGGCACCGCCTCGGTGGCCGGCGGCGAGTTCCCGCTGACCGCCAGCGGCAGCGACGTCACGGGGGTGCCGGCCGCTCTCGCCGTCGTGGGCCTCGCCGCGCTCGTCGCGGTCTTCGCCGTACGCCGGTCCGGGCGGCTCCTGGTGTCCGTGCTGCTCGCGCTGTCGGGCGCGGGCACCGTCGCCGCGGCGCTGCTGGGCGCGAACGACAGCTCCGCGCTCGACGAGAAGGCGGCCGAGGCCTCCGGTGACACGTCCGCCACGGTGGACGCGCTCAGCCACACCGCCTGGCCCTACGTCGCGGCCGTCGGCGGAGCACTCATCCTCCTCGCGGGGCTGCTCGCGCTGCGCTACGGACGGCTGTGGCCGGCCATGTCCGGCCGCTACGAACGGGACGGCACGCCCCGGCCGCGCAAGGCCAAGCCCGTGGACCCCGACCGGCCGGAGGACCTGTGGAAGGCCCTGGACCGCGGAGAGGACCCGACGGGCACCTGAGGGGTGTGATCCAGGCAACACTCCCTGGAGGACCCCGGCCCCTTGCGGGCCCCGGTCGGCGGGACCTTCGGCCCGGGACGTCCGTCCCGACCCGGTCCGCCCGGCCGAAGAGGAGACACCCCGCGCTCAAGGCAGACGCGCGCATACGGGACAATGGACGGCGAGCGTCCGACTCACACACGCACACAGCAACGAGGAGCAAGTCATGGCGGGCAGCAGCCACGGTCACACCCCGGCCGCCTGGACCGGTGTCATCATCGCCTTCATCGGTTTCTGCGTCTCCGGTGCCTTCATGGTGCTGGCCAACCCGCTGGGCTTCTGGGCCGGCATGGTCATCGTCGTCCTCGGTGGTGTCGTCGGCATGGTCATGCGGGCGATGGGCCTGGGCCAGCCGAAGGAGGCGCACGTGCAGAGGCCGCACACGGCGCCCCAGGTCGCGGGCGCGGAGAGCTGATGCCCGCCGCGGCGAACCCGGCCGCGGCAACCTGAAGACGTCGGAAAGCGGCCCCCGGAGCCCTCGGGGGCCGCTTCTGCGTGTCCAGGGACGTCCCGGACCGTTCCGGACGCTCCGAGTGCCGCCGCCCCGCGAGCACCGGCTGTCCCACGTGTGACGGGCGCGCGCGGCGCGCGCGGGGCAGAATGCGTGGGGTGAACGCCGAATCCCAGAGCGTGACTCCGCCCGGAGCCGCCACCCCCGGCCCGGTCGCCGGGGCGGTGCGGCGACTGGCGGTGCCCGCGGGCGTCCTCGCGGTCGTCGTCGGCGCCTTCGCCTACGTCGGAGCCGTCGACCCCAACGAGCCCGGGCACTACCCCGTCTGCCCGCTGCTGCGCTACACCGGGCTCTACTGCCCCGGCTGCGGCGGACTGCGCAGCGCGCACGCGTTCGTGCACGGGGACGTCGCGACGGCGCTCACGGACAACGCGCTCGCCGTCGTGGGATACCTGGTGTTCGCGGTGGTGTGGGCCGTCTGGGCGGTCCGGTCGGCCCGCGGCCGGCCGGTGCGGATCGACCTGGGGACCGCGCAGCTGTGGGGCGCCGGCGTGTTGCTGCTGGTCTTCACCGTTGTCCGGAACCTGCCGTTCGGTGGCTGGCTGCACCCTTGATCATGTGGCAAATGTCCAGGTAGTGGGACCGGCGTCAACCGGATGCGAGGCCTTCGCCTTCCTCCGGATACCATCGCAGTGACCCGTCTGAACCGTCAGGTACGGCGAACCCGGGTCGACCGCTCGACCGCTTCAACCGTCCACCGCTGGGAAGGGGGCCGCTCGCGTGAGTGTGCTCGACGAGATCATCGACGGAGTCCGTGCCGACCTCGCGGAGCGGCAGGCGCGCGTCAGCCTCGACGAGCTCAAGGAGCGCGCCGCCAAGGCTCCCGCGGCCAAGGACGGGGTCGCCGCCCTGCGCGGTGACGGCGTCAAGGTCATCTGCGAGGTCAAGCGCTCCAGCCCCTCCAAGGGCGCGCTGGCCGCGATCGCCGACCCGGCCGCCCTCGCCGCCGATTACGAGGCGGGCGGTGCGGCCGTCATCTCCGTACTGACCGAGCAGCGCCGCTTCGGCGGTTCGCTCGCCGACCTGGAGGCAGTCCGCGCCAAGGTCGACATCCCGGTGCTGCGCAAGGACTTCATCGTCACGTCGTACCAGCTGTGGGAGGCCCGGGCGTACGGCGCCGACCTCGCCCTGCTGATCGTGGCCGCCCTCGACCAGGCCGCCCTGGAGTCCCTCATCGAGCGCGCCGAGTCCATCGGGCTCACCCCGCTCGTCGAGGTGCACGACGAGGACGAGGCCGAGCGGGCGGTGGACGCCGGAGCGAAGGTCATCGGCGTCAACGCGCGCAACCTGAAGACGCTGAAGGTGGACCGCACCACCTTCGAGCGGGTCGCCCCCGAGATCCCGGACTACCTCGTCAAGATCGCCGAGTCGGGGGTCCGCGGACCGCACGACCTGATCGCGTACGCCAACGCCGGCGCCGACGCCGTCCTGGTGGGCGAGTCCCTGGTCACCGGCCGCGACCCGAAGGCCGCCGTCTCCGACCTCGTCGCGGCCGGCGCCCATCCCGCCCTGCGGCACGGACGGGGCTGACGCACCCGTGACCGAGCCGATCGTCTCCCGCCACCGGGTGAGCCTGCGCTCGCCCGGTGCCGACGGGTGCCTGCGATCGGCCGCCCCGCTCCCCGCCGCCCCGGCGGCCCGGGACCCCTACGCCCGACTGGCCCGCGGCTGCCGTCCGCGCGGCTGCCGGGCACCCGCCCGCCGTGTGCACGGCCGCCGGGTCCGTTACGTCATCGGGGACGAACCGGGGCAGGTCAACGGCATGCGATGGCGTCGGCGCGTGCATGCGCCGACGCCGACCCCGGCCCGGACCGCCCTCCCGGCGGTCTGACCGGTCCCTCCACCGCCGCCCCGTGGCCGCGGCGACGGGGACGGGCCGCCGGGTCCGGCGCCCGCGGCGCGTTGTGCGCGTCCGTGGACGAACGTGATCCCAGTCCGACCCCAACCGGGGCAGACGCCCCTGCGAGGTAACCGCATGCCCAGCGAGTTCTTCATTCCCGACCCCGACGGTCAGGTCCCCAGCGCCGAGGGCTACTTCGGCGCGTTCGGCGGCAAGTTCATCCCGGAGGCGCTGGTCGCCGCCGTGGACGAGGTCGCCGTCGAGTACGACAAGGCCAAGGCCGACCCCGAGTTCGCCCGTCAGCTGGACGACCTGCTCGTCCACTACACGGGGCGCCCGAGCTCCCTCACCGAGGTGCCGCGCTTCGCCGAACAGGCCGGCGGCGCCCGGGTGTTCCTCAAGCGCGAGGACCTGAACCACACCGGCTCGCACAAGATCAACAACGTGCTCGGCCAGGCCCTGCTCACCAAGCGCATGGGCAAGACCCGGGTGATCGCCGAGACCGGCGCGGGCCAGCACGGCGTCGCCACCGCCACCGCCTGCGCGCTCTTCGGCCTCGAATGCACCATCTACATGGGCGAGATCGACACCCGGCGCCAGGCGCTGAACGTGGCCCGGATGCGCATGCTCGGCGCCGAGGTCATCGCCGTGAAGTCCGGCAGCCGCACCCTGAAGGACGCCATCAACGAGGCGTTCCGCGACTGGGTCGCCAACGTCGACCGCACGCACTACCTCTTCGGCACCGTGGCGGGCCCCCACCCGTTCCCGGCGATGGTGCGCGACTTCCACCGGGTGATCGGCGTCGAGGCGCGCCGGCAGATCCTGGAGCGCGCCGGACGGCTCCCCGACGCGGCCATCGCCTGCGTCGGCGGCGGTTCCAACGCCATCGGGCTCTTCCACGCCTTCATCCCGGACGCGGACGTCCGCCTCATCGGCTGCGAGCCCGCCGGGCACGGCATCGGGACCGGCGAGCACGCGGCCACGCTGACCGCCGGCGAGCCGGGCATCCTGCACGGCTCGCGGTCCTACGTGCTGCAGGACGAGGAGGGGCAGATCACCGAGCCGTACTCCATCTCGGCGGGACTCGACTACCCCGGCATCGGCCCGGAGCACAGCTACCTCAAGGACAGCGGCCGCGGCGAGTACCGCGCGGTCACCGACGACGCGGCGATGCAGGCACTGCGGCTGCTCTCCCGCACCGAGGGCATCATCCCGGCCATCGAGAGCGCGCACGCGCTGGCCGGCGCCCTGGAGGTCGGCAGGGAGCTGGGCAGGGACGGACTGATCGTCGTCAACCTGTCGGGGCGCGGCGACAAGGACATGGACACGGCCGCCCGCTACTTCGGCCTGTACGACACGGATGCCGTCGTCGAGGCGGACGAGGCCGGCGACGGCGCCGAGATCGAGGGGGATGCCAAGTGAGCGGCAACATCCAGCTGCTGAGCGACACGCTCGCCGGTGCCCGGGCCGAGGGCCGGTCCGCGCTCATCGCCTACCTCCCGGCCGGCTTCCCGACCGTGGACGGCGGCATCGAGGCCGTGAAGGCCGCCTTCGACGGCGGCGCCGACGTCGTCGAGGTGGGGCTGCCGCACAGCGACCCCGTCCTGGACGGGCCCGTCATCCAGACCGCCGACGACATCGCCCTGCGCGGCGGCGTGAGGATCGCGGACGTGATGCGCACGGTCCGCGAGGCGTACGCGGCCACCGGGAAGCCGGTGCTGGTGATGACGTACTGGAACCCCATCGACCGCTACGGCGTCGAGCGCTTCACCGCCGAACTCGCCGAGGCCGGCGGCGCCGGGTGCATCCTGCCCGACCTGCCGGTGCAGGAGTCGGCGCTGTGGAGGGAGCACGCCGAGAAGCACGGCCTCGCGACCGTCTTCGTCGTCGCCCCCAGCAGCAAGGACACCCGCCTCGCCGAGATCACCGCGGCGGGCTCCGGATTCGTGTACGCCGCCTCGCTGATGGGCGTCACCGGCACCCGCGAGTCGGTGGGCGCCCAGGCGCAGGACCTGGTGCGGCGCACCAAGGCCACCACCGAGCTGCCCGTCTGTGTCGGCCTCGGAGTCTCCAACGCCGCGCAGGCCGCCGAGGTGGCCGGCTTCGCCGACGGGGTGATCGTCGGCTCCGCCTTCGTGAAGCGCATGCTCGACGCGCCGGACGAGGCGGCCGGACTGGACGCCGTGCGCGCCCTCGCGAGCGACCTGGCGAAGGGCGTGCGCGGCACGGCCTGACCTCGTCCGTGCGGGCGCGCGGGGCATCCGGCCCCGGGCGCCCGTGCCCGGACGCGCGGCCGGATACCCGCACGTAAAGGACAATCCACTCACTCGAACGGGTGGACCTCGGGCCGGGGAGGCGCGCTGCGCCTCCCCGGTTCGTTCTGCCGGATGTGAGCGAGAAGAACCGTGACGGAAAGCGCAGCGCCCGCGAGCGGCTGGCGGTCGAGCGAGAGAAGCAGAAGTCCGCGGAGAAGCGCCGCCGCGCGCTGATCGTGGGGGCGTCGGTGGTCTGCGTCCTTGGTCTCGCCGCGGTGGTGGGCGTCCTCGCCGCCGGCGCGGGCAAGGACGACAAGAGCGACGCGGCGGGCCCCGTCGTGTCGCCCTCCGGGGCGCAGGGCAAGGACGGTCTCGCGATCCCCGTCGGCCAGGACGGCGCCAAGTCGGCCCTCACGGTCTACGAGGACTTCCGCTGCCCCGCGTGCAAGTCTTTCGAGACGGTCTACCGCCCGACCATCCACGAACTGGTGGCCGCCGGTCAGCTGAAGGTCGACTACCACCTCGCCACCCTCATCGACGGGAACATGGGCGGCAGCGGCTCCCGCCAGGCGGCCAACGCCGCCGCCTGCGCCCAGGACGCCGGGAAGTTCACCGAGTACCACGACGTGCTGTACGACAACCAGCCCCAGGAGACCGACGACGCCTTCGCCGACACCGGCAAGCTCATCGAGCTGGCGGGGAAGGTCGACGGGCTGGACACCCCGGCGTTCCGCACGTGCGTGAAGGACGGCACGCACAACAGCTGGGTCGTGAAGTCGAACCAGGCCTTCCAGGCCGGTCACTTCGGCGGCACGCCGACGGTGCTGCTCGGCGGCAAGAACATCTACGCGGACCGGACGATGACCCCGGCCAAGCTGAAGCAGCTGGTGCAGGCCGAGAACAAGGGCTGAACCGCCCGCGAAGCCCCCCGGCAGGCACGTGCCCCCGGTCTCCCGCAGGCCGGGGGCACTCCCCGTTATGGACCCGTAGCCGGGCTGCCCGCCGTGGGCCGCGTCCGGCACGGTAGCGTCGACCCTGCCATGGAACTTGCCTACATTCCCAGCCCGTCACGCGGTGTGCTGCACCTCGGCCCCATTCCGCTGCGCGGCTACGCGTTCTGCATCATCATCGGCGTCTTCGTGGCCGTCTGGCTCGGCAACAAGCGCTGGATCGCCCGCGGCGGGCGTCCCGGCACGGTCGCCGACATCGCGGTCTGGGCCGTGCCGTTCGGCCTCGTCGGCGGACGGCTCTACCACGTGATCACGGACTACGAGCTGTACTTCAGCGAGGGCCGCGACTGGGTGGACGCCTTCAAGATCTGGGAGGGCGGCCTCGGGATCTGGGGCGCGATCGCACTCGGCGCCGTAGGTGCGTGGATCGGTTGCCGCCGCCGCGGGATCCCGCTGCCCGCGTGGGCCGACGCCCTCGCGCCCGGCATCGTCTTCGCCCAGGCCATCGGCCGCTGGGGCAACTGGTTCAACCAGGAGCTCTACGGCCGGGAGACCTCCGTCCCCTGGGCGCTGCACATCACGTCCTCGACGGACGGGCGGGTGCCGGGCTACTACCACCCGACGTTCCTGTACGAGTCGCTGTGGTGCGTCGGCGTCGGTTTCCTCGTCATCTGGGCGGACCGCCGCTTCAAGCTGGGGCACGGCCGGGCGTTCGCGCTGTACGTCGCCGCGTACTGCGTGGGCCGCGGCTGGATCGAGTACATGCGCGTCGACGACGCCCACCACTTCCTGGGCCTGCGCCTGAACGACTGGACCGCGATGGTGGTCTTCGTCCTCGCCGTGGTCTACATCGTCCTCTCGGCGCGGATGCGGCCGGGACGCGAGGAGGTCGTCGAGCCGGGAGCCGGCACGGAACCCTCGGCAGGGACCGACGGTGACGCCGACGGCCCGGCGGACGACACCAAGGCCGACGGCAAGGCCGACGGTGACGCCGTGGACCTCGGCAAGAAGCCCGGCGCGGCGGACGGGGAGAAGCCCGGCGCGGAGCCCGACGCCGAATCCGCGGAGCCGGCCGGGGCCGAGGCCGCCGCCGACACGGGGACCGACGACTCCGCCGCCCCCGACGACTCCGCCGCTCCCGACGACTCCGCCGCAGCGAAGAAGGACGAGGCGGGTTCGGCCAAGAAGGGCTGACACACCCCTGCATGACGGAGGGCGCCGGATCACGGATCCGGCGCCCTCCGCCCGTGTGCGGGTGGCCGTGGGCACGGATGCCTCATCCGCGGCGGCGGGCCAGGGACAGGGTGCGCCGGGCGCCCGCCACCACCGCCGCGTCCACGAAGCGGCCGTCGGGCAGGGCCTGGGCGCCCGGGTGGGCGGCGGCGGCCTTGAGCACGGCCTCGGCGTACTCGGTCTCCTGTGCCGTGGGCAGATACGCCCGCTCGATCACGGGGAGCTGCCGGGGATGGATGGCCGCGCGCCCCAGGAAGCCCAGCGCATGGCCGTGGGCGCAGGACACGGCCAGCCCGTCCAGGTCCCGGATGTCCGGATAGATCGACTGGGTGGGCGGCGCCAGACCGGCGGCCCGCGCGGCCACGACCACACGGGCACGCGCCCAGTCCAGGCCCGCGTCCTCCCGTACGCCGAGGTCCGCCCGCAGATCGGCCTCGCCGAGCGCGATCCCGCGCAGCGCGTGGTGCGAGGAGGCGATGGCGAAGGCCTGCTCCACGCCGAGGGCCGTCTCCAGGAGCGCGTACAGCCGCGGGGCGCCGCCCTCGGCGGGGACGGCGCTCTCCGCCACGCGCACGACGTCGCGGGGCGAGGTCACCTTCGGGAGCCGCAGACCGGACAGGCCCGGCAGTGGGGCGAGCACCTTCAGGTCGTCCTCGGCCAGCGGCCCGTCCAGGGCGTTGACGCGGACGTGGACGGCGACCGGGTGGACATCGGCCAGCAGGTCCGCCGCGGCCCCGCGCGCGTACTCCTTGCGGTCGGGGGCGACCGCGTCCTCCAGGTCGACGATGACGACGTCCGCGCCGGAGGCGAGGGCCTTGACCATCACGTCGGGGCGGTCGCCGGGTACGTACAGCCAGGTGAGGAGCGGCTCCGGGGTCACAGGGCGCCCTCCGACCGCAGACCCTCGATCTCGGGCTCGGTGAGACCGAGTTCGGCCAGGACCGCCTCCGTGTCCGCGCCGTGCGGGCGGCCCGCCCAGCGGATCGCGCCGGGGGTGGAGGAGAGCCGGAAGAGGACGTTCTGCATGCGCAGCGGGCCCAGTTCGGGGTCGTCGACGGTGGTGAGGGTGTCCAGCGCCGCGTACTGCGGGTCGGCCATGACGTCCCGCACGTCCTGGACGGGCGCCACCGCAGCCTCGGCCTTCTCGAAGGCCTCCAGGACCTCCTCGCGGGTGTGGCGGGCGATCCAGGTGCCGACGGCCTCGTCCAGGACGTCCGCGTTGCGGGCCCGCTCCGCGCCCGTCGCGAACCACGGCTCGTCGATCAGCTCCGGGCGGCCGACCAGGCGCATCAGCCGCTCGGCGACGGACTGCGCCGACGTCGACACCGCGACCCACATGCCGTCGGCCGTCCGGTAGGTGTTGCGGGGCGCGTTGTTGGCGGAGCGGTTGCCGGTACGGGGCTGTACGTGACCGAGCTGGTCGTACCAGAGGGGCTGCGGACCGACCACGGTGAGGATCGGCTCGATGATCGCCATGTCGACCACCTGGCCCTCGCCCGTGCGGTCCCGGGCGGTCAGCGCCGTCATCACCGCGTACGCCGTCGCCAGGCCGGCGATCGAATCGGCGAGGCCGAAGGGCGGCAGGGTGGGCGGGGCGCCCGGTTCGCCGGTGATCGCGGCGAACCCGCTCATCGCCTCGGCCAGTGTGCCGAAACCGGGCCGGTGCGCGTACGGGCCGAACTGGCCGAAGCCGGTGACACGGGCGAGCACCAGCCGCGGATTGACCGCCGACAGCTCCGTGAAGCCGAGACCCCACTTCTCCAGCGTGCCGGGGCGGAAGTTCTCGACGACCACGTCGGCCGTCGCGGCGAGGCGGAGCAGGGTGTCGCGGCCGCCCGGGCTCGACAGGTCGAGTGTGATCGTGCGCTTGTTGCGGCCGAGGAGCTTCCACCACAGGCCGATCCCGTCCTTCGAGGGGCCGTGGCCCCGGGACGGGTCGGGCTTGGCCGGATGTTCCACCTTGATCACCTCGGCGCCGAAGTCGCCGAGCATGGTGGCGGCCAGCGGTCCGGCGAAGAGGGTCGCCAGGTCGAGCACGCGCAGGCCGGTGAGCGGGCCGTGTTCCGTCGCCGTACCGGCTCCGTGCTCGACCGCCGTGCCGGCTCCGTGTTCGGCCGCCGTGCCGGCTCCGTGTTCGGCCGCGGTGCCGGTGAGGTGGTCCGGACGGGCGCTCATGACGCGGGCCGCGACGCCTGGGCGTCGATCTCGGAGCGGAAGGGCATCGAGGACGAGGCGCCCGCCCGCTGCACGGAGAGGGCGGCGGCCGCCGAGGCCCAGGCGAGGGCCGACCGCATCGGCCGGCCCTCGCCGAGCGCGACGGCCAGGGTGCCGACGAAGGTGTCACCCGCGCCGGTGGTGTCCACGGCGGTCACGCGCGGCACCGGGACGCTGATGGGGTCCGAGTCCCGGGCGACGTACAGGCAGCCTCCCGCGCCCAGCGTGACGATCACGGCCGGGACCCGGGCGAGCAGTGCCTTGGCCGCCTCCCGGGGTTCGGAGATCCCGCCGAGTGCCGCCGCTTCGTGCTGGTTGGCGATCAACAGGTCGATGTGGTCGAGGAGTTCGGGTGGCAGGGGCTGGACGGGGGAGGGGGTCAGCACCGTGCGGACGCCGTGGCCGCGGGCGGCCTCGGCGCCCGCGACGACGGCCGCCAGCGGGATCTCCAGCTGGAGCAGCAGGGCGTCCGCGGTGGCGATGAGGGCCTCGTCGCCGGGGGCCAGGTGGTCGACGGTGCCGTTCGCGCCCGGGATGACGACGATGGCGTTGGCGCCCTCGTCGTCCACCACGATGTGGGCGGTGCCGGAGGGGCCCTCGGTGGTGCGCAGGTGGTCGGTGTCCACGCCGGAGTGTTCGAGCGTGGACCGCAGCGCGGTGCCGAAGGCGTCGTTGCCCACCGCGCCGATCATCGAGACGTCGGCGCCCGCGTGGGCCGCGGCGATCGCCTGGTTGGCGCCCTTGCCGCCGGGGATGGTGCGGAACTCCCTTCCCGTCACGGTCTCTCCGCGCTGCGGGGCCCGTGCGACGTAGGCGACGAGATCCATGTTCGTGCTGCCGAGCACGGCGATGTGGGTCATGGGCGGCAGGCCTCCTGGTGGCTCTGGCGGTGGGTGAGCTGGGCGAGGGTGTCGAAGCCGACGCCGTTGAAGTCGGCGATCGAGGTGGCCAGTCGGTTCTTCAGGGGAGCGGTCCACCGGTCGGGCAGGGCTCCGGGGTCCCCGGCGAGCAGACCGGCCACGCTGCCGGCCGTCGCGCCGTTGGAGTCCGTGTCCCAGCCGCCGGACACCGCACGGCAGACGGAGCCCGAGAAGTCGCCGTCCGCGTGGGTGAGCGCGGCGGCGAGCAGGGCGGTGTTGGGGACGGCGTGCACCCAGTGGTAGGCGCTGTGGGTGGCGTGCAGCTCGTCCACGACGACATCGAAGTCCGCTGTCGTACGGGCGAGCCGGACGGCGTGGCGGACCGCCCGGGCCAGCCGGGAGCCGGACGGGACGACGGCGAGGCCCGCCCGGACACAGGCGTGCACGTCGCCGCCTCCGCCGGCCGCCTCGGCGAGGGTCGCCGCCGCGAACATCGCCGCGTACACGCCGTTCGCCGTGTGGGTGAGGACGGCGTCCCGGTGGGCCTGCTCCGCGGCGGCGGCCGGGTCGCCGGGGTTGGTCCAGCCGTGGACGTCGGCGCGGATCAGGGCGCCGATCCACTCGCGGAACGGGTTGCGGTGGCGGGCGGTGCGCGGCGGCTCCACACCGGAGAGGAGGTTGCGGTAGGCGACGCGCTCCGCGGTGAACGTGCGGCCCGCCGGGAGTTCGTCCAGCCAGAGGCGGGCCACGTCCGCGGTCCCGAAGCCCCGGCCGTAGCGCTGGAGCAACAGCACGTTCAGCAAGGGGTAGTTGAGGTCGTCGTCCTCCGGCATGCCGTCGATGTTCTCGGCGAGGGAGGTCGGCGCCGAGCGCGTGTTCCAGGGGTACGCCGCCGCCAGTTCCCCGGGGACTCCGCGGGCCGTGAACCAGGTGTGCAGCGGCCAGTTGCCGGTCGCCCGGGCCAGCGCGCGGATGCCTTCCAGGGGGAGCTTCTCCACGGGCTTGCCGAGGAGGCAGCCCACGGCCCGGCCGAGCCAGGCGGCCTCCAGGGCGCCCGGTCCCGCCGTCCCGGCCGGACCGCGCGCCCGGCGTACCGGCCAGTCCGGGCAGCGGTCCTTGATGAGTGCGAGACCGGTGGGTTCCCGGTCCGCCAACCCGCTGGGCAGATCGGCCAGTTCGTCGAGCAGGTCCTCCGCCAGGACCCGCAGGTACGGGGAGACCGGTGCCGGCGAGGCACCCGCCCGGGTGGGCGCCTCGGGGCCGCCCGCCGCCCGCCAGCGTGCCGCGACGGCCCCGGCCTCACGGCCGTCCTGGGCGGCCTGGCGCAGTTCGTGGCCGAGCAGGTCCTCGGGCTGCACCCAGGTCAGCCGGAGCACGGCGCCCCCATGAGCCCGGCGAACGCGGCCTCGTGGGCGCGCCGGCGCCGTACGTCCCGCTCGAAGATCTCGCGGGTGACCTCGGCGAGCGCCGCCGCGGGCGCGTCCAGGTCGAGACGGCTCGACTCCGCGACCGTCTTGGACCAGTCGCGGGGGATCTCGGAACCCAGGGCGCCGGCGAGGGCGCCGGCCATCGTGGCGATGGAGTCGCAGTCCCGGCCGTAGTTGACCGAGCCCAGCACCGCGTGGCGAAAGTCCCCGTCGGCGACCAGCAACATGCCGAGGGCGACGGGGAGTTCCTCGATCGCGTGCAGCCGGGAGGGGCGGCGGGCGCCGAGCGAGGGGGCGCGGTAGTCGGGGCCGACGGTGTCGTAGGGGGTCACCGCCTCCCGCAGCGGCCGGAGCGCCGACTCGAAGTCCGTATGCCGGGCGGCGACCTCGCAGACCGCCTCCACCGCGGCCCGGGTGCCGTCCTTGGCCAGGGCCAGGCAGGCCTCGACGACGGAGGCGGGGGTGGCGCCGGGGGCACACGCGGCGGCGACGGCCGCCGCGAAGACACCCGCCGCCTCCCGGCCGTAGGACGACTGGTGCGCGCCGGCCACGTCGACCGCCTCGGCGTACGCGGCGGCCGGGTTCGCCGCGTTGACCAGGCCGACCGGGGCCATGTACATCGCCGCACCGCAGTTGACGATGTTCCCGGTGCCGGCCTCACGGGGGTCGACGTGCCCGTAGTGCAGCCGGGCCACCAGCCACTTCTCGGCGAGGAAGATCCGCTGCAGGGGCAGCGCCTCCGCCTCCAGCTCGGGGATCCAGCGCGGGGTGCCCATGAGGTCGGGGACCAGGTGCTCGGCGATCGCGTAGGCGTCGAGGTGGTCGCGGACCCGGGTGTACACGCGCACGAGGGCGTGGGTCATCAAGGTGTCGTCGGTGACGTGTCCGTCACCCTTGTGGTACGGGGCGATCGGGCGCGCGGTGCGCCAGGCGTCGCCGTTCCAGGGGCCGACGACGCCGTGCACGCGGCCGCCGTGCCGTTCGAGGATCTGCTCGGGCGCATACCCCTCGACCGGACCGCCGAGGGCGTCGCCGACGGCGGCTCCGACGAGGGCCCCGGTGATCCGTTCTTCCAGGGTTTCCATGGGTGTGGGCGTCATGCCCGAATCATCCTCCTGGTGTGCTCAGTTCCGTGGCTGCCAGGAGTCCGGCGAGTTCCACCAGGTCGGTGCCCGTGAGACGGGGCAACGCGCAGCCGGAGAGGGTCCGGCAGGCCTCGCGCCAGGCGGCGGGGACCGTGTCGCCGCCGCCGAGTGCGCCGGTCAGGGCACCGGCGAGGGCGGGGGCGGAGTCGGCGACCCGGGACAGGCACGCGGCGGCCGGCACGGCTTCGGCGATCCGGCCCCGTGCGACGAGGGCGAGGGCCAGGGCGACGGGGACGGTCTCCGCGGCGGCGATGCCGTAGCTGTAGACGTGGTCGACGATCTGGTGCTCCAGCAGGGGTACGAGGCCGAAGGTGCTGTCCGCGGCGCGGGCGAGGGCGATCGCGTGCCGGGCGTTGCGGCCGATCTCGGTCGTCTCGGGCAGCTCGGCCAGTGCGGCCGTCACGCACGCGTCGACGTGGGCGCCGCTCAGGGCCAGCGCGAGGGCGGCGGCCATGGCGCGGGCCCCGTGCACGCCGTCGCCGTCCTGGGTGTAGCGGGCGTCGAACTCGGCCAGTTCCGCGGCGAGTCGGGGGTCGCCGGGGTGGGCGACGGCGAGGACGCAGGCGCGTACGCAGGCGGCGTCGTCGAAGTAGTGCGGATTGTCGTGGCCGGTGGCGGGCGGGCGCAGACCGGTGGCGAGGTTGCCGAGACCGGCCCGCACCGAGATCCGGGCGCGCAGCGGCAGCACGGCCGACTCGACCTCCGGTGCGCGTTCGGCCGCGGCGGCCACCTCGCCGGCGACGGCGTTCCACGCCAGGTCGATCGCCGCGCGCATGCGGCGTTCCCGGCTCAGGTCGCCGAGGGCGCCCTCGTCCCCGGCCCGCAGGACGGCCTCGGCCGCGAAGGCCGCCCACTCGGCGTCGTCCGAGGGGCCGAGCCGCAGGGGCTCGGGCGGCTGGTTCAGGGCGATGGGGACGGGCAGGGTGGTGGTCGCGTTCTGCTCCGCGAACGTGTCCAGCTCCCGGGTGAGGCGCCGCGTCCACTCGGGCATCCGCGCGGCCCGGTGCCGGGCCGCCGGCCAGCCCGCCGCGTCCCCCGCGGCCAGCCCCAGCAGCAGCCCCTCGATCCGCCGCACGGACACACCGGCACGGGGCACGACGGCCACGCCGGGCCGCCCTCCTCGCTCGTCGGCGTCCGTCCGCCCGTTCTGCGTCGACCTGACACCGGTCCGGGGTTCGGCGTCCCCGCTCGGCTGGTCGGTGTCTCCGGCCTGCGCGGTGTCCGGCGGTCTCGCGCCGGTCCGGGTGCCGGGGTTCGCCGGCCGCGTCCGCCCCGGCGGCCGGACGCCACGGCGGACGGCGGTCACCGGTGGTCGCCCCCGGGTCCCCGTACCGGCGCCCACCACGCGCCGGCCCGCCGCCGCTCCCGTGCCGGTGTCGTCGGCCGGTCCTGCGTCGGTCCCTGCGTCGGTGTCTTCCGTCGGTTCTGCGCCGGTCCGCGTGCCGGTGTCGTCGGCCGGTCCTGCGTCGGTCCCTGCGTCGGTGTCTTCCATCGGTTCTGCGCCGGTCCGCGTGCCGGTGTCGTCGGCCGGTCCCGCGCCGGTCCCTGCGTCGGTGTCCTCCGTCGGTCCTGCGCCGGTCCGCGTGCCGGTGTCCTCCGTCGGTGACGCGGCGGGCCGTGCTGCCGTCCGTACCGTTGCCGTAGCGTCCGTGAAGGTCGGCGCCTCGGTGGCCGGGGGGACCTCGGACGCCGCGCCCTCGCGGGGTTCGTCTCCTACCAGGCCCGGTGTCATGGGCGTACCTCGTCGGGCTCGGCGGCGGTGAACACGCGGTCGGGGGAGAGCCGGGTGACCTGGAGGGCGGGGCCGGTGCCCGCGAGCACCCCGGCCGGACGGGTGTCGTCGTCGTCCGGCGTCAGCAGGTCCGCCACGTCCAGTACGTGATGGCCCGCCATCGACGGGAGGCAGCTGCCCCGCGCGGGTCCGATGGCCGCCGCCCAGGCCTCCGGGATGGAGCCGGCGCCCCGCGTGGCACCGGCCAGCGCTCCGGCCACCGCCGCGGTGGTGTCGGCGTCGCGGCCCATGTTGACCGCGGTGAGCACCGACTCCGTGAAGTCGCCGTCGGCCGCCGCGTACGCGCCGAAGGCGAGGGCGACGGCCTCCGGCGCCAGGTCCGTCCACGGGTAGCCCCCGACGACCACCGCCGAGCGGACCGCGCGTTCCCCCCGGTGGGCCACCGCGACCGCGCGCCGCAGGGACCTGGCCGTCCACGAGTCGTCCGGGATCACGGCCAGGGCGCAGGCCACGACGGCGATGGCGGGAGCGCCGGTCATCGCCGCCGCGACCCCGGCCGCCACCGCCTGGCCGCCGTAGATGCCCTCGCCCTCGTGACTGACCGAGCCGTCGATCGCCACCAGCCGGGCCGCCTCGGCGGGACGGCCCGCCGCGAAGACGCCGAAGGGGGCCGCGCGCATCGCGAGTCCGTCGCTCCAGGCGTGCCGGTGCTGGGCGGAGATGGGCGCCGTGAGCCCTCTCCGCAGGTTCTCCAGCGTGCCCCGCTCGCTGAAGCCGGCGCCCCGGAAGGGCCCCTCGTCCCGGTCCGCGATCCAGTGGTGCCAGGCCGTCTCCACGTGGGCCGCCGTGAGCGCCGAGCCGTGGCGCGCCAGGAGCAGCCCGGAGAAGATCGCGTACTCGGTGTCGTCGGTACCGGCCGGATGCTCGGCGACGTACCCGGTGATCCGGCCCCACCGGGCGCGGATCTCGGAGGGCTTCATGTTCTCGGCGGGTGCCCCGAGCGCGTCCCCGACGGCGAGGCCGAGCAGCGCACCGCGCGCCCGGTCACGCAGATCGGCGCCGCCCTGGGGTGCCGGGACCGAGGGAATGCAGGCGATGGAAGCCATACGGTGCCTCTCCTCTCGGGGCTCCCGTCGCCGCACGGCGCCGCGGCGCGGAAGCGTGCGGGAACCGCCGTGCGCGAACCGCGGTGCGGAGACCGTGCGCGAACCGCGGTGCGGAACCGTGCGCGGAACCCTTTGCGGATCTGTCCCACCTGAGCGGTTCGGCACTGCCTCACGGCCCGCAGCGTCACCCGGTCGACATCTGTGCGACTCCGACCACGGATGAGCGTCAGAGGGTAAAAGCGCAGGTTAGCGCAGCCTTTCCTTGCTGGCGGAAGAGAAATTCGAGGCGTACCTTCGTTGTTGTCGAAAAGTAGAACACGTCCAAAGAGACCTGCTGGGGGACCGAGATGGCGATCATCGACACCGAGGCCGCGCTGCACGACGCGCACCGCGACAACCACACCCACCGCGACGTCAACGGCGGCTGGCTGCGCCCCGCCGTGTTCGGCGCGATGGACGGCCTCGTCTCCAACCTCGCCCTGATGACGGGTGTCGCCGGCGGATCCGTCGCGCACCAGACCATCGTCATCACCGGCCTCGCCGGTCTCGCGGCCGGCGCGTTCTCGATGGCCGCCGGCGAGTACACCTCCGTCGCCTCCCAGCGTGAACTGGTCGAGGCGGAACTCGACGTCGAGCGGCGGGAATTGCGCAAGCACCCCCAGGACGAGGAGCGCGAGCTCGCCGAGCTGTACGTGGGCCGCGGGGTCGAGCCCGAGCTGGCCAGGGAGGTGGCCAGGCAGCTCTCCCGCGACCCCGAGCAGGCGCTGGAGATCCACGCGCGCGAGGAGCTGGGCATAGACCCCGGCGACCTGCCCTCGCCCACGGTCGCCGCCGTCTCCAGCTTCGGGTCCTTCGCCCTGGGTGCCCTGCTCCCCGTACTGCCCTATCTGCTCGGTGCGACCGCCCTGTGGCCCGCGCTGCTGCTGGCGCTCATCGGACTCTTCGCGTGCGGGGCCGTCGTGGCCAAGGTGACCGCGCGGTCCTGGTGGTACAGCGGGCTGCGGCAGCTCGTCCTTGGGGGCGCCGCGGCGGGTGTGACGTACGCCCTGGGCAGCTGGTTCGGTACCGCCGTAGGATGAGGCCCGGCTCACTTATGCACGGGACTGCATAAGTAGTCGTTACCCGGCGGTTTCGAACGCTTAACCACCGGGCATGAGCCGTAAGCGCTGTGGGCAATGAGGCCCGCGCCGCACCCTGCGCGACGGGCGACGTTGCCCATCGCGACCGGACCCGCGGACATCGATCTGTCCGCTCGGTCCCACCCACTTCACCGCCGTGCGCGGTACCCCCGCCGCGACCCCGCGGTGTCCGCATGTTGGAACGAAGTATCCGGTTCCCGAGAACCGCTCCATCATGTAACCTGCACGAAATTTTGCACTCCACAGCAGAGGGCCAACGTCGTCCCTCGGCAAAACGCTCCCCCAGAGCCGCAGAGCCTGGGAGGTGCCCCCAGCCACGACGACGACGGGAGAGCCGATGCGTTCGCCGCGCCAGCCGTCCCAGCACTCCACGCATGGCCAGAACTGGTCCTTCATGGATGCTCGCCCTGCCGCGCAGGGTATGTACGACCCCCGCAACGAGCACGACGCCTGCGGCGTCGGCTTCGTGGCCACGCTCACCGGCGAGGCGAGCCATGCGCTGGTCGAGCAGGCGCTCACGGTTCTGCGCAACCTGGAGCACCGCGGTGCGACCGGCTCCGAGCCCGACTCGGGCGACGGCGCCGGCATCCTGTCCCAGGTCCCGGACGCGTTCTTCCGTGAGGTCGCGGCCTTCGAGCTGCCCGAGGCCGGTTCGTACGCGGTGGGCATCGCCTTCCTGCCCGAGGACGGCGCCGACGCCGCCGTCTCACGGATCGAGACGTTCGCCGCGGAAGAGGGCCTCACCGTCCTCGGCTGGCGTGAGGTCCCGGTCGCCCCGCAGCTGCTCGGCGCCACCGCGCGCTCGACCATGCCCGCCTTCCGTCAGATCTTCGTGACCGACGGGACCAGCACGGGCATCGCGCTCGACCGCAAGGCGTTCGTGCTGCGCAAGCGCGCCGAACGCGAGGCCGGCGTCTACTTCCCGTCCCTGTCGGCCCGCACCATCGTCTACAAGGGCATGCTGACCACCGGCCAGCTGGAGCCCTTCTTCCCGGACCTGTCCGACCGCCGCTTCGCCTCCGCGATCGCGCTCGTGCACTCCCGGTTCTCCACCAACACCTTCCCGAGCTGGCCGCTCGCCCACCCGTACCGCTTCGTCGCGCACAACGGCGAGATCAACACGGTCAAGGGCAACCGCAACTGGATGAAGGCCCGCGAGTCGCAGCTGGTCTCCGACCTGTTCGGCAGCGACAAGCTCGACCGCATCTTCCCGGTCTGCACGCCCGACGCCTCGGACTCCGCCTCCTTCGACGAGGTCCTGGAGCTGCTGCACCTCGGCGGCCGCTCGCTCCCGCACTCCGTGCTGATGATGATCCCGGAGGCGTGGGAGAACCACGACTCCATGGACCCGGCCCGCCGCGCCTTCTACCAGTACCACGCCACGCAGATGGAGCCCTGGGACGGTCCCGCCTGCGTCACCTTCACCGACGGCACCCAGGTCGGCGCGGTCCTCGACCGCAACGGCCTGCGCCCCGGCCGCTACTGGGTCACCGACGAGGGACTCGTCGTCCTCGGCTCCGAGGTCGGCGTCCTCGACATCGACCCCGCGAAGGTCGTCCGCAAGGGCCGCCTGCAGCCCGGCCGCATGTTCCTCGTGGACACCGCCGAGCACCGCATCATCGAGGACGACGAGATCAAGTCGGCGCTCGCCGCCGAGAACCCGTACGCGGAGTGGCTGGAAGCCGGCGAGATCGAGCTGTCCGACCTGCCCGAGCGCGAGCACATCGTGCACACGCACGCCTCGGTCACCCGCCGCCAGCAGACCTTCGGCTACACCGAGGAGGAGCTGCGCGTCATCGTCGCGCCGATGGCCAAGGCCGCGGCCGAGCCGATCGGCTCCATGGGCACGGACACGCCCATCGCCGCGCTCTCGCAGCGCCCGCGTCTGCTCTTCGACTACTTCACGCAGCTGTTCGCGCAGGTCACCAACCCGCCGCTGGACGCCATCCGCGAGGAGCTCGTCACCTCCCTGCGCTCGTCGCTGGGCCCGCAGGGCAACCTCCTGGAGCCGACCGCCGCGTCCTGTCGCAGCGTCACCCTGCCCTTCCCGGTGATCGACAACGACGAGCTGGCCAAGCTCATCCACATCAACGCCGACGGCGACATGCCGGGCATGAAGGCCGCGACGCTCTCCGGCCTGTACCGGGTCTCCGGCGGCGGCGACTCGCTGGCCGCCCGCATCGAGGAGATCTGCACCGAGGCCGACGCCGCCATCGAGAACGGCGCGCGGCTGATCGTCCTCTCCGACCGGCACTCCGACGCCGAGCACGCGCCGATCCCGTCGCTGCTGCTCACCGCGGCCGTCCACCACCACCTCATCCGCACCAAGCAGCGCACCCAGGTGGGCCTGCTGGTCGAGGCGGGCGACGTCCGCGAGGTCCACCACGTGGCCCTCCTCATCGGCTACGGCGCCGCCGCCGTCAACCCGTACCTGGCCATGGAGTCCGTCGAGGACCTGGTCCGCGCGGGCACCTTCCTCCAGGGCATCGAGCCCGAGCAGGCCATCCGCAACCTGATCTACGCCCTCGGCAAGGGCGTCCTCAAGGTCATGTCGAAGATGGGCATCTCGACCGTCGCCTCCTACCGCGGCGCCCAGGTCTTCGAGGCCGTCGGCCTGGACCGGGCCTTCGTCGAGAAGTACTTCAACGGCACCGCGACGAAGATCGGCGGCGCCGGACTCGACGTCATCGCCAAGGAGGTCGCCGCCCGCCACGCCAAGGCGTACCCGGCCTCCGGCATCGCGCCCGCGCACCGCGCCCTGGAGATAGGGGGCGAGTACCAGTGGCGCCGCGAGGGCGAGCCGCACCTGTTCGACCCCGAGACGGTCTTCCGCCTCCAGCACTCCACGCGCACCCGCCGCTACGACATCTTCAAGAAGTACACGGACCGCGTGAACGAGCAGTCCGAGCGCCTCATGACGCTGCGCGGCCTGTTCGGCTTCACCTCCGGCCGCGAGCCGATCGCCATCGACGAGGTCGAGCCGGTCAGCGAGATCGTCAAGCGCTTCTCCACCGGCGCCATGTCGTACGGCTCCATCTCCAAGGAGGCGCACGAGACCCTCGCCATCGCCATGAACCAGCTGGGCGGCAAGTCCAACACCGGTGAGGGCGGCGAGGACGCGGACCGGCTGTACGACCCCGCGCGCCGTTCGTCGATCAAGCAGGTCGCCTCCGGCCGCTTCGGCGTCACGTCCGAGTACCTGGTCAACGCCGACGACATCCAGATCAAGATGGCGCAGGGCGCCAAGCCCGGCGAGGGCGGCCAGCTGCCCGGCCACAAGGTCTACCCCTGGGTCGCCAAGACCCGGCACAGCACCCCCGGCGTGGGCCTGATCTCCCCGCCGCCGCACCACGACATCTACTCGATCGAGGACCTGGCTCAGCTGATCCACGACCTCAAGAACGCCAACCCGCAGGCCCGCATCCACGTGAAGCTGGTCTCCGAGGTCGGCGTCGGCACGGTCGCCGCGGGTGTGTCCAAGGCGCACGCGGACGTGGTGCTGATCTCCGGCCACGACGGCGGTACGGGTGCCTCCCCGCTCACCTCGCTCAAGCACGCGGGCGGCCCCTGGGAGCTCGGCCTCGCCGAGACCCAGCAGACGCTGCTGCTCAACGGTCTGCGCGACCGCATCGTCGTGCAGACCGACGGCCAGCTGAAGACCGGCCGCGACGTCGTCATCGCCGCGCTGCTCGGCGCCGAGGAGTTCGGTTTCGCGACCGCGCCGCTCGTCGTCTCCGGCTGCGTCATGATGCGCGTCTGCCACCTGGACACCTGCCCGGTCGGCATCGCCACGCAGAACCCGACGCTGCGCGACCGGTTCGCCGGCAAGGCCGAGTACGTCGTGAACTTCTTCCAGTTCATCGCCGAAGAGGTCCGCGAGATCCTCGCCGAGCTGGGCTTCCGCTCCATCGAGGAGGCCGTCGGCCACGCCGAGGCGCTCGACGTCACCCGCGCCGTCGACCACTGGAAGGCGCAGGGCCTGGACCTGTCCCCGCTCTTCTACGTGCCCGAGCTGCCCGAGGGGGCGGCCCTGCACCAGGTGATCGAGCAGGACCACGGTCTGGAGAAGGCGCTCGACAACGAGCTGATCAAGCTCGCCGGCGACGCCCTGGCCGCGAACTCGCAGGCCGACGCCCAGCCGGTCCGCGCCCAGGTCGCGATCCGCAACATCAACCGCACGGTCGGCACCATGCTCGGCCACGAGGTGACGAAGAAGTTCGGCGGTGCGGGCCTGCCCGACGACACCATCGACATCACCTTCACCGGCTCCGCGGGCCAGTCCTTCGGCGCCTTCCTGCCGCGCGGCGTCACGCTGCGCCTGGAGGGCGACGCGAACGACTACGTCGGCAAGGGCCTCTCCGGCGGCCGGGTGATCGTCCGCCCCGACCGGGGCGCCGACCACCTCGCCGAGTACTCGACGATCGCGGGCAACACGATCGGGTACGGCGCGACCGGCGGCGAGCTCTTCCTGCGCGGGCGCACCGGTGAGCGCTTCTGCGTCCGCAACTCCGGTGCCACGGTGGTGTCCGAGGGCGTCGGCGATCACGGCTGCGAGTACATGACCGGTGGTCACGCGGTGGTGCTCGGCGAGACGGGCCGCAACTTCGCGGCCGGTATGTCCGGCGGCATCGCGTACGTCATCGACCTGGACCCCGACAACGTGAACGTGGGCAACGTGAACGCGGTCGAGGCCCTCGACGACACCGACAAGCAGTGGCTGCACGACGTGGTGCGCCGCCACCGGGAGGAGACCGGCTCGACGGTCGCCGAGAAGCTCCTGGCCGAGTGGGACACCGCGGTGGACCGCTTCAGCAAGATCATCCCCAGCACGTACAAGGCAGTGCTCGCCGCCAAGGACGCCGCCGAGCGAGCCGGTCTCTCCGAGACCGAGATCACCGAGAAGATGATGGAGGCGGCGACCAATGGCTGATCCCAAGGGCTTTCTCAACCACGGCCGCGAGGTCGCGCGCAGCCGCCCCGTCGAGGAGCGCGTGCGCGACTGGAACGAGGTCTACGTTCCCGGCTCGCTGCTGCCGATCATCCCCACGCAGGCCTCGCGCTGCATGGACTGCGGCATCCCGTTCTGCCACAACGGCTGTCCGCTCGGGAACCTGATCCCGGAGTGGAACGACTACGCCTACCGCGAGGACTGGCAGGCCGCCTCGGAGCGCCTGCACGCGACCAACAACTTCCCGGAGTTCACCGGTCGCCTGTGCCCGGCCCCTTGCGAGTCGGCCTGTGTCCTCGGCATCAACCAGCCCGCCGTGACCATCAAGAACGTCGAGGTCTCGATCATCGACAAGGCGTGGGACACCGGGGACGTCAACCCCCAGATCCCCGAGCGCCTCAGCGGCAAGACGGTCGCCGTCGTCGGCTCGGGCCCGGCGGGTCTCGCCGCCGCCCAGCAGCTGACCCGGGCCGGTCACACCGTCGCGGTGTACGAGCGTGCGGACCGCGTGGGAGGCCTGCTGCGGTACGGCATCCCCGAGTTCAAGATGGAGAAGCGGCACATCAACCGCCGCATCGAGCAGATGCGCGCGGAGGGCACCCGCTTCCGCACCGGCATCGAGATCGGCCGCGACCTGAAGGCGACGGACCTGCGCAAGCGGTACGACGCCGTGGTCGTCGCCGCCGGTGCCACCACCGCCCGCGACCTGCCCGTCCCGGGCCGCGAACTGAACGGCATCCACCAGGCGATGGAGTACCTGCCCCTCGCCAACAAGGTGCAGGAGGGCGACTACGTGGCGCCCCCGATCACCGCCGAGGGCAAGCACGTCGTCGTGATCGGCGGCGGTGACACCGGCGCGGACTGCGTGGGCACCGCCCACCGCCAGGGCGCCGCCTCCGTCACCCAGCTGGAGATCATGCCGAGGCCCGGCGAGGACCGCGCCGCGCACCAGCCGTGGCCGACCTTCCCGATGCTGTACAAGGTCACCTCCGCGCACGAGGAGGGCGGTGAGCGGGTCTACTCCGTCAACACCACCCACTTCGAGGGCGACGAGGACGGCAACGTCCAGTGGCTGCACCTCGTCGAGGTGGAGTTCGTCGACGGCAAGCTCACCCAGAAGCCGGGCACCGAGCGGAAGATCCCCGCCCAGCTGGTGACGCTGGCGATGGGCTTCACGGGCACGGACGTCCAGAACGGCCTGGTCTCGCAGTTCGGGCTCGACCTCGACGAGCGCGGCAACATCGCCCGTGACGGCGACTACCACACCAACGTGCCGGGCGTCTTCGTCGCCGGTGACGCGGGCCGCGGCCAGTCGCTCATCGTGTGGGCCATCGCGGAGGGCCGCTCGGCCGCCCGCGGGGTCGACCGCTTCCTGACCGGTGCCAGCGACCTGCCGGCCCCGATCCGCCCGACGGACCGCTCGCTGATGGTCTGACGCTCCACCCCACAGTCGTCCCGCACAAAGGCGTGCGGAACTGAACGCGGCGCCTGCCCGTCCCCGACCGGACCTGGGTGGGCGCCGTGGTGCGTCCGCCCGCGGCCGGGTCCGGGTGGGCACGGTGGTGCGGCCTGCGGCCGGCTACTCCACCTCGTAGGTCTCCCCGTAGACCTTCCACGTCAGCGGGGTGTCCAGGTCCAGGTTGCCGTCGTAGAGGAAGCGCCGCTGGGCGGTGTCGATGCGGGTCGTGTCGCGGTGGTCGGGCGAGGCCTTCATGGCCCGTCGGCGGACGTCGAGGAAGATGTCGAGGTACCTCTCCTCGGAGCCGCCCTCGGCCGGGGTGTCCGCCTCGGCCACCGCGCGCTCGCGCAGCCCGTCGAAGCCGTCGCGGCCCCGGCCGGCGCCGTGCATCACCATCGCGTCGTAGTAGACGAACTGCCCGAGCGTGCCGAGGCCGTCGAGCTTGGCGCGCCGGACCGCGGGATCGAAGTACACGCGGTCCCGCTCCTCGTCCTGGACCCGGCGGAACGCCGCGACGCGCGCCTCCGCCTTCCAGGCCCGGGTGAATTCCGGGCCGAGGCCGCGGTGGGAGTCGGTGCCGTCGACCTCGCGCAGGGCGGGGAGGAAGCGGGCGAGCGGATTGCCGGGGTGGTCCTCCGTGTAGAGCTGCACCACCGTGAGCAGGTCGTGGGTGCCGGAGCAGAAGCCGACGATGCCCGCCGTGTAGCCCCGGCCGTCGCCGATGTCCTCGATGTAGCCGTACTGCCCCCGCCAGTCGAGCGTGGAGTTCTCGGCGCTCGAGATCAGCTGCTGGGCCAGTTCCTTCTTGGCCGGTGCCTCCAGGCCGGGCGGCAGGTCCGCCGACCGGCCGCCGTCGGAGGCCGTCGGCCCGGCCGGGGTGGGGTCGGGCCTGGCCTGCCGTGACGCGGCCGCCCGGCCCCTGCCGTCCTCGGTGCCCGTCGGATCGGGCAGCGCGTACCAGACGGCCGCCGTGGCCACGAGGGGGACGACGGCCAGCAGCAGCCCGGCGGCACGTTTCATGGCGCACAGGGTACGGCGGGGCCGCGTGCGCGAGGGGACCCGGGCCGGACGGGTCAGGCCGCTCCGCTCCTCAGGGCCGAGACCTTGGCCACCGCCAGCACCACCAGGAGCGCCGGCAGCACCACGCACGCTCCCGCCTGCACCCAGGCCCTCCTGCGGTCGCGGGGTGCGTAGGCGTAGCCGAGGGTCACGACGCCGCCCGCCAGCAGCCCGCCCAGGTGCCCCTGCCAGGAGGTCAGGCCCGCCGAGATCAGCAGCCAGAGCAGCAGGGCTCCGATCAACCGGTTGACCGGCTGCATGTTCCCGCCGAGCCGGCGGGCCATCACGTAGTACGCGGCACCCAGCCCGAAGATCGCGCCGGACGCGCCGACCGTCGGCGTGGTCGGTGCGATCAGCAGGACGAGGACCGAGCCGCCCAGGGCCGAGAGCAGGTACAGGGCCAGGAAGCGGACCCGTCCGAGCTGGGACTCCACGACGCGGCCAAGGTTCCACAGGCAGGCCATGTTCATCACGAGATGCATGATCCCCAACGGGTTGTCCGCGGCGGAGAGATGGAGGAACGCCCCGGTCAGCAGCCGGTACCACTCCCCGTCGACGAGCCCCTCCGGGTGGTACCCGGCGGGGTAGGCGGACTGCCAGACGTAGTGCCCGCCGTCCGGTCCGGCGAGGCCGGCGCCCAGCATCCGGAAGCGGTCGACGACCTCGGAGCGCGCCAACTCCGCCAGGTAGGCGAGCACGTTGAGCCCGATCAGGACGTACGTCACCACGGGCACCGTCGAGATCCGGCCGCCGAAGACGGTGCGGGCCTGCCGGATCGAGCGAGCGCCCTCCTTCACGCACTCGACGCACTGGTGGCCGACGGCCGCCTCGCGCATGCAGGACGGGCAGATGTAGCGGTCGCAGCGCGTGCAGCGCACGTGCGACTCCACCTTGGGGTGGCGGTAGCAGGTGGTGACGGTGGATTCGCACTCCACGCCGGCTCCTCGGAGTTACGGGTGACACGGGAACGATGAGCCGGTGGGGTCGGCGCCGAACAAAATAGCGAACGCAGGTGGGAGGGCCGGGACGGGGTCCGGGTGGGGCGATCCCGGTGACGTAATCTCGGCACTCCCGTCACCGCACAGCGCACCGAGAAGGGAGCCCGCATGGCCGGGATCAGCCTCACCAAGGTGGAGGAGACGGCGCCCGCGCTCGTCAGCCTGTACAAGACCGCGGGGGTCTCCCTCACCAAGCACGGGCTGAACGGACAGCGGGCCGCCGTCTATCTCGTCGTCGACTACTCGGGCTCGATGAAGCCGTACTACAAGGACGGCAGCGTGCAGGCGCTCGCCGACCGGGTGCTGGGCCTCGCGGCGCACTTCGACGACGACGGATCGGTCCCGGTGGTGTTCTTCTCCACCGACATAGACGCCGTCACCGACATCGCGCTCGTCAACCACCGGGGCCGGATCGAGCACATCGCGGCCGGGCTGGGGCACATGGGCAAGACCAGCTACCACCTGGCGATGGACGCGGTCATCGACCACTACCTCGACAGCGGCTCCACGGACCCGGCCCTGGTCGTCTTCCAGACCGACGGCGGGCCGATCAACAAGCTCGCCGCCGAACGGTATCTGTGCAAGGCGGCCCGACTGCCGCTGTTCTGGCAGTTCATCGGCTTCGGTGACCCCGGCAGCAGGCAGTTCGAGTTCCTGCGCAAGCTGGACGAACTCGCCGTCCCGCACAAGCGCGTCGTCGACAACGCCGGTTTCTTCCACGCCGGTTCGGATCCGCGGAAGGTCTCGGACGGGGACCTGTACGACCGGCTCGTGGGCGAGTTCCCGCAGTGGCTGGCGGCGGCCCGGGCGCAGGGGATCGTCCGGTGATCCGGCTGCTGCCCGCCGCCGGACGGGCCGCCGTGCCCTGGCGGAACGGCGGCGGCGTCACCCGGGAGATCGCCGCCGGGCCGCCGGACGCGGACCTCGCGGACTTCGCGTGGCGGGTGAGCCTCGCCGAGGTCGGCGCGGACGGGCCGTTCTCCGTGTTCCCCGGGGTCGACCGCACCCTGACCGTCGTCGAGGGCGCCGGAATGGACCTGACGGTGGGCGGCGAGCGCCGGCTCGTCGACACGCGCCACGTCCCGCAGGACTTCCGCGGCGACCTGCCGACCCACTGCCGGCTGCTGTCCGGACCCGTCGTGAACCTCAACGTCATGTGGCGCCGGGACGGCGCCCGCCCGGCCCCGACCGTCGCGGTCGTGCGCGGCCGGCTGCCCCTGTCCGCCGGGCCCGCCCTGGTCGTCGCGCTCGACGGGCCCGCCGAGGTGGCCGGGACGGTTCTCGGGCGGTACGACGCGGTGCTGCTGAGCGGTGGGGGCGCGGTGCTGCACGCGCCGGGCCGTACGGCCGTCGTCGGCCTCGCGCCACCGGACTGAGTCGGTCCGCTCTTTTTTCGTCAACTCGCCTGCGGGCAGGCCCCGTTGGCTTCGTGGGGCTCGCGTGACACCCTGGGGTGGTCCGAGGGGAGCGGGGCAATGGGCGTACAAGAGATCGAACCCGGCCGGAGTGCGGGGACGTCGCGGGCCGAGCGGACCGCGCAGCCGGGCAAGGGTGAACGGCTGGCGGACTGGGCGGACGGCCGGGTGGGCCTCTATCCGCAGGCCAAGTTCCTGATGCGCAAGGTGTTTCCGGACCACTGGTCCTTCATGCTGGGCGAGGTCTGCCTCTACAGCTTCATCATCCTGATCCTCACGGGGGTCTACCTCACCCTGTTCTTCGAGCCGAGCGGCGTCGAGGTGGTCTACCACGGTTCCTACGAGCCGCTGAACGGGATCATCATGACCCGGGCGTACGAGTCGACGCTCGACATCAGCTTCGACGTGCGCGGCGGCCTGCTGATCCGGCAGATCCACCACTGGGCGGCGCTGGTCTTCCTCGCCGGGATGCTCGTGCACATGATGCGGGTGTTCTTCACCGGGGCGTACCGCAAACCGCGCGAGGTCAACTGGCTGTTCGGCTGGACGATGCTGATGCTCGCGCTCATCACCGGACTCACCGGCTACTCGCTCCCGGACGACCTGCTGTCCGGCACCGGCATCCGCTTCGCCCAGGGCGCCATCCTGTCGATACCGATCGTGGGAACGTACCTCTCGTTCTTCCTCTTCGGCGGGGAGTTCCCGGGGCACGACATCATCCCGCGGCTGTTCCCGATCCATGTGCTGGTGCTGCCCGGCATCATCCTGGGGCTGATGGTCGCCCATCTCGCCCTGGTCTTCTACCACAAGCACACGCAGTACCCCGGGCCCGGACGGGACGAGAAGTCCGTCGTCGGCATGCCGTTCATGCCGGTCTACGCCGCCAAGGCGGGCGGCTTCTTCTTCCTCGTCTTCGGCGTCCTGTCCTTCATGGGGGCGATCGCGACGATCAACCCGGTGTGGGCCTTCGGGCCCTACCGGCCCGACCTGGTCACCACCGGCGCCCAGCCCGACTGGTACCTGGGCTTCTCCGAGGGACTGATCCGGGTGATGCCGGGATGGGAGATCAACGCCTGGGGCCACACCCTGCAACTGGGCGTCTTCATCCCCTTCATGCTCTTCCCGCTCATCCTCACCGCCATCGGCGCCTATCCGTTCGTCGAGGCGTGGATCACCGGCGACAAACGCGAGCACCACATCCTGGACCGGCCGCGCAACGTGCCCACGCGCACCGGACTCGGCGTCGCCTTCCTCACGCTGTACACGGTGCTGCTGATCGGCGGCGGCAACGACCTGTGGGCCACGCACTTCCACCTGTCGATCAACACGATCACCTGGTTCGTGCGGATCGCGTTCTTCGTCGGGCCGGTGCTCGCCTTCGTCGTCACCAAACGCATCTGCCTGGGGCTGCAGCTCCGCGACCGCGAGAAGGTGCTGCACGGCCGGGAGTCGGGCACCATCAAGCGCCTCCCGCACGGCGAGTACGTCGAGGTCCACGAACCGCTCTCGCAGGCACAGCGGTTCACCCTCACCCAGCACGAGCAGACGGAGCCGTACGAGGTGGGCCCGCTCGTCGACGGGGGCGGCGTCACCCGCCGGGTGGCCCCCTCGCACCGGCTGCGCGCCAGGCTGGCCCGGGCCATGTACGGGCCGGGGACGCAGATCCCCAAGCCGACGGAGGAGGAGTACCGGGAGCTCACCAGCGGCGACCACCACCACTGAGCACCGCGGCCCGGCACGCGGAGGGCGAGCCCCACGCCGTCCGCAGGGCGCGGGCCTTGGTGAGCCAGAGCGAGAGGTCGTACTCGGCGGTGTAGCCGATGGCGCCGTGCAGCTGCAGGGCGGTCCGTGCCGTGGTGTACGCGGCCTCGCAGGCCATGACCTTGGCCGCGGCCACGTCGGCGGGGTCCAGTGTGACGGCGGCCCCGAACAGCATCGGCCGGGCGAACTCCAGGGCGGTCGTGGCGTCGGCGAGCCGGTGCTTGACGGCCTGGAACGAGCCCACGGGGACACCGAACTGGGTACGCCGCCCCACGTACGCGACCGTCCGGTCGAGCAGGGCGAGCCCGGCGCCGAGGGCCTGGGCGGCGGTCGCGAGCCGGGCCCAGGCGAGGGCGCGGGCGCTCGCGCGGACGACGTCGGGACCGGCGGCGAGGAGCTCGCCCCCCGGCCGGGGGAGGGTCAGCCGACGGGCCCGGTCCAGGGAGACGCGCACCGGGCCGTGACCGGGGGCCGCCCGCAGTTCGTCCCCGGTCACCACGAGCAGCACCGAGGCCGCCTCGCCGTCCAGGGCGTACGCGTCCCCGAGGGCGAGGGTCGCGACGGCGCCGCCCGACGCCAGCGCCGGCAGCAGCCGCTTGGCCGGACCCGGGTCGTCGAGGTCCGCGAGCAGTACGGCCGACGCCACGGTCTCCACCAGCGGACCGGGCACCCCGTGCCGCCCCAACTCCAGGAAGGCGACGGCGAGTTCCACGGGAAGCGGGCCGACCCCCTCGTAGGCCTCGGGCACCGGCAGGGCGAGGACGCCCGCGTCGGCGAGCCGGGACCACAGGGTGCGTCCGGGCCCGCGGTCGCCCGCCCCCCAGGCGCGGACGACGGCGGGGGTGTCCGCGGCCGTCAGCATCGCGTCCAGGGAGCGGGCGAAGGCACGCTGTTCGGTGTCGAGGAGGAATCGCATCAGCGGCGGCCCTTCGGCAGGCCGAGCAGCCGCTCGGCGACGATGTCGCGCTGGATCTCGTTGGTGCCCGCGTAGAGGGGGCCGGCGAGGGAGAAGACGTACCCCTGCGACCAGCCGGTGTCGGCCGGTTCCCCCTCCGCGCCCAGCAGATCGAGTGCCGTCTCGTGCAGGGAGATGTCGTACTCCGACCAGAAGAGCTTGTTGAGGCTGGACTCGGGGCCGAGGGACTCGCCCGCGGCGAGGCGGGACGCGTGGGCCCAGGTGAAGAGCTGGTAGGCGCGGGCGCCGATCACCGCGTCGGCCACCCGGTCCCCGAGAGCGGTGTCCGACGGGGCCACCGTGTCCCGCCACAGCGCGGCCAGCCGGTCGGCGGCGGCGAGGAAACGTCCCGGCGAGCGCAGCGTGAGACCGCGTTCGTTGCCCGCCGTCGCCATGGCGACCCGCCAGCCGCCGCCCACCTCGCCGATCACGTCCTCGTCCGGGACGAACACCTCGTCCAGGAAGATCTCCGCGAACGCCGGCTTCCCGTCGAGGCGGCCGACGGGGCGGACGGTGACACCGGGTGCGCGCAGGTCGAACATCAGATACGTCAGTCCCTGGTGCCGCTTCGGGGCGTCCGGGTCGCTGCGGAACAGCCCGAACGCCCGGTCCGCGAACGCCGCCCGCGACGACCACGTCTTCTGGCCGGTCAGCAGCCAGCCGCCGGCGGTCCGCACCGCACGGGAGGTGAGGGAGGCGAGGTCGGACCCCGCCTCGGGTTCGGACCACGCCTGCGCCCAGACGACCTCGCCGCGGGCCATGGGCGGCAGGACGCGGGCGCGCTGCTCCTCGGTGCCGTGGTCGAGCAGGGTCGGGGCGAGCAGGCTGATGCCGTTCTGGCCGACCCGGCCCGGGGCGCCGGCCGCGTAGTACTCCTCCTCGAACAGGAGCCAGCGGAAGACGTCCGCGTCCCGGCCGCCGTACGCCGTCGGCCAGGACACCACCGACCAGCGGTCCGCGGCGAGTTCGGCCTCCCAGGCGCGGTGGGCGGCGAAGCCCTCCGCCGTCTCCAGGGAGGGGAGCGGGTCCGGGGGGACGTGGGCGGCGAGCCAGGCCCGGGCCTCGGCGCGGAACGCCTCGTCGGCGGGGGAGTGCGTGAGATCCATGCGCGGCACCTTTCGGCGGCGGGCTCGGGACGGTTGCGGGTCCTGGCCGGGAGGCTCGGGGTGGCGGTGGGCTCGGGCCGGTGCCGGGCCGGGGACGCCGCCGGGCGCCTTCCCTAACAAGTGTTTGGTAGGTTAGCTTGGGGTCATGAGCGACGTCGAGAGTCCGGCGTACGTCCCCGGGCACGGGCTGCTGAGCGGCCGCACCGCCGTCATCACCGCCGCGGCCGGCGCCGGCATCGGCGGGGCCACCGCCCGCCGCTTCCTGGAGGAGGGCGCACGGGTGCTGATCAGCGACGCGCACGCCCGGCGCCTCGACGACACCGCCGCGGCCCTGGCCGGGGAGTTCGGCGCCGCGAACGTCGCCGCCCTGCCCTGCGACGTGACCGAGGAGGACCAGGTCCAGGCCCTCTTCGACACCGCCGCCCGGCTCCACGGCGGTCTGGACGTCGTCGTCAACAACGCCGGTCTGGGCGGCACTTCGTCCCTGGTCGACATGACGGACGAGCAGTGGTCGAAGGTGCTCGACGTGACCCTGAACGGCACGTTCCGGTGCACCCGGGCCGCGCTGCGCCTGCTGCGACGGCACGGCCGGGGCGGCACCGTCGTCAACAACGCCTCCGTCGTCGGCTGGCGCGCCCAGGCCGGGCAGGCCCACTACGCGGCGGCCAAGGCCGGGGTCATGGCACTCACCCGGTGTGCGGCCGTGGAGGCCGCCGCCTACGGGGTGCGGGTCAACGCCGTCGCGCCGAGCCTCGCCATGCACCCGCACCTGGTGAAGGTGACCACGCCCGAACTCCTCGCGGAACTCACCGCCCAGGAGGCGTTCGGCCGGTACGCCGAGCCCTGGGAGGTGGCCAACGTGATCGTCTTCCTGGCGTCCGGCTACTCGTCCTACATGACGGGCGAGGTCGTGTCCGTCAGCAACCGGCGTGCATAGCACCGCCGGGCGAAGGACCACAATGGACCCGTGCCTACCAAGAAGAAGCCTCAGGTGACCGCGTCACCGGAGCGACGCCGTGAACTCCTCGGCACGGCCGCCGAGGTCTTCGCCGAACAGGGCTACAACGCCACCACCGTACGCAAGATCGCGGACCACGCCGGAATGCTCGCGGGCAGTCTCTACTACCACTTCGACTCCAAGGAATCGATGCTGGAAGAGATCCTGCGGACCTTCCTCGACGAACTCTGGGACGGCTACGACACCGTCCTGACCGCCGAACTCGGCCCCAGGGAGACCCTGGAGGCCCTCGTCACCGAGTCCTTCCGGGAGATCGACCGGCACCGCGCCGCCGTCGCGATCTACCAGAAGGAGTCCCGGCACCTCGCCGCGCAGGAGCGGTTCGCCTTCCTCGCCGACTCGCAGCGCAACTTCGAGAAGGCATGGCTGAGCACCCTGGAGCGCGGCGTCGCCGCCGAGGTCTTCCGAGCCGACCTGGACATCCGGCTCGCCTACCGGTTCGTGCGCGACACCGTATGGGTCGCCGCGTCCTGGTACCGGCCCGGCGGACAGCACAGCCCGGAGGAGATCGCCCGGCAGTACCTGTCGATGGTGCTCGACGGGATCTCCCTGCGCGACACCTGACCCTGGAGGGACACCGTCATGGCCGAGGCCTACATCGTCGAAGCGGTCCGCACCCCCGTCGGGCGACGGGGCGGGGGACTGGCCGGGGTGCATCCGGCGGACCTGGGCGCCCACGTCCTCACGGCCCTCGTCGATCGCTGCGGGGTGGACCCCGCCGCCGTCGAGGACGTCGTCTTCGGATGCCTCGACACCGTCGGGCCCCAGGCCGGGGACATCGCGCGCACCTGCTGGCTGGCGGCCGGGCTGCCCGAGGAGGTGCCGGGTGTCACCGTCGACCGGCAGTGCGGATCCTCCCAGCAGGCCGTCCACTTCGCGGCCCAGGCCGTCCTGTCGGGCACCCAGGACCTGGTGGTCGCGGGCGGCGTCCAGAACATGAGCATGATCCCCATCGCTTTCGCGTCCCGGCAGGCCGCCGAACCGCTCGGCCTCACCGAGGGCCCGTTCGCGGGCAGCGCGGGCTGGCGGGCGCGCTACGGCGACCTGCCCGTCAACCAGTTCCACGGCGCCGAATTGATCGCCGCCAAGTGGGGCATCACCCGCCGCGACCAGGAGGAGTTCGCCCTGCGCTCGCACCGGCGTGCCCTGCGCGCCGTCGACGAGGGGCGCTTCGCGCGCGAGACCGTCGCCCACGGAGAGGTCGCGGTCGACGAGGGCCCGCGCCGGGACACCTCCCTGGAGAAGATGGCCGGCCTGAAACCGGTCGTCGACGGCGGCACGATCACCGCCGCGTGCTCCTCGCAGGTCAGCGACGGCGCCGCCGCGATGCTGCTCGCCTCCGAGCGGGCGGTGCGGGAACACGGGCTGACGCCGCGAGCGCGGGTGCACCACCTCTCCGTACGCGGTGAGGACCCCGTCCGCATGCTGTCCGCGCCCATCCCGGCCACCGCCCACGCCCTGAAGAAGACCGGCATGTCCATCGACGACATCGACCTCGTCGAGATCAACGAGGCGTTCGCGCCGGTCGTCCTCGCCTGGCTCAAGGAGACGGGGGCGGATCCGGAGAAGGTCAACGTCAACGGCGGCGCGATCGCCCTCGGCCACCCGCTCGGCGCCACCGGCGTGAAGCTGATGACGACCCTGCTGCACGAACTGGAGCGCACCGGTGGCCGCTTCGGCCTGCAGACGATGTGCGAGGGCGGCGGCCAGGCGAACGTGACGATCATCGAACGCCTCTGAGGCCCGCCACGCGGGACTGCGCGGGCCCGCCATGCCGGGCTGGTTGCGCCGGTGCGCCTATGCCGGGCTGCGTGTGCGGGTACGCCTGCGCCGGGCTGTGTCTGCACCGCGTCCACGCCGGGCTGCGTGGGCCGGTGCCCCACCACGGACCGCCTGCGCCGGAGCGCTGCGCCGGATCACGGGCGTGGCCGCGCCGAGGCCGGATGGCCTAGGCAAGGGCCCCGCGCCGGTCGCTCCTGGCGACCGGGGCGCCCCGGACATCCGGGTGGTCCCGGGGGCCGGACGCACCGGTCCGCTCACCCGGCCGGGGACGACGCGGGCCCGGTGCCGTCCTCCGGCACGGGCAGCGCGCGGAGGGTCGCGTGGGCCTGCGCCATCACCCGGTCGACCAACTCGGCGCACGAGGGCAGGTCCTCGATCACGCCCGCGACCTGCCCCGCCGCCATCACCCCGAGGTCCGTGCGGCCGTCGACCATCGAGGCCCTGAGCAGCATGGGGGTGTTGGCGGCGAGCAGGACCTGGCCCCAGGTGAGGTCCTTGCCGTGCTTCAGGGCGAGACCGTCGCGGACCATGTCCGACCAGGAGAGGCCGGAGATCCGCCGGAACCTGGCTGCCCGCCGGACGGCACGGGCCAGTGCCCCGGCACGGCCCGACCGCTCCAGGGAGTCGACGAGGCCGGAACGCAGCATGCGGTGCGGGAGACCGTCCACGGCCGTCGTGACCGTGACGTCCTTGACCGTGGCCGCCAGGTACCGCGCCTTCACGGCGGCCGGAACCGTCGAGTCGGACGTCAGCAGGAAGCGGGTGCCCATCGCCACGCCCGCCGCCCCGTACGCCAGTGCGGCCACCAGACCACGCCCGTCGTGGAAGCCGCCCGCCGCGACGACCGGGAGGGCCACGGCGTCCACCACCTGGGGCAGCAGCACGGACGTGGCCACCTCGCCGGTGTGCCCACCTCCCTCGCCGCCCTGCACGATCACCGCGTCGGCGCCCCAGGCGGCCACCTTCTCGGCATGCCGCCGCGCCCCGACCGAGGGGACGACGACGACGCCCGCCGCCTTCAGCTCGGCGATCAGCTCGGGCGAGGGGGAGAGGGCGAAGGAGGCGACGCGCACCCCCTCCTCGACGATGATCCGCACCCGGTCGCCCGCGTCGCCGGCGTCGGCACGCAGGTTCACCCCGAACGGCGCGTCCGTGCGGGACCTGACCTCGCGGATCGCCTCGCGCAGCCGGTCGAGCGTCATCGTCGCGGAGGCCAGGATGCCGAGGGCGCCGGCGTTCGCCGCGGCGGAGACCAGCCGCGGGCCCGCCACCCAGCCCATCCCGGTCTGCACGATGGGGTGGCGGACGCCGACGAGCCGGGTGAGTGCCGTCTCCATCAGCGCCCCGCCTGCCGTCCGGTGGCGGCACCGGGATCGGCGACCTCGCGGTCGCGGGCACCCTCCGGGTCGAGCACCTCGCGCAGCAACTCCCTCTCGTCGGACGTCGGTTCACGGGTGTGGGGCACCTGGTCGGGGACATGGAGCCGGAAGCCGGTCGCCGCCTCGACCTGCTCGACCGTGACGCCGGGATGAGTGCAGACGAGGCGCATCGAGTGGTCGGGGGTCGCGAAGTCGAAGACGCCGAGGTCGGACACGACGCGCCGGAGGCCGTGGAAACGGGTGGCGCTCGGGCCCGCCGCCGCGGCCCGGTCGTACCCCACCCCGCACACGACGTCGACCGCCGCGACGAAGATGCGCCGGGAGTGTCTCGGAACCCAGTAACTGGTCGGGTTGTTCAGCGTGTTGACCGGGGCGCCCCGCATGCCGAGCAGCTGGCGGGCGGGCCGGGACCAGTCGCCGATGCACGAGATGTTCTGGTTGCCGAAGCGGTCGAGCTGGCTCGCACCCATCATCACGTGCCGCCGGCCGCCGGTCACCATGGCCAGGTGCTGCCGGTACGGCAACCAGCCCTCCGGCGTGCCGTCCGGCCGGACGAGCATCGCCTCGCCGTCCGTCAGCAGCAGGTCGGGTGCGAAGGTGAGCCTGGCGAGACGGGCGCCCAGGGACGGGATCGCGCCCATCGGGGAGGCGATCACCTCGCCGTCGCCCCGCCAGGCCTCGGCGCACGCGATCACGCAGTACTCGGCACGGGAGGGCGGGGCCCCTGCCGCGTTCCCGGTGGGCGGTGGTGGTGCCGCGGGTGTGCTCATGAGGTCCGCTCCTTCTGCCAGGCCCGGACGGCATGCTGGTAGGCCTGTTCGTCGCCGCCGAGGAAGCGCTCGGCGAACTCGGCGTACGGCGTGGTCGCGTACAGCTTCTGGAAGGCCTCGTCGCGGCCGTGGTCCGGCACGCAGGAGGTGAAGTGCGCGCCGTTCGGTGTCTCGATCACACCCGTCACGTACGAACGCTTCAGCAGCAGTGTCCGGGGGTCGGCCTCCTTGGTCAGCTCCGCGGTGTCCACGAGCCGCTCGCACGAGACGTAGGCCGCGTCGGCCGCCTCGCAGAACAGGTCGTCGAAGTACGGGTCGGGGCCCAGGTACTGGCCGTTGCCCAGGCGGTCCGCGCGGTTCATGTGGACGAGCGCCGCGTCCAGGCGCAGGGCGGGCATGGCGACGAACTCCTCGCGGAGGCCCGTCGAGGGGTCGGCGTAGGGCGAAGTGACCGTGCGCAGGTCCGGGTTGACCCGCATCACGTCCGAGCCGATCCCGGCCCGCACCGGCAGGAACGGCAGCCGGTTCGCCGCCGCGTGCAGTCCCCACAGGAACATCGCCTCGTCCACTTCCGTCAGCTTGAAGGCGGCCCGCTGCCGCGCCGCGCGGTAGTGCGGTTCGAGGGGGATCGAGTCGAGGGTCACGAAGGCGGTGACGAGCCGGCGGATCCGCCCGGCGGCGGCGAGCAGCCCGACGTCCGGGCCGCCGCAGGAGACGACGGTGAGATCGGTGATCCCGGACCGCAGCAGCGCTCTCACCAGGGCCATCGGCTTGCGGCGCGAGCCCCAGCCGCCGATGCCGAGTGTCATCCCGCTCTCCAGGCGGCCGACGGCCTCCTCTGCGGACATCGTCTTGTCGCTCACCGCGCCTCCTCCTCCCGCCTGCCGAAGCTCTCGCGGACCCGCCCGGCGACTCCGCTGAGGTTGGCCTCGAAGGTGAAGCCCTGCTCGAAGCGGTAGCTGCGGCGCACGTCGACGGGGTCGATGCCGTTGATGGCGGCCTTGGCCAGCCGGATCAGACCGCCGTCCTTGGCGGCCATCTCCCGGGCCAGCTCCAGCGCCTGGTCGTGCAGGCGGTCGCGTGGCACGACCTTCCAGACCGAGCCGTGCGCATGCAGCTCGGCCGCGGTCGCGGTGCGCGAGGTGAAGTACAGGACCCGCATCAGATGAGGCGGCACCAGCCGGGCCAGATGCGTGGCCGCCCCGAGGGCGCCCCGGTCCAGCTCGGGCAGCCCGAACGTGGCGTCCTCGCTCGCCACGATCGCGTCCGCGTTCCCCACCAGGCCTATGCCGCCGCCCAGGCAGAAGCCGTGCACTGCGGCGACGACGGGCACCTCGCACTCGTAGACCGCGGCGAACGCCTCGAAGCAGCCGCGGTTCGCCCCGATGAGCGCGCGGTGCCCCTCGGTGTCCCGCTGCATCTCCTTGATGTCGACGCCCGCGTTGAAACCGCGGCCCTCGGCCCGCAGCACGACGCAGCGGATCCCGGGGTCGCGGCCCGCCGACCGCACGGCGTCGGCCAGGGCGAACCAGCCCCGCACCGGCAGCGCGTTCACCGGCGGGTAGTCGACCGTGACGACGGAAATCCCCTTTTCCGGGGACGAGGTGGAGACACCCATGGGCGCATCAGCTACCTTTCCACCAAACGTTTGTTAGGTGCACTGCCGAAGCTAGCAGCGAACCGATCCGAGCGGGAGGCCCTGTGGACAACGTGGATCTCGGCGGCAGGACCGTCGTCGTCACCGGCGGCACCCGCGGAGTCGGCGCCGGGATCGCGCGCGCCTTCGCCGCAGCGGGCGCCGAGGTCGTGACCTGCGCGCGCAGGCCGCCTCCGCGCCCCCTGCCGGGCGTCGCCCACACCGCCCTGGACCTGCGCGACCCCCTCGCCGTCCGCGACTTCTTCGAGGGACTCGACCGGGTCGACGTCCTGGTCAACAACGCCGGCGGCACCCCCCACCGGCTGCTCGCCGACTCCGAGGCCGAACGGCACGCCCGCGTGATCGAGCTCAACCTCACCGCGCCGCTGACCGCCTCGCTCGCCGCGCGCAGCCGGCTCCTTCGGGCCCGCGGCGCGATCGTGATGATCGGCAGCGTGAGCGGCGGCCGACCGTCGCCCGGCACGGCGGCGTACGGAGCGGCCAAGGCCGGACTGGAGAGCCTGGCCCGCTCGATGGCGGTCGAGTGGGCCCCCGACATCCGGGTCAACACCCTGGTCGTCGGCATGGTCCGCACCGAGCGGTCGTCCCTGCACTACGGCGGCGAGGACGGGCTCGCCGCCGTCGCCCGGACCGTCCCGCTGGGCCGGCTCGCCGAACCCGCCGACGTGGGCCGGGCCGCCGTCTTCCTCGCCTCCGACGCCGCGGCGTACATCAGCGGCGCGAGCCTGCTCGTGCACGGCGGCGGGGAACGGCCCGCCTTCCTCGATGCCGCAACCGTCAACAAGGGGAGCTGAGATGAGCGCACCGCTGCTGTGCGAGGGGCGGGTCGTGGTGGTGACGGGCGCGGGCCGCGGGCTCGGCCGGGCGCACGCCCTCGCGTTCGCGGCCGAGGGCGCGCACGTCGTCGTCAACGACCTCGGGGTCGGCCTGGACGGCACCCCGGACCCGGACAGCCCGGCCGTGCGGGTGGCCGAGGAGATCCGCGCCGCGGGCGGCACGGCGGTGGCCCACGGCGGCGACGTCGCCACGGCCGACGGCGCCGCGTCCCTCATCCGCACCGCCCTGGACACTTACGGGCGCCTGGACACCCTGGTCAACAACGCCGGTTTCCTGCGCGACCGGATGCTCGTCAACCTCGACGAGGACGACTGGGACGCCGTGCTGCGCGTCCATCTCACGGGGCACTTCCTGCCGCTCAGGCACGCGGCCGCGCACTGGCGCGCCGAGACGAAGGCGGGCCGTCCGCCGCGGGCCCGGATCGTCAACACCAGCAGCGGCGCGGGCCTCGCGGGGTCGGTCGGACAGGGGAACTACAGCGCCGCGAAGGCCGGGATCGTCGGGCTGACCCTGGTCGCCGCCGCCGAACTCGGACGGTACGGCGTCCAGGTCAACGCGATCGCGCCCGCGGCCCGTACCCGGATGACCGAGCGGGCCTTCGCCCGGACCATGGCCGCGCCCGGCACCCCCGACGCCTTCGACGCGATGGCGCCCGAGAACGTGTCGCCGCTGGTCGTCTGGCTCGGTTCCGCACACTGCACGGGTGTCACCGGACGGGTCTTCGAGGCCGAGGGCGGACGCATCACGGTGATGGAGGGCTGGCGCCCCGGCCCCACCGCCGACAAGGGCGCGCGGTGGACGCCCGCACAGGCCGGGGAGACGGCGCGGGAGCTGCTGGCGGAAGCGGTGGCACCGGTGCCCGTGTACGGCACCTCGTAGGGCGCGGATGGCCGGCCCGCGGTCCACCGGGACGGGCCCGGGACGGCCGGGTCAGGTGTCGCACTCCAGCACCGTCCGGCACAGGGCGCAGCGGGCCCGTACGCGGCCGCGCACCGGGACGCGGATCCGCTGGTGGCAGGTGGGGCAGGGGAAGGAGACGCGGAGGGGACCGCCGCTGTCCGGGGTGAAGGAGTAGCGGGCGTCCGGCGCGGGCTGCGGCGCCGACCGGTGGTCCTGGGCGTGACGGCGGTCCTTCGCGTAGCGGCGGCGGCCCGCCCAGCCGGCCGCGGTCAGCGGGGGCTGCTGCTCGTCGCGACGGGCCTGGGCCATGCCCTTGGTGTACGCGGTGTACGCCTGCGGACTGGTGAACCAGATCGACGGATCCTCCCCGAAGACCAGGGCGCGCTTGGCCAGGACGTAACCGAACTCCTCCGGTGTGAGGTAACCGAGCTTCTGCGAGGAGGCCGCGTCCTCGCGGAAGGCGTCCAGCAGGAGCCAGCCCGCGCCGAGATACGCCGCCGCCGTGTCCGTGAGGATCTCGTTGTCCCGGGTGCCGGGGAAGGCGAGGTCCAGGCGGTGCAGGTAGACGTGCATCACCTCGTGGGCGAGGGCGGCGCCGATGTCGCGCCGATGGCTGCGGAAGCGGTCGTTCAGTTCGACGAAGTACTCCGGCCCGGCGGTGAGTTCGACGTTCGCCGCATGCGTCATCTCGCGGAAGCCGACGACCATCCGGGCGTCCGGCAGCCGGTAGTGGCGCACCATCTCGCGTGCCACGCGCTGGGCGCCCAGGTGCAGGTCGTCGGTGTCGCAGAAGGCCACGTCGGCGGGGGCCACGCTGCTCGCGAAGGTGCGGACGGTGTCGTAGGACAGCCGTTTGTAGAGCGCGGTGATCGCCGCCCGCACGGTGTCCAGGTGCGGGTAGCCGTGCTCGACCGGTCCGCCGTTCGCCACGTCCGCACCCCCTGAAGACGCCGGAACAGGCCCTGGCAAGGCCTGGACTCCCGTCTCCACTCTAGAGCGCCGGGCGCCGCGGGGAGGCATCGCCGCGGGGCGGGGCGGGCGGTGGGCCGGCCGACGGTCTCGGCCCGGGGCCCCGGGCGGAGTGCGCGGTCGAGGGGCCGGCGGGGCCGGGGCGGGGTGCGCGGTCGATGCAGCGGGTGGGTGCGCGGTCGAAGGGGTCGGTGGGGCCCGGGTGGCACGCGGTCGATGCGTCCCGCGGGCGCCGGCAGGCGCGACACGGCGAAGCCGGTGGGGGCGTGGCCGGAAAGGTCGCCTTGTGGGGTGGCCGCGGGGCTCTCGATAATCCAACCGCGCGTTGGCGGGGTCATGCCATACGGGCTCCGCTTCCTTGTGCAACCCCCCACGAAAGGAAGCACGTTGAAGTCTCTCCGTCATCTCACCGGGCTCAGACGGCTGCTCGCGGCCGGTGCCGTGGCCCTCGCCGCCGTCTCCCTCCAGCCGCTGTCCGCGCAGGCCGCTCCCCAGCCGGTCGTCGGCGGAACCCGCGCCGCGCAGGGCGAGTTCCCGTTCATGGTCCGCCTCTCCATGGGCTGCGGCGGCGCCCTGTACGCCAAGGACGTCGTCCTGACCGCCGCCCACTGCGTGAACGGCTCCGGCACCAACACGTCCATCACCGCCACGGCCGGCGTCGTCGACCTCCAGAGCGGCAGCGCGACCAAGGTCAGGTCGACCAAGGTGCTCCGGGCCCCCGGGTACAACGGCAAGGGCAAGGACTGGGCGCTCATCAAGCTCGCCCGGCCGATCGAGCTGCCCACCCTGAAGATCGCCACCACCACCGCGTACAACAGCGGAAACTTCACCGTCGCCGGATGGGGCGCCGCGCGCGAGGGCGGCGCACAGCAGCGGTACCTGCTCAAGGCGACCGTCCCGTTCGTCGACGACGCCACCTGCCGGCAGGCGTACGGGAGCGACCTCGTCCCCGGTGACGAGATCTGCGCGGGCTTCCCGCAGGGCGGGGTCGACACCTGCCAGGGCGACTCCGGCGGGCCCATGTTCCGCAAGGACGACACCGGCGCCTACCTCCAGGTCGGGATCGTCAGCTGGGGCGAGGGCTGCGCGCGGGCCGGGTATCCCGGCGTCTACAGCGAGGTGTCGACCTTCGCAGCGGACATAGCCCGGGCGGCGGCCGGTCTGTAACCCCCGGCTGACGGCTGACGGCTGACGGCCACCGGGGCCACGGCACGGCTCCGCGCTTCGGCACACCGGATGCACAGAGCAAGGGACGCCCGCGGCCCCGGCCGCGGGCGTCCTGCCGCCGTACACCGCCGTACACCGCCGTACACCGCCGTACACCGCCGTACACCGCCGTACACCGCCGTACGCGGCCGGAGCGCCGCCGGTGCCGTCCCGCCGACTCCTCCCCCCCCCGCCACCCCGCCACCGCGGACCGTCCCCCCGTCGTCCGGCGGCCCGCCGTCGTCCCGATGGAGGAGACGCGCGCCCGGCAACTCGCCGTCGTGCTCCTCCCGTTAGTCCAACTACCGCTCCTCCTTTGTCCATGGGCGCCCCCGTGCCCGGCGGCGCAAGGTGGCGGGCATCGACCGCCGCCCCCCGAGGAGGAGCGCCTTGCAGACGTCAGACACGTACGGCCCGAGTCGCAGAGCAGTCGTCGCCGCGGGAGCCGCCGCCGGGGTCACCGCCGCGTTCGGCCCGCCCGCGGCGGAGGCCGTCGCCTCCGCCGGAGCGGCCGGTGCGCCGCCCGAGGCCGTGATCCGCTCACGCGAGCTGGAGGTGCGCGTGGCCGCCGCCTTCCCGCAGGTCCTCTCCTACACCGACCGTGTCACCGGCGCCGTCCTCCACGGCGGGCAGGACGCCGTCACGTCGGTCCTCATCGACGGCGCCGAGCGCACCCCGACGGTCACGGCCACCCCCGGCGAGGACCGCGTCGCCTACCGGCTCGCCTTCGACGGCGGCACCACGATCGACGTCGTCGTCGAGGTGTCGGGCCGCCGCGTCCACTGGCGGGTGACGCGGATCGCGGACACGGCCGCCCTGCCGGTCGGCACCCTCCAGGTCCCCGGCCTCGCCCTGCTCACCGTGCGCAGCGACCAGCCCGGCGCCCACCTGCTGGCCGCCCGCATCCAGCTGGACAAGGCGAAGAGCGGTGACACCCTCGTCACCCCGGCCCCGGACACCCCCGAGGAAGCGCCCACCGGATGCGCGTACGCCGTCGTCGCGCACGCCGGACTCGCCGCAGCCGTGGAGACCAACACCGTCTACGACCGGCCCGACAGCGCCGCCGGCACCACCTGGGAGAACGGCCGGCTCTGGCGGCGGACCGTCCGCAGGGACGGATACAGCGAGGCGCAGCTGGCACCCGGCCAGTGGACCCACCGCGCGGCGACCTCGCCCGACACCGAGCCCCTGCCCTACGCCACCGTGATCGTCACGGGCGACCGCAACGGTGACGGTGTCGTCGACTGGCAGGACGCCGCGATCGCCTTCCGCGACATCATGGTCACCCCGCTCGGCGCCGACCTGCAGCACCTGCGGGTCGTTCCCCACATCCCCTTCAACTTCGCCTCGCAGGCCACCCATCCGTTCCTCGCCACCCTCGACGACGTCAAGCGGATCCACCTGGCCACGGACGGACTGCGCCAGTTCACCCTGCTGAAGGGCTACCAGTCCGAGGGCCACGACTCCGCCCACCCCGACTACGCGGGCAACTACAACCGGCGGGCCGGCGGTCTCGGCGACCTCAACACGCTGCTCGCACAGGGCGGCAAGTGGAACAGCGACTTCGCCGTCCACGTCAATGCCACCGAGTCCTACCCCGTCGCGCACGCCTTCTCCGAGACCCTGGTCGACAAGACGGACGAGCAGTGGGACTGGCTCGACCAGAGCTACCGCATCGACCAGCGCCGCGACCTCGTCTCCGGTGACATCGTGCGGCGCTTCGCCGACCTCCGTGCCGACACCCACCCCGCCCTCAACTCCCTCTACATCGACGTCTTCCGCGAGTCCGGCTGGACCTCGGACCGGCTCCAGCGCGCGCTGCGGGAGCAGGGTTGGCACGTCACCACGGAGTGGGGCCACGGACTGGAGCGCTCCGCCCTGTGGTCCCACTGGGCCACCGAGACCGACTACGGGCCCGACACCTCGCGCGGCATCAACTCCCGGCTGATCCGCTTCATCCACCACCACCACAAGGACGTCTTCGCCGACAAGTGGCCGACCCTGCTCGGTGTCGCCCGCATGGGCAACTTCGAGGGCTGGACCGGCAAGACCGACTGGAACCGGTTCCACCGGCTGATCTGGACCGACTCACTCCCCGCCAAGTACCTGCAGGCCCACCCGATCAGGACCTGGCGCGAACACGAGATCACCTTCTCCGGCCCCGGAGCCACCACCGTCACCGACACCGACGGCGTCCGGCGCATCACCACCGACGGACGGCTGGTCTACGACGGCGGCCGCTATCTGCTCCCCTGGGAGCCCCGCCGGGCCACCCGCCTCTACCACTACAACCCGGACGGCGGCAGCAGCACCTGGCACCTCCCAGGGCGTGGGAGAACCTCACGCGCGTCGCCCTGTACCGGCTCACCGACCAGGGCCGCGTCTTCCTCGGCCACCTTCCCGTCCGCGCGGGAGCGATCACCATCGACGCACAGGCCGACCAGCCGTACGTCGTCCACCCGACGCGCGTCCCCGACCCCCTGTCCCCCGACTGGGGACAGGGGACCCCGCTGTACGACCCCGGCTTCAACTCCGGTTCGCTGAAGGGCTGGACGGTCACCGGACCCGCCTCCGTCGAGCGCAGCGGTACCGGTGACCACGAGCTGGTGATCGCGCCGGGCGGCGCCGCGTCCGTCGGACAGCGGCTCACCCGCCTGCAACCGGGCACCTACGCCGCCTCCGTCCAGGTCGAGGTGGGGGAGAAGCCCGGCGAGAGCCGCACGGCGTCCCTGCGGATCCGCACCGCCGACGGGGTCACCGCGGCCAACTGGACCCGGACGTCCACGGCCGTCAACCACGTCGCCGCCGACCGCAAGCACGGCACCCGCTTCCAGCGCATGTTCACCTGGTTCACCGTCCCCGAGGGCGGCGGCCCCACCGACCTCGCCCTGTGCGCCGACGCCGGCCGCGCCCGCGTGCGGTTCGACAACGTGCGGATCGTGCCCGCCCGGCGATCCGCCAAGGAGGGAACCCTCGTCTTCGAGGACTTCGAGAACGTCCCCCAGGGCTGGGGCCCGTTCGTGAAGGGCGACGCCGGCGGCGCCACCGACCCGCGCACCCACATCGCCCAGCGCCACGCCCCCTTCACCCGACGCGGCTGGAACGGCAAGGTGATCGACGACGTGATCGACGGCTCGCAGTCGCTGAAGTCGCGCGGCGAGAACGGCGGACTGGTCCACCGCACCGTGCCGCACACCGTCCGGTTCCTCCCCGGCCGCCGCTACCGGGTCTCCTTCCGGTACGAGAACGAGAAGGCCGGCCAGTACGCCTGGATCACCGCCGTCGACCGGGCCGCCGGCACCCGCGAACTCCACCGCCAGGACCTGCCCGCCACCGGCGAACCGGCCACGCACTCCTACGAGTTCACCGCACCGGACCAGGGCGAGGCCTGGGTGGGGCTGCGCAAGACCGGGGACGACGGCACCGCCGAGTTCGTCCTGGACTCCTTCGAGGTCGTCGAGGTCGTCGAGGCCGGGGAGGCCGGCGGAACCGGCTGACCGGCGCCCTCGCACTCCAGCACCCACACCTCGTTGACGCCCTCCCGCAGGACCGGCCCCGGCACGTACAGCGCGTGCTGCGGGCCGGCCGACCAGTAGCGGCCGAGGCAGAAGCCGTTGATCCACGCGAACCCCCGCGTCCAGCCCGGGAGTTCGAGATAGGCGTCACCGGCGCCGCGCACCGTGGCCGTGCCCCGGTACAGGCCGGGGGCGCCGTCCGCCGGCACCTCCTCCAGGGGGACTCCGCCGACGTCGTCCAGCGCGTCGAGCCGCAGCCCGCGCGCCCGCACCCCGTGCAGGTACTGCCGCTCGTGCAGCAGCCCGCCGGTGATGCCCTTCGCCTCACCCGTGCGCGGACCGTAGTTGACCCTCCCCAGCGACTCCACCCACAGCTCCACCCGCGCCGGCCCCGCGACGGGTTCCGCGAGCCGCTCCTCGTCCCCGGTCAGCACCCCCGCGGGCACGCCGTCCACCGTCACCCGGGCGAGGTCCCGCAGCCCGCGCACGGTCAGCGGGTAGGGCCGCCGGGGCCCGGGCACGGTCACCTCGTATTTCACCAGCCCTCGGTCCACGTCCAGCTCCTCGAACGTCGGCGGCACCGGATACTCCCCGCCGGGACCGCCCAGCACCTCCAGCACGGTGTCCAGGGACGCCCACCCGCGCAGGTCCGTCACCGCGGCCGCGCCCAGCGCCGCCGGCGCGGGCGGCACCTCCGGCAGCGGCCCCGGCGCATACGCGGCGAGCACCTCGCGGAAGCGCCGGAACTTCTCCGTGGGGCGGCCCAGTTCGTCGATCGGGGCGTCGTAGTCGTACGAGGTCACGTCCGGCTCCAGCGGTCCCTCGTGCAGCTCGCCGCCGCCCCGGTTGGCGCCCGCCCAGCCCGCGAAGCTCGTCCCGCCGTGCGCCATGTACAGATTGACGGACGCCCCGCACTCCAGAATCTCCCGCAGCGCCTCCGCCGCCTCTCCGGGATCCCGCACGACGTGCTCGGCCCCCCAGTGGTCGAACCAGCCGCACCAGAACTCCATGCACATCAGCGGACCGTCGGGCCGGTGCCTGCGCAGCGTCGCGAACGCCTCCCGCGCCTGCGAACCGAAGTTGGCGGTCGCCAGCACGCCCGGCACGCTGCCGCCGGTCAGCATGTGGTCCTCCGGCCCGTCCGAGGTGAACAGCGGCACGCTCACCCCCTCGGCCCGCAGCAGAGCGGCGAGCCGGTCCAGATACACGTGGTCGGAGCCGTAGCTGCCGTACTCGTTCTCCACCTGCACCATCAGCACCGGACCGCCGCGGTCGACCTGCCGCGGCACGATCTCGGGCAGCAGCCGGCCGAACCAGCGCTCCACCGGTCCCATGAACCGCTCGTCACGGGTACGGAGCGGCACACCGGCACCGGTGAGCCAGTGCGGCAGGCCGCCGTTCTCCCACTCCGCGCAGATGTACGGCCCCGGACGCACGATCGCCCACAGCCCGGCCTCACGCACCGCGTCCAGGAATCGGCCCAGTCGCCCCACATCGTGGAAGCGGCCCGATGACGGCTCGTGGAGATTCCACGGAACGTACGTCTCCACGCAGTTGAGGCCCATCGCGGCCAGCATCCCCAGCCGGTGCCCCCACTGCGCCTCGTGCACCCGGAAGTAGTGCAGCGCACCGGACAGCAGCCGCACCGGGCGCCCGTCCAGCAGAAAGTCGGTGTCCCCCACCGTGAACTCGCTCATGGCGCCACCCTCACCTCTGGCGGCGGCCCCGTCCATGGACAAAGATCAGCGCTGGTTGGACCAATGGAAGCCCCAGGACACGGCCGGCGGTGGCCTCGGCACCGGGTGGAAGGGCGGGACGAAACGGATGTACCACACCTGGATGCGGTATTTCACGCCCGGCCCCGCCCACCACCGGCTCGGGCTCGCCTGCCTCGGCGTGGGACTCCAGCACGGGGAGCTGCCCGTCGTCGGACCCCGCACCCTCGACCACCACGTGGCCGTCGTGATCAGCGCGGGCAGCGGCTGGTTCCAGGACGTCCACGGACGACGCCACCCCGTCACCGCCCCCGCCCTGCTCTGGCTCACCCCCGGCGTACCGCACCACTACGGACCCGACCCCGGCTGGGACGAGTGCTTCGTCGACTTCACCGGGCCCGCCGCCGCCACCTACACCGAACTCGGCTACATCGAACCCGGCCGGCCCGTCGTCCCCCTCTCGGACGCCGCGGGCGCCCGCGGCGTCGTCGGCCGCATCGCCCGCGCCGCCCGCCGCGGCAACCCCCTGCTGGAGGTCGAGACCGGTGCCGCCGTCCACGAACTCCTGGTCGCCCTGCGCCGCGCCCGCGCCGACCTCGCCCCCGACGGCGACGAGGTGCTGCAGGCCCTCGCCCGCGACGCCTTCCAGCCCCTCACCGTCGCCGAACACGCCGCACGGCACGGCATGACCCCCGCCGAACTGCGCACCGCCGTCCGCCGCGGCGCCGGCTCCAGCCCCAAGGACTACCTCGTCGGCATCCGTCTGGGCCGCGCCAAGGAACTCCTCGCCGCCACCGACCTGCCCGTCGCCGCGGTCGCCCGCCGCGTCGGCTACGACGACCCCGCCTACTTCTCCCGCCTGTTCACCCGCCGCGTCGGCGTCCCGCCCGTCCGCTTCCGGGAACAGCAGGGCCGCACCGTGCCCGGCGGCTGGAGCAACCGGATACCCGACCCCGACGATCCGCCGATCATCGAAGGGCCCTCGGCCCCTTAGGGTGGACCCCCATGACCAACGGCAACACCACCGCAGCGACCACCCCGGGCGACGGCAGCGGCATCGACCCCGCCGTGCGCGCCGAACTCGGCAGGCTCCGCGACAGCATCGACAACATCGACGCCGCCGTCGTCCACATGCTCGCCGAGCGCTTCAAGTGCACCCAGCAGGTCGGACACCTCAAGGCCCAGCACCAGCTGCCGCCCGCCGACCCCGCCCGCGAGTCCCGCCAGATCGCCCGCCTCCGCCAGCTCGCCGAGAACGCCAAACTCGACCCCGCCTTCGCGGAGAAGCTCCTGAACTTCATCATCGCCGAGGTGATCAGGCACCACGAGCACATCGCCGACCACGCGGGAAGCGGTCCTTCCGGTCCGGGGGAGTGACAGCGCGCTCGCGCGCGGGCCCCGGGCCCGGGCACTCCTTGTCAGGCCATGGGCACATGCCGTGAACGCGGCCGGGGTCTAAGCTGGTCGGCCAAGCACGGGGGACGTCGGGCCGAGGGGGCGCCGGGCAATGCCGTCGGATGCCAAGATTCTCATCGTCGACGACCATGAGGACACGCTGTACGCGCTGGAGAGCGCACTCGCGCCGCTGGGCTACCGGCTGTCGCGCGCGACCAGCGGCGACGAAGCGCTGAAGGAAGTCCTGCGGGGCCAGGTCGGCCTGCTCCTGCTCGACGTGCGCATGCCCGGCGTCAGCGGCCTGGACGTCGTGCGCTACATGCGCCGCCTGGAACAGACCCAGCACATCCCGGTCATCCTGCTCACCGGCTTCGGCCCCGACTCCGAACTCACCGCCACCGCCTTCCAGCTCGGCGTCGCCGACCTCGTCATGAAACCCGTCGACCCCTGGACCCTGCGCACCAAGGTCCGCTACCTGTACGACGCCCACCGGCGCTCCCGGGCCCTGGAACGCGACGTCCGCGAGCTGCGCGCCCGCGTCGAGGAGCTCTCCCAGGGCCCCGCCCTCGCCCACCCCGACACCCGCGTCCCCGTCCAGCGCGAGGCCCCCGGAACCCGGCTCGAACAGGACCGGACGTGACCGGACGCCCCACGTGAACCGGGGCCCGGCGGACAAAGGGCGCGTACCGATCCGACGCTGTGTCATCCCGGGGGCATCGGGCAGCATGTCCCCCATGTCCGTACTGACGCGCGACGAAGCGCAGACCCGTGCCAAGCTCCTCGACGTCCACCGCTACACGATCGCGCTCGACGTGACCGGCGGAGCCGAGACCTTCGACTCCCGCACCGCCATCCACTTCACGGCCCACGCGGACGCGGACACCTTCGTCGAGCTCAAGCCCGCCGACCTGCGCTCCGTCACCCTCGACGGACAGCCCCTCGACCCGGCGACCCTCACCGGCAACCGGCTGCCGCTGAGCCTCACCGCGGGCAAGCACGAACTGCACGTGGACGCCACCATGCGCTACTCCCGCACCGGCGAGGGCATGCACCGCTTCACCGACCCCGCCGACGGCGAGACCTACCTCTACACCCAGCTGTTCATGGACGACGTCCAGCGCGTCTTCGCCGCCTTCGACCAGCCCGACCTGAAGGCCGTCTTCGAGCTGTCCGTCCAGGCCCCCGACGGCTGGACCGTCCTCGCCAACGGCATCACCGAACACCTCGGCGAAGGCCGCTGGCAGGCCGCGCCCACCCCACCGGTCTCCACCTACCTCGTCGCCGTCGCCGCCGGCCCCTGGCACTCCGTACGCACCGAACACCAGGGCCTGCCCTTCGGCATCCACTGCCGCCGCTCCCTGGCCCCGTACCTGGACGCCGACGCCGACGAGATCCTCGACGTCACCCGCGCCTGCTACGACCGCTACCACGAGAAGTTCGAGGAGCCCTACCCCTTCGACTCCTACGACCAGGCGTTCGTCCCCGAGTTCAACGCCGGCGCCATGGAGAACCCCGGACTCGTCACCTTCCGCGACGAGTTCATCTACCGCTCCGCCGTCACCGACACCGAACGCCAGACCCGCGCCATGGTCATCGCCCACGAGATGGCCCACATGTGGTTCGGCGACCTCGTCACCCTGCGCTGGTGGGACGACATCTGGCTGAACGAGTCCTTCGCCGAGTACATGGGCTACCAGACCCTCACCGAAGCCACCCGCTTCACCGACACCTGGACCGACTTCGGTGTCGCCCGCAAGTCCTGGGGCTACGACGCCGACCAGCGCCCCTCCACCCACCCCGTCGCCCCCGACCCCGACGCCGTCCCCGACACCGCCTCCGCGATGCTCAACTTCGACGGCATCTCCTACGCCAAGGGAGCCTCCGCACTCCGCCAGCTGGTGACCTGGCTCGGCGAGAAGGACTTCCTCGCCGGCATCAACGCCCACTTCGCCCGGCACAGGTTCGGCAACGCCACCCTCGCCGACTTCATCGAGTCCCTCGCCGGCGCCACCGAGCGCGACGTCCACGCCTGGGCCGGGGCCTGGCTGCGCACCACCGGCGTCGACACCCTCACCCCCGCCGTCACCGCCGGCGACGACGGCACCTGCACCCTCACCGTCGGCCACGCCGGCAGCCGCCCGCACCGCATCGCCGTCGGCCTCTACGACCACGACCTGACCGACGACGGCCGCCTCACCCGCCGCGGACGCCTCGAACTCGACATCCCGCAGAGCACCCCGACCTCCATCGGCAAGCGACCCGCCCTGCTCCTCCTCAACGACGGCGACCTCTCCTACGCCAAGATCCGCTTCGACCCCGACTCCTTCGCGACCGTCCGCACCTCCCTCGCCGGACTGCCCGAACCGCTCACCCGTGCCGTCGTGTGGAACGCCCTGCGCGACAGCGTCCGCGACGGCGAACTCCCCGCCGCCGCCTACGTGGAGGCCGCCCGCGCCCACCTCCCGTACGAGACCGATCTCGCCGTCGTCCAGGGCGTGCTGTCCTTCGCCGGCGCCCACGTCGCCGACCGCTACCTCCCCGCGGCGGACCGCCCCGCCGCCCTCGCCACCCTCACCGACCTCTGCCGCGACCTCATCCGCCGCACCGAGGACGGCTCCGACCCCGGCCTCCGGCTCACCGCCGTACGCCACTTCATCGACGTCGCCGCCCACCCCGACACCATCAGCGCCTGGTTCTCCGAGGGCACCGTCCCCGGCGGCCCCGAACTCGACCCCGAACTGCGCTGGCGCATCCTCGGCCGGCTCGCCGTCCTCGGCGCCATCGACGACGCCGTCATCGAAGCCGAACTCGTCCAGGACCCAAGCGCCACCGGACAGGAAGGCGCCGCCCGCTGCCGCGCCGCCCTGCCCGACCCGCAGGCCAAGAGCAAGGCCTGGGACGAGATGTTCGCCTCCGACGACCTCTCCAACTACCTGTTCACCGCCACCGCGCAGGGCTTCTGGCAGCCCGAGCAGAGCGACCTGCTCCGCGGCTACGTCGAGCGGTACTGGCAGGACGCCGTCGCCGTCGCCGACCGCCGGGGCCCCGCCATCGCCGACGCCGCGGGACGCTGGGCCTTCCCCGTCCACGCCGTCTCCGCGGACACCCTCCACCTCGGCGAACGGTGCCTGCGCGACGACGACCCCATCCCCGCCCTCCGCCGCAAACTCCTCGACCAGCTCGACGACCTGGCCCGCGCGCTGCGCGTCCGGGAGGCGTGATCGACGGGACGGAACGGGACGACGTCCCGGCCGTACGACACAAGGGGCGTCCGGTACCCACCGGGCGCCCCGTCCCGCGCCCGGACGGTCGGCAGCCGCCCGTCCGGGAACCGGCACCCCCTAGCACCCCCGAGCTCCCCACACCTTCCCCCCGCACGGCAGTACCCCCTTTCGGGTTCCGGTCGTTGGGCATTCCGGGCGCGCCGACCCCCCGCGCGTACAAGCTGGAACTCCCCGCCCTGCGCCCCTCGGAGGACGCCCATGAGCTCGCCGCTCCTCGCCTCAGGCCCCGACGGCCCCGACGCGCTGCGGCCGCTGCTCGACACCGTCCTCCACGCGCTGCGCGCCGGCACCGCGGCACGCGGCGGTCCACTGCCGGCCGGCGGTCCGCACGCCGTCACCCGGCGCCTGACCGACGCCGTCGGCGAGGTACTGCCCCGCGAAGGCTCCGCGGACGCCCTGGGACGCCTCGTCCGCGCCCTCGCCGAAGGCGCCGCCGACCCCGCCGACCCCCTGTGCGCAGCCCACCTCCACTGCCCGCCCCTCGCCGTCGCCGCCGCCGCCGACCTGGCCGCCTCCGTCCTCAACCCCTCCATGGACTCCTGGGACCAGGCCCCCGCCGCCTCCGCACTCGAAGACCTCGTCACCGACGCCCTCGCCGCCGAGATCTACCCCGCCGGCCCGACACCCCCACCCGAACACGGCAGCGAGCCGAACGTGCCCCGGGCGAACGGGAAACCGAAGAAAGGTGCCGCCGTTGTCACCACCGGCGGCACCGAGTCCAACCAGCTCGCCCTGCTCCTCGCCCGCGAACACCACAACGGCGTCCAACTCGTCTGCGCAGCCAACGCCCACCACTCGCTGCGCCGCGCCGCCTGGCTCCTCGGCCTGCCCGAACCCGTCGTCGTCCCGGCCCCCGCCGGCACCATGGACCCCGCCGCCCTCGACGACGCCCTCACCGACCTGCCCGGCCCGCGCGGCTCGTTCCTCGTCGCCGCCACCGCCGGCACCACCGACGCCGGACTCGTCGACCCGCTGCCCGACATCGCCGACCTGTGCGCCGCCCACGGCGTCCGCCTCCACATCGACGCCGCGTACGGCGGCGGCCTCCTCCTCAGCGACCACCACCGCCACCGGCTCGACGGACTCGCCCGCGCCCACTCCGTCACCCTCGACCTGCACAAACTCGGCTGGCAGCCCGTCGCCGCCGGGCTCCTCGCCGTACAGGACCCCCACGACCTCCACGTCCTCGGCCACCCCACCGACTACCTCAACGCCGACGACGACACCCGGGCCGGCCTGCCCGACCTCCTCGGACGCTCCCTGCGCACCAGCCGCCGCCCCGACATCCTCAAGATCGCCGTCACCCTCGGCACCCTCGGCCGCCAAGGCCTCGGCGACCTCGTCGACCGCGTCTGCGCCCACGCCCGGGAACTCGCCGACCTCGTCGACGCCCACCCCGGCTTCGAGCTCTACGACCGGCCGACGATCAGCACCGTCCTCTTCCGGCCCGCCGAAGCCGACGACCACACCGTGGCCGCCGTCCGCCGCACCCTCCTGACCGAGGGCCGCGCCGTCCTCGGCCGCGCCGCCCTCGACGGCCGCCTCTGGCTCAAGGCCACGATCCTCAACCCGCACGCCCGGTCCGGCGACCTGGCCGCACTCCTCGACCTGGTGGAAGGACACACACCACGATGAGCCCGACGCCCATTCCCCCACGCCACGAACCCGAAGCACCCCGCGACCTGGTGGGCATCGGCATCGGCCCCTTCAACCTCTCCCTCGCCGCCCTCGCCCACCCCCTCACCGAACTCGACACCGTCTTCTACGAACAACGCCCCACCTTCGACTGGCACCCCGGCCTGCTCATCGACGGCACCACCCTCCAAGTCCCCTTCCTCGCCGACCTCGTCACCCTCGCCGACCCCGCCAGCCCCTGGTCGTTCCTCAACTACCTCAAGGCCCGCGACCGCCTCTTCCCCTTCTACTTCGCCGAGCGCTTCCACATCCAGCGCGCCGAGTACGACGGCTACTGCCGCTGGGTCAGCGACAGCCTCCCCGGACTCCACTTCGGCCACCAGGTCGACGCCGTCCGCTGGAACCCCGAACGCGCCCTCTTCGAAACCGACTACACCCAACTCGACACCGACGGCGAAGCCGAGGCCCTCGGCCGCACCTACACCCGCAACATCGTCATCGGCGTCGGCACCACCCCCCACATCCCCGACGCCCTCCAACCCCTCGTCGACGCGCCCGGCGTGCCCGTCATCCACGCCGCGGACTACCTCGAACACCGGGACCAGTTCCTCACCGCCGACCACATCACCGTCATCGGCGCCGGACAGTCGGGAGCCGAAGTCTTCCTCGACCTCCTGAAGAACCGCCCCGCCGGCCGCGAGAAAATCCACTGGCTCGCCCGCACCGAGGCCTTCGCCCCCATGGAGTACTCCAAGCTCGGCCTCGAACACTTCACCCCCGACTACACCCGCTACTTCCACGCCCTCACCGAACCCGTACGCGACCGGCTCCTCGCCGCCCAGTGGCAACTCCACAAGGGCATCGACGCCGACACCATCGCCGCCATCCACGACGAGCTCTACCGCCGCACCCTCCACGGCGGCTGGCCCGACGCCGTCCTCACCCCCGCCGTCAACGTCCGCACCGCGGGACGCGTCGCCAACACCAAGGTCGAACTCCACCTCGAACACGTCCAGCAGGGCACCCGCTCCCGCCTCACCACCGACGCCGTCGTCCTCGCCACCGGCTACCGCGAACGCCCCCTCGGCCGCATCCTCGCCGGACTCGACCCCTACCTGCGCCGCGACAGCGCCGGACGCCCCCGCATCGACGACCGGTTCCGGCTCGTCCTCGACCCCTCCGTCACCGGCCAGGTCTACGTCCAGAACGCCGAACTCCACACCCACGGCGTCGGCGCCCCCGACCTCGGCCTCGCCGCCTGGCGCAGCGCCACCATCCTCAACACCCTCACCGGCAAGGACCCCTACCCGCTCCCCGGACGGACCTCCTTCACCACCTTCGGACTCGACCCCCGGCCGCACATCCCGACCGCCCGCCGCGCCCCCGTCCTCACACCCCTGGTCGAGGACCGCTAGAAACGCACCGGAACCAGGAACACGCCCCCCGGACGGCCGCGTTGGCCCGGCATGACCACCACCTGGACCGCCGCCCACCGCGCCGCCGCCATCGACCCCCACGAGACGCTCAAGCTCTTCCCGCCCCGCGCCTTCGGCGACCAGACCCTGCGCCAGACCGTACGGCTCGCCGGCGGCGGCGAGGCGTACCGCATCCATCTCAGCAACCGCTACGGCAGAACACCCCTGGAGATCGCCGGCGCACACGCCGCCACCCGCACCCGAGGCGGCACCATCGACACCGGCACCGACACCGTGCTGCGCTTCGGCGGAGAGACCGCCGTCACCGTCCCCGCGGGCCGGGAGATCACCACCGACACCGTCGAACGCCCCGTCACCGCAGGCCAGGAACTCACCCTCAGCCTCCACCTGCCCGGCGACACCGGCCCCAGCACCTACAGCGGCGTGCCGTACGACACCGGCCACGTCGCCCCCGGCGACCAGCTCCACGCCGAAACCCTGCAGGACGCCGAAGAACTGACGACCGGTCACTTCCTCTCCGGCGTCGACGTACGCACCCCCGCGGACACCCGCATCGCCGTCGCCTTCGGAGACTCCTGGATCGCCGGAGCCTTCACCACCCCCGGCACCGACCACAGCATCCCCGGCCACCTCAACCGCCGGCTCACCCGCGGCTGGATCGTCAACCAGGGCCTGCCCGGCAACCGCCTCCTCACCGACGAAGTCGGCGAACACCTCCTCGGCCGACTCGAACGCGACGTCCTCGCCGTACCCGGCGTCAGCCACGTCCTCGTCCACATCGGCGTCAACGACCTCGGCCTCGCCGGCGCCCAGTCCTACCCCGAACCCCCCGACCTGCCCGACACCGACCGGCTCAAGGCCGGCTACACCACCCTCGCCGACCGCCTGCACGCCGCCGGACTCACCGCCATCGGCTCCACCCTCGGCCCCTACGCCGGCACCGTCTACGACGGCATCGACACCCCCGAGGGCCAAGCCGTCCGCCGCGACCTCAACGCCTGGCTCCTCGGCCCCGACCAGCCCTTCGACGCCGTCGTCGACATCGCCGCCGCCGTCGCCGACCCCCACCGGCCCGACCGGATCCGCCCCGAGTACAACGCCGGCGACGGCCTCCACGTCAACGACGCGGGCGCCGAAGCCATCGCCCGCGCCGTCGACCTCAGCCTCCTGGCGCTGTGACCACCGCAAGCGGCCACGGACCCGGGCCGACCCCCCGAGGTCCCGCCCGGCCCGCCCCACGGCCTAGAACACCGGCGTGCCGTTCCGCGTCAGCCGCCAGTCCACCGACGCGAACTCCGCCGGGTCCAGAACACCCTTGGCGGTGACCCACTCGGCGATCCGCGTACGGATCTCCGTCGACTCCGACCACAGCTCCTTCGCCGACGCCACGTGCGGGAAGGCACCACCGCCGTTCGCCCGGTAGTTGTTCACCGCGAACACGAACTGCTGGTCGTCCGCCAGCGCCGCACCCCTGTACGACAGGTTCTTGATCCGCGAACCCGGCGCCTGCGCGATGTCGATGTCGTACTGCAACCCCGACACGTAGTCGTAGTTGTAGTCCGGCCGGTTGTTCGCGTTCGTCAGCTTCTCCGTGTCCACCGCCGCGTCGGGAGCCGTCCGCACGAAGTACTCCGCCGAATACTCCAGGTACGCCCGCACCTGCGCGCCCGTCAGCAACTTCGCCACCAGCGTGTTGTCGTACACGTACAGACTCGACAGGTCCCGGATCGTCACCTCGCCCGCCGGGATCTCCGACGTACGCGAGAACGGCGACGCCTGCGCGATCACCGGCAGCGAGGCGTACTCCGTGCCCGCCAGCGCCGCCGCGACCACGTCCTCCTGCACCTTCGTGATGAGATCGATGATCGGCGCGTCCTTGTACCGCGCCTCCACCGTCGTCAGCGTCTGCGTCGCCGTCCCCACCACCTGGTTGACGTACTTCACGACCGCATCGTGCTCGTCACCCAGCAGCTTCGTGATCCGCGGATCGTCCGCGACCGTCCGCGAGTCGCGCAGCGACGCCGCCACCGACTCGACCTGCCACCGGCCCTTCTCGAAAACCAGCTCGAAGTCGAAGAGCGACAACCGCTCCGCGTAGCACAACGGCTCCGACAGCACGACCGTCCGGCCCGTCGCCGTGTTCGTGACCTTCAGCTCCGGAATCTCCACATGCGCATGCCCCACCAGGATCGCGTCGATCCCCGGCACCTGCTGCGCCACCAGAGCGGCCGAATTCTCCACGTACGGCAACTGGTCACCGTACGACGACGTCCCCGACGAACCACTGTGCGCCGACACGACCACGACGTCCGCACCCATCGACCGCAGCTTCGGCACCCACTTCGCCGCCTGCTCCTCCAGCCCCGGGAACGTCAACTTGCCCTGCACATACGCCTTGTCCCAGATCGCGATACCAGGATTCGTCAGCCCCAGCACCGCCACCCGCACCGGCGGCAGACCCGGCACCTTGAACTTCTTCATGAAGTACGGCGGGAAGGCCGGCTTCAGCGTCTTCGCGTCCAGCGCATTCGCACCCAGCAGCGGGAAGTCGCACTGCGACTCGAATTTCCGCAGCGTCTCGATCCCGTAATTGAACTCGTGGTTGCCGAGCGCCACGGCGTCATAGCCGATCGCGTTCATCGCCTGCGCCATCGGATGCACCGGACCACCCTTGGCGGTGATCGGATCCACCTTCGCGTAGTAATACGTCAGCGGAGTGCCCTGAATCGTGTCGCCCGCGTCCAGCAGCAGCGTGTTCCCGCGGCCCTTCTCCTTGCGGACCTGGTCCACCAGCGTCGAAATCCTGGCCAGGCCCATGGCGTTGCCCTTGGCGTCGGAATACTCCGCGTCCTTGAAGTAGTCCCAGTTGAAGACGTGCCCGTGCAGATCGGTCGTGCCCATCACCGTCAGCGCGTACCGCTTCGGGTGCTTCGAGGCCCCTTCCGCCACCGCCGCCTGCGCGGCCGGAGCACCCACCGCCCCGGTCAGCGCCACCCCGGCGCCCGTCACGGCGGACCTCTTCAGAAACTTCCGGCGGTTCAACGGCATGTCAGTGACTCCTCGGGGCGATGGTGAACGACGCGCGTAGATTCTGACCCGGGCGCCACACCCCCGAACAGATCCCGCAGGTTTCGATCTGGTGACCGGCAGACCCCACAACCCACCCTCCGGTGACACAGTGGGACGTATGACCCCCACCCCCGCCTCCGCCCACGGCACCCCCGACACCCCCCACCTCACCGTCCGCGGCGAAGCCCACCTCGAAGCCGACCCCGACACCGCCCGCATCGGCATCACCCTCACCGCCCGCGGAACCGACCGCCGCGCGACCCTCGCCGACCTCACCCGGCGCAACACCGCCACCCTCGACCTCGTCCAAAGCTACGGAGACGCCGTCGAACACCTCGAAACCGGCGCCCTCACCCTCAGCCCCGAACTCACCCGCCACGGCCGCGGCGAACGTGTCCGCGCCCACCACGGCCACGTCCACCTCACCGCGGAACTCAACGACTTCACCGCACTCGGCGAACTCACCGCCCGCCTCGCCGACCTCGAACTCACCCGCGTCGACGGACCCTGGTGGACCCTGCGCCCCCAATCACCCGCCCACGGCCGAGCACGCCGACAAGCCGTCCAGGAAGCCGTCCGACGCGCCCGCGAATACGCCGAGGCCCTCGGCACCACCCTCACCGCACTCCTCGAACTCACCGACACCGACACCGACCCCGCCCAACCGCTCGCCCGCGGTCTGCGGACCATGGCCTACGCCACCGACTCCGCCGAGGAAACCGCACCCCTGGACCTGGCACCGCAACGCCAGCACGTCCACGCCCAGGTCACCGCCCGATTCACCATGGCGCCCCCGAACCTGTGACACTGCGCCGCTCATCGGAGCGCCCCCGCGCACAATTCAACACTTGTCAATAGCCTTTCACGCAAAGGTCGTTGGGCAGACACGCACACCCAAATCTCTACCCGCCGGTAAGGCCTAGGCTCGAACCATGCGCCGAGCAAAAATCGTTTGTACTCTGGGGCCCGCCACCGACTCGTACGACCAGATCAAAGCACTGGTCGAAGCCGGAATGGACGTCGCCCGATTCAACCTCAGCCACGGCACCTACGCCGAACACGAGGAGCGCTACCAGCGCGTACGCAAGGCCTCCGACGAGACGAGCCGCAGCGTCGGAATCCTCGCCGACCTTCAAGGCCCGAAGATCCGCCTCGGCCGCTTCCGCGAGGGACCCGTACTCCTTGAACGCGGCGACACCTTCACCATCACCGTCGAAGACGGCGTCGAAGGCGACCGCCACACCTGCGGCACCACCTACGACGGCCTCGCCACCGACGTCACCCCCGGCGAACGCATCCTCGTCGACGACGGCAAGGTCTGCCTCGAAGTCACCTCCGTCGACGGCCCCCGCGTCCACACCGCCGTCGTCGAAGGCGGCATGGTCTCCGACCACAAGGGCCTCAACCTCCCCGGCGTCGCCGTCTCCGTCCCCGCCCTCTCCGACAAGGACGAAGCGGACCTCCGCTGGGCCCTGCGCGCCGGATTCGACGTCATCGCCCTCTCCTTCGTCCGCAGCGGCCGCGACATCGACGACGTCCACCGCATCATGGACGAGGAAGGCCGCCGCCTCCCCGTCATCGCCAAGGTCGAAAAGCCCCAGGCCGTCGACAACATCGAGGACATCGTCGCCGCCTTCGACGGCATCATGGTCGCCCGCGGGGACCTCGGCGTCGAAATGCCCCTGGAACAGGTCCCCATCGTCCAGAAGCGCGCCATCAAGCTCGCCAAGCGCAACGCCAAGCCGGTCATCGTCGCCACGCAGATGCTCGACTCGATGATCGAGAACTCCCGCCCGACCCGCGCCGAGGCCTCCGACGTCGCGAACGCCGTCATCGACGGCACCGACGCCGTCATGCTCTCCGGCGAGACCAGCGTCGGCAAATACCCCGTCGAGACCGTCCGCACCATGTCCCGGATCGTCGAAGCCGCCGAGGAGGACATCCTCGCCAAGGGCCTGCCCCCGCTGACCGAGCGCAACAAGCCGCGCACCCAGGGAGGCTCCGTCGCCCGCGCCGCCGCCGACATCGGCGACTTCCTCGGCGCCAGGTTCCTCGTCGCCTTCACCCAGTCCGGCGACACGGTGCGGCGGCTCTCGCGCTACCGCTCGCCGATCCCGCTCCTGGCGTTCACGCCCGACCCCGCCACCAGGTCCCAGCTCACCCTCACCTGGGGTGTGGAGACCTTCCTCGGTCCGCACGTCGACTCCACCGACGCCATGGTCGACCAGGTCGACGAGCAGCTCCTGAAGATCGGCCGCTGCCGGAAGGGCGACATGGTCGTGATCACCGCCGGCTCCCCGCCCGGCGTCTCCGGCTCGACCAACCTCGTCCGCGTCCACCACATCGGCGAGGACGACACCCCCAAGTAGCCGGCGCCGGGCCCCACGTGAGGAGGGGCCCACCGCGCCGGACTCAGTACTTGGGACCCACGTGCGCATCCATCAGAGCCACGTCGGCCCTGCGGGCCACGGAGATGTTGTAGGCGTTCCCGTGCCGGGTGCAGTGCGTCCACGCGACACCGAGCCGGTCGAGGGTGCCGGTGTACAGCCGGCGGATGTCGTCGGAGACGTTGGTGAAGAAGTACCGGGGATACTCATAACGCTTGCGCTCACCGGCGACGACGCGCGTCGTCCAGTTGGTGATCCGGCACCCGTCGGAGTGGATGAGCCCCCGAACGAACTCCCACGGATGAGCGTCGACGATCTCCCGCTGCCACCCCTCCAGCACGATCGCCCGCTCGTGCTTCTTGCCGGGCCCGTGCTGGGGGAAGAGGGCGGGCCAGTGCGGGTAATAGCCGACCACCGACACGCAGCCGTCGGCCTGCACGCGGTGAGCTGTGCGCGTGGGACTGATCGCGCGCATGGCCGCCTCGCAGGCCGCGACGAGCCCTGGCCACTTGTCGGCGCACGCGATGCGGAGGTAGTGGCCGGTGCCGCGCGGACCGGGGCTGATGCAGCCGTCGCCGAGATAGAGGCCCAGCAGATAGGCGTACGAAGCCCGGTCGGCCGGTGGGTCGGGCGGCGGCGGAGGTGACATGCGCGGCATCGGCTCGAGGTGTTTTTGCCAGGAGCGGATGGCCGAGCGGGAGATACCTGTCTCCCGGCTCACCGCATTCAGGCTGCGGCCCTGTTCCACCAGCTCGAGTGCTCGTCTGCGGGTGGTGATGTCGTACATGCGAACACTGTGCGAAAGAGTTCACGGAGGTGTGCGGCAAAAAGCGGATGTTCACGAGAAGGTGGACATCCGCTTCTAAGGGGTGACCTTGTAATCCAAGGAAAAGTGCCCCGGGTCGGACTCGAACCGACACTGTATGGGTTTTGAATCCATTGCCTGCTGCCAATTGGGCTACCGGGGCCCAGCGAATCCAAGGTTCACCCCGACCCGCTGCCCGACCACCTTACCGCAGCTAGGTACGCTCTTGGGAGCAGTACTTGCCTGCCCTGGAACGAGGAGCACCCCGTGACCGCCCCCGAGTCGCCCCAGCCCGTGGACGCGCCCGACGACGACAAGTCGCACGTACCTCCGCTGACGACCCGTGTCGTCATCGCCGAGGACGAGGCCCTGATCCGTCTCGACCTCAAGGAGATGCTGGAGGAGGAGGGCTACACCGTCGTCGGTGAGGCGGGCGACGGTGAGCAGGCCGTCGAGCTGGCCCGGGAGCACCGGCCGGACCTGGTGATCCTCGATGTGAAGATGCCGAAGCTGGACGGGATCTCGGCGGCGGAGAAGATCGCCGAGGAGAGCATCGCGCCGGTGCTGATGCTGACGGCGTTCTCGCAGCGGGATCTGGTGGAGCGGGCGCGGGACGCGGGTGCGATGGCGTACCTGGTGAAGCCGTTCAGCAAGAGTGACGTGGTGCCGGCGATCGAGATGGCGGTGTCGCGGTTCACGGAGTTGAAGGAGCTGGAGAAGGAGGTCGCGGACCTCAGCCAGCGGCTGGAGACGCGGAAGCTGGTGGACCGTGCGAAGTCGGTGTTGCAGACGGAGTACGGGCTGACGGAGCCGGCGGCGTTCCGGTGGATCCAGAAGACGTCGATGGATCGCCGGATGTCGATGCAGCAGGTGGCGGAGGCGGTCATTCAGGACGCTGAGGAGAAGAAGGCGTCGAAGGGCTAGTCCTCCTGGTTCGGAGCGTGTGAGAGGCCCGCGACCCCGTTGGTGGGGTGGCGGGCCTCTTCGTGTGTTCGGTGGGGGCGGTGGATCAGTCCTCGCCGAGGTAGGCCTTGCGGACGGATTCGTCGTGGAGGAGGTCCTGTCCGCTGCCGGAGAGGACGATGTTGCCGATCTCCATGACGTGTCCGTGGTCGGCGAGCGAGAGCGCCGCCTGGGCGTTCTGTTCGACGAGCAGGATGGTGGTGCCCTGGGACTTGAGTTCGGCGATGGTGGCCATGATCTTCTGCATCATGATCGGCGAGAGGCCCATGGAGGGTTCGTCGAGCATGAGCAGTTTGGGCTGGGACATGAGGGCCCGGCCCATGGCGAGCATCTGCTGTTCGCCGCCGGAGAGGGTGCCGGCGGCCTGCTTCCGTCGTTCCCCGAGGATGGGGAAGAGGTCGTAGGCGCGCTGGATGTCCTTCTCGATGCCTGCCTTGTCGTTGCGGAGGAAGGCGCCGAGGCGGAGGTTGTCCTCGATCGTCATGCGGGGGAAGATGTGCCGCCCCTCGGGGGAGTGGGCGAGCCCGAGGGAGACGATCTGGTGGGCGGGGGTCTTCTTGAGCGACTTGCCCTGGAACTTGATCTGGCCGCCGGCCGGCTTGAGGAGGCCGGAGAGGGTGCGCAGGGTGGTGGTCTTGCCGGCGCCGTTGGTGCCGATGAGGGTGACGACTTCGCCCGCTTCGACCTTGAACGAGATGCCCTTGACGGCTTCGATCTTGCCGTAGGCGACGCGGAGGTCCTCGACCTCGAGGAGTGCGGTCATCGGTCGTTCTCCTTGCCGGGCGCGGCGTCCGTGGCGGGGGCGGCCTGTGCCTCGGCGTTCTCGACTTCGGTGAGTTCGTCGTTGCCGGGGGCGCCTTCGAAGGGTTCGCCGAGGTAGGCGGCGACGACGCGTTCGTCGCCCTGGACGGTGGCGCTGTCGCCCTCGACGAGCTTCTCGCCCTGGACGAGGACGGCGACGCGGTCGCAGAGGTTGAAGATGAAGCGCATGTCGTGCTCGATGACGAGGACGGCGATGCCGCGGTCGCGGATGGCGAAGACGAGTTCCTCGGTCGCCCGCGTTTCCTGGGGGTTCATGCCGGCGGTGGGCTCGTCGAGCAGGAGCAGGCCGGGTTCGCTGGCGAGGGCGCGGGCGATTTCGAGCTTGCGCTGTTCGCCGTAGGGCAGGTTGCGGGCGAGGTGTTCGGCCTTGGCGTCCAGGCCGACGAACTCGAGGAGTTCCATGGCGTGGGCGCGGGAGGCGGCTTCGGCCTTGTGGAAGCCGGGTCCGCGCAGCAGCGCGGACCACAGGCCTTCCTTGGTCCGGGTGTGGCGGCCGACGAGCACGTTTTCCAGAACCGTCATGTTGGCGAACAGGCGGATGTTCTGGAAGGTGCGGGCGATGCCGGCCGCGGTGACCTTGAAGGACTTCGGGGGCAGGACGTTGCCTTTGAACCGGACTTCGCCCTCGGTGGGGATGTAGAGGCCGGTGAGGCAGTTGAAGAAGGTGGTCTTGCCGGCGCCGTTGGGGCCGATGAGGCCGACGATCTCTCCGGCGTTGACGGTGAGGTCGACGTTGCGGACGGCGGTGAGGCCGCCGAAGCGCATGGTGACGCCGCGGGCGTTGAGGACGGGCTCGCCGGGGGTGTGGGCGCCGGGGCCGGTGTCTTTGGTGGTGGTGTCGGTCGTCATGGTGGTCAGGCCCCTGCCTTGCTGAGGACTGCGGGTGCTTCCGCCTCTTCGTGGAACTCGAGCTGGCGCCGCCGGTTGGGGATGAGGCCTTCGGGGCGGAAGCGCATCAGGAGGACCAGCGTGATGCCGAAGGCGAGGAGCTGGTAGTCGCCGAGGAACTGGAGTTTCGCGGGGATGAGGTAGAGCAGGGCGGCGCCGACGAGGGGTCCGCTGATGGTGCCCATGCCGCCGAGGACGACCGCCGCGAGGAGGAAGGCCGAGTTGGGCGGGACGACGTGGGCGAACTGGTACTGCTCGGGTGTCACGGTGTAGGTGACGTGGGCCTGGACGGAGCCGGCGAGGCCGGCGAGGCAGGCGCCGAGGGCGAAGGCGATGAGCTTGACGCGGAAGCCGTTGATGCCCATGGCGAGTGCGGCGGTCTCGTCCTCGCGGATGGCGATCCAGGCGCGGCCGATGCGGGAGTCGCTGCTGCGCCGGAAGACCACCACGACGATGAGGGTGATGAGGAGCATCAGCAGGAAGTAGTTGGCGAATCGCGCGATGGTGAATCCGCCGAAGCTGTGTTCCTGGCCGAAGTCGAAGCCGAAGATGTTGAGGTTCGGGATCGAGGAGATGCCGTTGGAGCCGTTGGTCACGTCGGGGCCGGAGGTGCCGTCCATGTTGAGGACGGTGATGCGGAAGATCTCTCCGAAGCCGAGGGTGACGATGGCGAGGTAGTCGCCGCGCAGGCGGAGGGTGGGTGCGCCGATGATGACGCCGAAGATCATGGCGACGACGGCGCCTGCGATGGCGGAGGCCCAGAAGGGCCAGTGGACGTGGAGGGGGGAGGAGGGGGAGCCGGACACGAGGGCGGCGGTGTAGGCGCCGACGCCGAGGAAGGCGACGTATCCGAGGTCGAGGAGGCCGGCGAGGCCGACGACGATGTTGAGGCCGAGGGCGACGGTGGCGAAGATCAGGATGTAGACGCCGATGGTCGCGTAGCGGTCGTCGGACTGGGTGAACGGGAAGGCCGCGGCGGCGACGAACGCACCGGTCATGGTGATGGTGCGGTGCTTGGTCGTGATGGCCGAGACCCGGGCCACGAGCCCGGCCTTGGCGATGGCGGCGAAGCCGAAGCCGACGGTGATGAGGAAGCCGACGAAGAGTTCGTCGTATTCGGTGCCGATGCCGTACGTGAAGATCGTCAGGCCGAGTGCCATGGCCAGGATGATCACGAGGATCTCGGCGTAGGCGGGGATCTTGCGGGCGGGCCGGGTGGGACCGCTCGCGAAGGTGGCCCGGGTGACGGCGCCGGCGTGGCGGGCGTGGTGCAGGAACTGCTCCCACCGGGTGTCCTCGTCGTCGACCGGCTCGGGTGCCGGGCGCTCGAAGGGCAGGGAGAGGGCGCCGAGGAGGGCGATCAGGGTGACGGCGGCGACGATGTAGCCACCGGGTTCGAGGTTGACGACGCCACCGAGGTTGACGGTGATGGCGATGACGGTGAACCAGGCGGTGGCGAAGGTGCCGAGTGCCGCGAGCTTGAGGGCGCCGTCGGCGCCGGAGGGGGTGAGCCAGCCCAGGCCCTTGACGCCGTAGGAGGCGAGGCCGAAGAGGGTGGTGAGGAGCCCGCCGATGAGGACGAGGACCTGGAGGCCGCCGGGGTAGCCGTAGACGGTGAGGTCGCCGGGGAAGGCGGAGGTCCACGTCCAGGCGAGGAAGGTGGAGACGACCGCGAGGGCGCCGCCGCCGGTGGCGAGCGCGCGGCCGGTGGCGGGCGGTATGCCGATGAGGCCCTTGGACGCGCCCGTGGTGGGGGCGGCGGGGGTCTGGGGCGGTGTGGTCTGTGTGGTCATCGGTGTCACGCCCTGTCCGCGACGCGCTCGCCGAGCAGGCCCTGCGGCCTGAAGAGGAGCACGAGGATGAGGAGTACGAACGCCCAGACGTTGGCCCAGGACTGGCCGCCGAGCTGGTCCATGCCGGGGACGTCGGCGATGTAGGCGGTGGCCATGGTCTCGGCGATGCCGAGGACGAGGCCGCCGATCATGGCGCCGTAGATGTTGCCGATGCCGCCGAGGACGGCCGCGGTGAAGGCCTTGAGGCCGAGGATGAAGCCCATGCGGAACTGGACCTGGCCGTACTTGAGGCCGTAGGCGACGGCTCCGACGGCGGCGAACGCTGCGCCGAGGGCGAAGGCGACCACGATGATGCGGTCGGTGTTGATGCCCATGAGCTTGGCGGTGTCGGGGTCCTGGGCGGTGGCCTGCATGCCGCGCCCGGTGCGGGTCTTCATGACGAAGTAGGCGAGGATCGCCATGCTGATCGGGGCGGCGACGAGGAGGAACACGTCGCCGGTCTGGATGGTGACGCTGCCGATCTCGAACGGGCCGCCGTCGATCTCGGGGAAGTTGATGGATTCCTTGGCACCGGGGTACCAGGCCCACACGGCCTGCTGCAGGGCGAGGGAGAGGCCGATGGCGGTGATGAGCGGGGCGAGGCGTGGGGCGGTGCGCAGGGGGCGGTAGGCGAATCGTTCCGCTCCCACGGCGACGACGACTGCGGCGAGGACGGCCCCGAGGAGCATGAGCGGCAGGGCGATCCACATGGTGGTGCCGTCGGGCAGCACGTACAGGTAGACCGTGAGAGCGCCGAAGCCCCCGATCATGAAGATCTCGCCGTGGGCGAAGTTGATGAGCTGGACGATGCCGTAGACCATTGTGTAGCCAATGGCGACCAGCCCGTACATGGATCCCAGTAGCAGGCCGTTGACCAGCTGCTGCGGCAGTTCGTTCACCGCAATGTCCTCCGAGACTTTCGGACGTTCGACGGATGTGACCGGGGGTGACCCGGATGTGAGTCCGCGCGGGGCGCCTGTGGTGCGGCGCCCCGCGCGGCTCATCGGTGGTGCGGTGGGTCAGCCGGTGTAGGTACCGGACTTCACGGCCTTCCAGGCGCCGTTCTCGACGGCGTACACGGTGAGCTGCTTGTTGGTGGCGTCACCGAACTCGTCGAAGGCGACCTTGCCGGTCACACCGTCGAAGGAGACGTTCTGAACAGCGGCCGTGATCTTCGCGCGGGCGTCGGACGGCAGCTTGCCGTCGTTGTCGTCGACGACCTGCTTCACGGCCTGGATGATCGCCCAGGCGGCGTCGTAGGAGTAACCGCCGTAGGCCGCGTACTCCTCCTTGTAGCCCGCCGCCTTGTAGTCGGCGACGAACTCCTTGGCGGAGGGGAGCTCCTCGACCGGGGCACCGACGGAGGTGGCCAGGTCACCGGTGCTCTTGGCGCCGGCGAGCTTGATGAAGGTCGGGTCGTAGATGCCGTCGCCGCCGACGAGCGGGACCTTGGCGCCGGACGCCTTGATCTGCTTGCTGAGCGGGCCGGCCTGCGGGTACTCGCCGCCGTAGTAGACGACGTCGGCGCCCGAGTTCTTGACCTTGGTGGCGACCGCGGAGAAGTCCTTGGTGTCGGGGTCGATGTGGTCGGAGCCGACCACCTTGCCGCCGATCTTCTTGAACTCCTCGGTGAAGGTGGCGGCGAGGCCGGCGCCGTAGGTCTTCTTGTCGTCGATGACGAAGACCTTCTTCTTCTTCGCGTCGTTGTAGACGTACTGCGCGGCGAACGGGCCCTGGATGGCGTCCGTGGTCGCGGTGCGGAAGTACGACTTGTACGTGCGGACCTTCTTGTTCTGCCAGTCGGCGCCCTGGGTGAGGCCGGGGCCGGTGTTGGCGGGCGAGATCTCGACGAGCTTGGCGTCGTCGAAGACCTTCTGCATGGACTCCGCGACGGAGGAGTTCAGCGGGCCGACGACGCCGATGACGTCCTTGTTGGCGACGAACTGGGAGGCGTTCTGCTGGCCCGAGGAGGGCTGCGCCTGGTCGTCGAGGGCCTCGACCTTGAAGGTGACTCCGTCGACGACCTTGTCCTTGTTGGCCGTCTTGGCGGCGAGGTCGACCGAGTTCTTGATACCCAGGCCCAGCGCGGACAGGTCGCCGGTCAGCGGGGCGTCGACTCCGATGGTGACGGTGGTGCCGCCCCCGTTGTTCGAGTCCGAGCCGCCGTCGTCGTCGCGCGAACCGCAGGCGGTGAGGGTGAGTGCTCCCGCCGCCAGCGCGGCGGTGATGGCGATGAGCGAACGTTGGCGCACGATCAGTCCTTTCCCTGGCACGGCCCTTCCCCCTGGAAGCGGCCGAGTCGGTGCGCTGGGCCGAAGTGAATTTCCGGGGCGCGGTGACTGGCCGTGACTCTAAGCGGGTGTGAGGAACATCGAGGAGGGTCTGGGGGAGGCTGTGACGCTCTTGTTATGACACGACGTAATGCAGAGCGGTGCTTCATGGGCGGAACAGCGGACTTACGGCCGATTCGCCCTGTCCGCATGGTGAGAACGTGCAGGACTTGACCGCGCTTGTTCAGGTGTCTCAAGCCTTTTGCTGATTACCGAAATTCGTTGCTGCAGGCGACTTGCAGGGCCGCCGAGAGGTGCTGGGCATAGCGTGTGCCGAGGATGAAACTGTGGGCCTGTATTGCGCGCGTATTACGCAGAGTTACGTCCAGGAAAGGCAGTCCGGCGTTTTTCGGGGCCCGGCGGCAGTCCGTGACGTGCAGGGTGACCACGATCCTGCGGCTGGATCCCGCTCGCGTCCGGAACGGGGCCCGCGGCGCCGTGGTGAGGGTCAGGCCGGCGTACGGCTGGGACATGCGCGTCACGGTGACCGGGGGCCCGGAGAGGACGCTCAGTGCGACCGCGAAGCTGAAGCTGCCCGGCTGAACTCCCCTGGGTGCGGCCACCGATTCGAGGTAGCTGACGTCCACGACCTGGGAGGGGTAGGGCGGTGGTGGGGGCGGTGGCGACGGTGCCCCGTGCGGCCGGGTGGCGTAGAGGTAACCGCCGCCCGCGAGAAGGGCGGTGGCGGTGGCCGCGGCGAGCGCCGGACGCCGGTGGCGGGCGTACCAGGGCCCGATGCGGCCGCGTGAACGGGCTTGTGGGCGAGGGGAGTTCGGCTCCGGTGCGTCCCGGGCGTGCGTGCCCTCGCCGGGTTCGAGCGGGCCGACGCCGCTCACTGCCACGGCCCGTTGCTCGGGCCGCCGGTGCGGTACCACGCCTCGCAGCCCCTGCGGGCCTCACGGTCGATCAACTTCCTTGCGGCCGCGGGGCCTTGGCGTTTGCTCTCGGCCCGCGCGGCGTCCACGACGTCCCGCAGGATCTCGTACTGCCCGTTGGACAGCCCCATCGACTGGTAGTCCCCGTAGGTGTCCTCGTCCAGCACCTCGCGCGACCAGTGGGCGACGATCCGCGTGCACAGGTCCTCCGGGGGTGTGGCCGAGGCGGATGCGGACGCCGTGCCGGCGCCGGCGGTGGCCGGGCCCGTGGAATCGGAGTCTCCGCATCCGGTGAGCAGAGCGCCCGTCAGCAGCGCCAGCGCCGGCACGAGCGCGGCCGCCGCCCGGGGGGTTCCTCCCGTTGCCATGCCCTGACGCTAGGGCCTGGCGGCCGGTTCTAGCCAGAGGGGGCGCACGGCGCCGGACCCCGGCCGGCAGGGCCGCCAGGTCACGCACCGCGACGGCCGGGAGCGGCCGGCGGCCGGAGAAGGCCCGCCGCGGGCCGCCGGGACGGGCCTCGGCGGCCGCGCGACCCGTCCGGCCGCTCCGTGGGGCGATCAGCCGGCCGAGCGCACCCGCTCCGCGTCGCCCGGGTTCACGTCCCGAAGCATGCAGGTCAGCCGCGCGCTGCACACGCGCCGCCCGTCCTCGTCGCTGATCACGATCTCGTACGTCGCCGTCGACCGGCCGCGGTGCAGCGGCGTGGCCACACCGGTCACCAGCCCGGAGCGCGCGCCGCGGTGGTGGGTGCAGTTCAGGTCGACGCCGACGGCGAGCTTGGAGCTGCCGCCGTGGAGCATGGCGCCGATGGAGCCAAGGGTCTCGGCGAGGACGGCCGAGGCGCCCCCGTGCAGGAGTCCGTAGGGCTGGGTGTTGCCCTCGACCGGCATGGTGCCCACGACGCGGTCGGCGGAGGCTTCGAGGATCTGCACGCCCATGCGGGTGCCGAGGTGGCCCGCGGAGAAGAGCGCGGGCAGGTCGACGCCGAGGGAGGCGTACTCGTCGATGACCTCTTGCGGGAACTTCACGGTGTGCTGCTCGCCCATCGGGCCCGGCTCCGTTCGTCGTGGATCACGTCGTCGTGGATCACTGTTGCTGAGCAAACGCTCAGTCGGTCGCCGATTGTTCCAGACGGACGACCACGGACTTGCTCGCCGGGGTGTTGCTGGTGTCGGCGGTCGCGTCGAGGGGGACGAGGACGTTGGTCTCGGGGTAGTAGGCGGCGGCGCAGCCCCGGGCGGTGGGGTAGTGCACGACCCGGAACCCGGGCGCGCGGCGCTCGACGCCGTCCCGCCATTCCCCGACCAGGTCGACGTACGAGCCGTCGGCCACCCCGAGGGCGCGGGCGTCCTCGGGATGGACGAGGACGACGCGGCGGCCGTTCCTGATACCGCGGTAGCGGTCGTCGAGGCCGTAGATCGTGGTGTTGTACTGGTCGTGGGAGCGCAGGGTCTGCAGAAGCAGGCGGCCCTCGGGAAGGTGCGGGTGCTCGACGGGCGCGGCCGTGAAGTTGGCCTTGCCGGTGGCGGTGGGGAAGCGGCGCTCGTCGCGCGGGGCGTGGGGGAGGGCGAAGCCGGCGGGGTCGGCCACGCGCGCGTTGAAGTCGTCGAAGCCGGGGACGACGCGGGCGATGCGGTCGCGGATCGTCGCGTAGTCCTTCTCGAACTCCTCCCAGGGCGTCGCGCTGCGGTCGCCGAGCACGCGGCGCGCGAGGCGGCACACGATGGCCGGCTCGGACAGCAGATGCGGGCTCGCGGGCGCCAGGCGGCCGCGTGAGGCGTGCACCATGCCCATGGAGTCCTCGACGGTCACGAACTGCTCGCCGCCGCCCTGGAGATCGCGCTCGGTGCGGCCGAGCGTGGGCAGGATGAGGGCGCGTGCGCCGGTGACCGCGTGCGAGCGGTTGAGCTTCGTCGACACGTGCACGGTCAGGCGGGCGCGCCGCATCGCCGCCTCGGTGACGTCCGTGTCGGGCGAGGCGGAGACGAAGTTGCCGCCCATCGCGAAGAAGACCTTCGCCTCGCCGTCGCGCAGGGCGCGGATGGCCCGGACCACGTCGTAGCCGTGCTCGCGGGGCGGGGCGAAACCGAACTCCCTCTCCAGCGCGTCGAGGAACGCGGGCGCGGGTCGCTCGAAGATGCCCATCGTGCGGTCGCCCTGCACGTTCGAGTGGCCGCGCACCGGGCAGACGCCCGCGCCCGGCCGGCCGATGTTGCCGCGCAGCAGCAGGAAGTTGACGACCTCGCGGATGGTCGGCACCGCGTGCTTGTGCTGCGTGAGGCCCATGGCCCAGCAGACGATGGTGCGCCGGGAGGCGAGGACCATCCGCAGGGCCGCGTCGATCTCCGCCCGGCCGAGGCCCGTCGCGGTGAGGGTCTCGTCCCAGTCGGCGGCGCGGGCGGCCTCGGCGAACTCCTCGTACCCGTGGGTGTGTTCGCGGACGAACTCCTCGTCCACGGCGCCCTCGGTCTCCAGGACCAGCTTGTTCAGGAGGCGGAAGAGGGCCTGGTCGCCGCCGAGGCGGATCTGCAGGAACAGGTCGGTGAGGGCGGCGCCCTTGATCATGCCCCGGGGGGTCTGCGGGTTCTTGAACCGCTCCAGGCCCGCCTCGGGCAGCGGGTTGACCGTGATGATCTTCGCGCCGTTCGCCTTGGCCTTCTCCAGCGCGGACAGCATGCGCGGGTGGTTCGTGCCCGGGTTCTGGCCGGCGACGATGATCAGGTCGGCCTGGTACAGGTCGTCCAGCAGGACGCTGCCCTTGCCGACGCCCAGGGTCTCGGTCAGCGCCGACCCCGAGGACTCGTGGCACATGTTCGAGCAGTCCGGCAGGTTGTTCGTGCCGAGCTCGCGGGCGAACAGCTGGTAGAGGAAGGCGGCCTCGTTGCTGGTGCGGCCGGAGGTGTAGAAGACGGCCTCGTCGGGGGAGCCGAGCGCGGTGAGCTCCTCGGCGACGATGTCGAAGGCCCGCTCCCAGGTCACCGGCTCGTAGCGGTCGGCGCCCTCCGCCAGGTACACCGGCTGGGTGAGGCGGCCCTGCTGCCCCAGCCAGTAGCCGCTGCGGCCGGCGAGGTCGGCGACCGGGTGCGCGGCGAAGAAGTCCGGGGTGACCCGGCGCAGGGTCGCCTCCTCGGCGACCGCCTTCGCGCCGTTCTCGCAGAACTCCGCCGTGTGCCGGTGCTCCGGCTCCGGCCAGGCGCAGCCCGGGCAGTCGAAGCCGTCCTTCTGGTTGACCCGCAGGAGGGTGAGGGCGGTGCGGCGGACGCCCATCTGCTGCTGGGCGACGCGCAGGGTGTGCCCGATGGCGGGCAGGCCGGCCGCCGCGTGCTGCGGCTCGGCGACCTGCGGCGCGTCCTGGACCGGATCGCCCTTGGGCGGCTTGCTGGCCATCGCTTCGACCCCTTCGCGTGCACGCGTGTGCTGTGTTCGTCCGGGCCCCGCCCCCGGATTCCGGACGTCTCCGATCCTCGCACGGGCCGGTGACGGCGACGGCGCCCGGGCCCGGACGGCTCTCGCTGTCAGTGGGGCGTGGCAGGATCGGGGGCGTGGCAGAAACAGCATCGAAGAAGACCGAGCAGACCTCCGGCACGGGCCGTCCGCGGCTGATGCTCATGGACGGGCACTCGCTGGCCTACCGCGCGTTCTTCGCGCTCCCCGCGGAGAACTTCACGACCGCGACGGGCCAGCCGACGAACGCGATCTACGGCTTCGCGTCGATGCTGGCGAACACGCTGCGCGACGAGGCGCCCACGCATTTCGCGGTGGCGTTCGACGTGTCGCGCAAGACATGGCGCTCCGAGGAGTTCACCGAGTACAAGGCGAACCGCTCGAAGACCCCGGACGAGTTCAAGGGGCAGGTCGAGCTGATCGGCGAGCTGCTCGACGCGATGCACGCCGAGCGGTTCGCGGTGGACGGCTTCGAGGCCGACGACGTCATCGCGACGCTGGCCACGCAGGCCGAGGCCGCCGGCTTCGACGTCCTGATCGTCACCGGTGACCGCGACTCCTTCCAGCTGGTCTCCGAGCACACCACCGTGCTCTATCCGACCAAGGGCGTCTCGGAGCTGACCCGGTTCACCCCGGAGAAGGTCTTCGAGAAGTACGGGCTGACACCGGCGCAGTACCCCGACTTCGCGGCGCTGCGCGGCGACCCGTCCGACAACCTGCCGGGCATCCCCGGGGTCGGTGAGAAGACGGCCGCGAAGTGGATCAACCAGTTCGGTTCGTTCGCGGAGCTGGTCGAGCGGGTCGACGAGGTCAAGGGCAAGGCCGGGCAGAACCTCCGCGACCACCTGGAGTCCGTCAAGCTCAACCGCCGGCTCACCGAGCTGGAGCGCAACGTCGAGCTGCCGAAGACGGTCGTGGACCTGGAGCGCGCGCCGTACGACCGCAAGACCGTCGCGATGGTCCTGGACACCCTGGAGATCCGGAACCCCTCGCTGCGCGGGCGGCTGTTCGCGGTCGACCCCGGGACGGAGGAGGCCGAGGCGGCCCAGCCGGCCGCTCCGGGCGTGGAGCTGGACGGCGCGGTGCTGGGCGCGGGCGAGCTGACGCCGTGGCTCGCCGAGCACGGCGGGGCGGCGCTCGGTCTGGCGACCGTCGACGCGTGGGCGCTGGGCGCCGGCTCGGTGGCCGAGGTCGCGCTCGCCGCGGCGGACGGCAAGGCCGTTTGGTTCGACCCCTCACAGCTGGACGAGGCCGACGAGAACGCGTTCTCGGGGTGGCTCGCGGACGCCGGCAGCCCGAAGGTCCTGCACAACGCGAAGGGCGTGATGCGGGTCTTCGCCGAGCACGGCTGGACCGTCGAGGGCGTGACCATGGACACCGCGCTCGCCGCCTACCTGGTGAAGCCGGGCCGTCGCTCCTTCGCCCTGGACGCGCTGTCCCTGGAGTACCTGAACCGGGAGCTGGCGCCCGCCGCGGCGGCCGACGGGCAGCTCGCCTTCGGTGCCGACGACCAGGCCGAGGCCGAGGCGCTCATGGTGCAGGCCCGCGCCATCCTCGACCTGGGCGAGGCGTTCGCCGAGAAGCTGGAGGAGGTCGGCGCGGCCGACCTGCTGCGGGACATGGAGCTGCCGACCTCGGCGCTGCTGGCCCGCATGGAGCGGTACGGGATCGCGGCCGACCGGGCGCACCTGGAAGCCATGGAGCAGATGTTCGCGGGCGCCGTGCAGCAGGCCGTGAAGGAGGCGCACGCCTCGGTGGGCCACGAGTTCAACCTGGGCTCGCCCAAGCAGCTGCAGGAGGTCCTCTTCGGCGAGCTGGGCCTGCCGAAGACGAAGAAGACCAAGACCGGCTACACGACGGACGCGGACGCCCTGGCCTGGCTGGCCGCGCAGACCGACCACGAGCTGCCGGTGCTCATGCTCCGGCACCGCGAGCAGGCCAAGCTGCGCGTCACGGTCGAGGGCCTGATCAAGACGATCGCCGCGGACGGCCGTATCCACACCACGTTCAACCAAACGGTGGCCGCGACCGGCCGCCTGTCCTCCACGGACCCGAACCTGCAGAACATCCCGGTCCGCACCGACGAGGGCCGGGCGATCCGTCGCGGCTTCGTGGTCGGCGAGGGCTTCGAGTCCCTCATGACCGCGGACTACAGCCAGATCGAACTGCGCGTGATGGCCCACCTGTCCGAGGACGAGGGACTGCTTCAGGCGTTCACCTCCGGCGAGGACCTGCACACCACGGTCGCCTCCCAGGTGTTCTCCGTGGAGCGGTCCGGCGTCGACGCGGAGATGCGCCGCAAGATCAAGGCCATGTCGTACGGCCTCGCCTACGGGCTGTCCGCGTTCGGCCTCTCCCAGCAGCTGAACATCGACGCCGGTGAGGCGCGGGGCCTGATGGACACGTACTTCGAGCGCTTCGGGGGCGTGCGCGACTATCTCCGCCGCGCCGTCGACGAGGCCCGCGCCACGGGCTACACGGCGACTCTCTTCGGGCGTCGCCGCTACCTCCCCGACCTCAACAGCGACAACAGGCAGCGCCGCGAGGCGGCCGAGCGCATGGCCCTGAACGCGCCCATCCAGGGCACGGCGGCGGACATCGTCAAGATCGCGATGCTCAACGTGGACCGGGCGCTGCGCGAGGCCGGCCTGAAGTCCCGGATGCTGCTCCAGGTCCACGACGAAATCGTGCTGGAGATCGCCCCCGGTGAGCGGGCACAGGCGGAGGAGCTGGTCCGCCGCGAGATGGCGGGCGCGGTGCAGTTGCGGGCCCCGCTCGACGTGTCCGTCGGCTCGGGCCCCGACTGGGAGTCGGCGGCGCACTAGCCCCGCACGGGCGGAAGCCACCGACGCTGACGCGGCCCACGGGGCGTGCGGTCCGTCCGGTTTCCTTCCGCCGGGCGGCCGGTCCGTCTTCGGGCGGTCCCGTGTCGGCTCCCCGGGGTTCGGCCCGGCTCGGATCAGGTCCCCCGGGGTTCGGTCGGTCCCGGGTTGGGCCGGTCCCGGGTCAGGCCTCCGGGGGGTTCGGTTCCCCGGGGGTCGGGTCCCCGTCGGGGCCGGTCCGTTTCGGGTCCGGTCCCCCTGGGGCGGCCCGTCCCGGGTCCCGTTCTCCCCGGCTCCGGACCGTCCCGCAGTCCGGCACAGCCACGGCGGTCCACCCTGGGATCCGCCTGCGGCTCCCCACCGGCTCCGGCGGGTGGCTCCGCGGCCGGGTCGGTGCGGTCGGGCCTGCCTGCTCCCGCGGGGTGGCTCCGCGGCCGGTGCGGAAGCGGTCCGGCCTGTCCGGCCCCGGCGCCGGCCCCCTCCGCGACGCCGGGCGGGCGGGCCGGGGCCGGTCACCCGGGTGGCCCTCGCGGAGACGCACCCCCGTGCGGGGCACCGTAAGGATGCGGGCATGGGTATACGCCTGCTTCCCCGTCCCGCGGGGAGAGCCACCCCGCTGTTCCTGGCGGCCGCCCGCGCGGCCTCGCCGCGCACTGCGGCCCCGGTCTTCGCGGCCGGGGCGAGTACCGCCCGGGTACGCGCCCCCCGCCGCGGCCGCCCGCCCCGTCACCCCGCCGCCCGGCTCCACGCGCGCCTGCGCCGGGCCGGGGACGGGGCCCGGCTCGGTGACCGGTGCCGCAGGGCGCGCGCCGGGGCCGCGGGAGCGACCTGCGCCGGGGCCGGCGGGCGGAGCCGGGCCGACTCGGCCGGTGCCGTCCGCCGGCCGATCGCGGCGGCGATCACGCGCCGCGTCCGTGAACGGTGCCGCGGCCTGACCCGCCGGGAGCGGACTTCGCTGCGCGCCCTGCTCACCGCCCGGAGCGACAGCGCCGCCCGCCGACTGTGGGCCGGTCTGAGCCACGTTCGTCTCGCCCGCCCCGCGCCCGCGCCCGCCCCCGACGCGGGGACGACCCCGTAGATACGGGCGGGCCCCAGCACACCGGACACGCCGACCCGCCGGGCACGGCAAGCACGCCGGGCACGGGCGTCACCGGGGAACGCCCTCCCCGCGTACCGTCAGCGCGCCGTCTCCTGGTTCCGCTCCGCCGGAGCCTGGGCCGGGCGGGGCGGGGCCGGGCGCCGCAGCCTGACCCCGGCGCCGTAGACGACCAGCCCGAGCACGAGTCCGGCGCCCGCTCCGAAGCACACCGTCGGGATCAGCTCCCAGGGCTTCGCGTCCGCGCCCCAGTACGCCCACCAGCGCGAGGCCCGCTGCACCGCTCCCACCAGGGCGCAGCCCGCGAGCACCGCGCCCGCCAGCCAGCGGTCCGCCCGGGAGAGCACCGGCACACCCAGCGGCTCGCCGGGGAAGGTCCGCCGCAGCGCGACGACCAGGAAGGAGACGATGACGACGGCGGCCACCGCCGAACCGCCGTACTGCAGGTACCAGTACAGCGGCGAACCCGCGATCTCCCGGCCCAGGACCGGGAACACCCGCATCCCCCACCGGTCGAGATGCGTGAACGCGTCCCAGACGACGTGCGTGAGCGCGCCGAGCACGGCCGAGACGTACCAGCGCAGCAGCAGCGACGGTCCCGGGCGGGCATGCGGCGCCCCGCAGCGCAGCAGGGCCGCCACCCGCCCCTGCCCGGTCCGCGGCAGCAGGGCCACCAGCGGTTCGCGCAGGACCAGCCAGAGGCCCACGAGCACCCAGGCGATGAGGACGTCGACGGTGAAGACGCCGGTGAAGGAGTGGGTGAAGTCGCCGAACTCCATCGCCCCCGACAGCACACTCGCCGCGTAATAGGTCATGTCGGGAGCGAACGATCCGGCCACCAGGACGGCGGGCACCAGCCGGCCGCGACCGGTGCCGTCGCCGCGTACGGCGGGCAGTACGGCCGCCGCGTGGCTGAGAGTGAAAGGCAATGCGTCCCCCTGCGCCCGGAGTCGGGCGCGCGGTGCGGCCCCTGGCGATCACTCCCGCCAGTATGAAGGACGCATGAGAATGTCCCCGCGGGCCGCCCGCCGGGGGCCCGCGAACACCGGGTATATGGCCAAGCGGTGAATACCGGGCGCGAACGGGTGCCCCGGCGACGGAAGTTGTCGTAGGGTCACCTGCGTCACCGTGCTGGGGAGCACGGCAGGGAACGGGAAGAGCGCGCGGAGCGCGGGAGTCGTCCACGGGAGGGGTTCACTCAATGGCGGCGCATTTCGGCAGGCTGCGCAAGGGGGCGGCGACGACCGCCGTGGCGGCGGCCGCGGTAGCGGCACTGTCCGCTTCCCAGGCACCGGGAGTGACCGCAGACGATCCCGGCAGACAGTCGACGGGTTCCGAGTCCTCGGCCGACGGCACCGGCGGCGGCACCGCGACCGGCAACTCGCCCTACTACACCGACCTTCCGCCGCTCAACAGCCCCACGGCCACACCCTCCCCGGGCGGGGACGGCGCGACCGGGACGGTCACGGAGTCGGACATCCCCGCGACGGTCCTCGACGCCTACAAGAAGGCCGAGGCCTCGCTGCGCGAGTCCAAGCCCGGCTGCAACCTGCCCTGGCAACTGCTCGCCGCCATCGGCAAGGTCGAGTCAGGCCACGCCCGCGGCGGCCGGGTCGACGCCGACGGCACCACGTACTCGCCGATCCTCGGCCCGGTGCTCAACGGCAACGGCTTCGCGAACATCTCCGACACCGACAACGGCGCCTACGACAGCGACACCCGGCACGACCGCGCCGTCGGACCGATGCAGTTCATCCCGTCCACCTGGGAATGGGCGGGCCGCGACGGCAACGGCGACGGCGCGAAGAACCCGAACAACATCTACGACGCGGCCCTCGCCGCCGGCCACTACCTCTGCCGCTTCGACCACGACATGTCGGTCCAGTCGGAGATGAACGCCTCGATCCTCAGCTACAACAACTCGACGGCGTACCTCAACACCGTTCTGTCGTGGCTGGACTCCTACCGCAAGGAGACCCGCGAGGTACCGGACGGCACGGGCGCGCTGCCCGGGCACCGGAGCGACGACGACCGGACCGTCACGGTCCCCACCGGCCCGTCGGTCCCGGTCACGCCCAGCCCCGACCCCAAGCCGAGCCACCCCGCTCCCGACCCGGACCCGTCGACGCCCGGCACGCCGCCGACGACGCCCGGCACGCCCAGCAAGCCGCCGACCACCCCGCCCGCCACGCCCACCGACACGGTGGACCACCTGGAGGACGCCGGCACCGGCAAGCTCACCGCGACGGCGGGGGACACCTTCGACAAGCGGATCACCGCGCGCGCCGAGACGAAGGCGGGCAAGGCGGTCGCGAAGGTCCGGGTGCGGTTCACGATCGTCGGCGACACGGACAGCACGTTCACCGGCGGCGAGAGCGTCGCCACGGTCGTCACCGACAGTGCGGGCAAGGCCGTCGCGCCCGCGCTCGTGGCCGGTGAGAAGACGGGCGACTTCACCGTCCGCACCGCCGTGGTGGGCCGGACGGTGACCGGCGTCGACTACGCGGCGACCGTCACCGCCCGCCGGGCCGACGCCCTCGCCCGTACCGCCGACACCGCGCTGACCTGCACGCCGGGCGGCGAGTTCGCCGACCAGGTCGAGGTGAAGGCCACCTACCAGGGCGCCGTCGCGGACGGCGTCGCGGCCACCGCGACGCTGGTCGCGTCGGCGGAGGACGCCACCGCGAACGACAAGGGCCCGTACTTCAAGGACGCGGACGGCAAGACCGTGCGCACCCTCACGGACCTGAAGACGGACGCGAGCGGTCTGCTCAAGCTGCCGAAGCTGTACGCGGACGACACGGCCGGGACGTTCCTGCTCCGGATCACCACCACGGGCGGCGCGACGCTGACCGTGGAACTGAAGGTGGCGGCCGCCGCCTCCTAGATCCATCGGCCCTGAACCTGCGGCGCCCCTCCGGTTTCCTGCGGAGGGGCGCCGCAGTCCGTGCGCAACGTGTTCTCATCTCGCCCCGCCGTTGCTACGGTGCCCGACCTGACGGAGTATCAGTTCCTGGTGTCCGTACGTGTCCAGGTTGCCCAGCCGGCCGGGAGGTCCCGTATGCGTGCCCTGATCGCCGCCGCGGCCGGCCTGGCCCTCGCGTTCGCCCTGGTCCTCACGCTCACGGCCCTGGGCTCGCCGTCCGGCTCGACCTCGCCCGAGCCGCTGCTCACGACCGTCCCCGAGCACCCGTAGACGTCCCCGACGCACAGGGAGGGCCGCCGAGATGCGACGCAAGGCCAGCCTCGTCCTGCTCGCCCTCGCCGTGTTCTTCACGGCGCTGTCCCCGCTGCTGCGCTGGTACGCCTTCCCGCGGCTGGCCAAGATCCCCGCCGGCCAGTACCAGGACATGGTCCTGGAGGCGAAGGACGCGACCCTGCTCGACTACGGAACGATGAAGGCCGAGAAGGTCCCGAAGGTCACCATCGTGCAGACCCTCAAGGGCAACGTGGCGGCGTCGGAGGCGATCGAGCGGACCGCGGGCCGCGACGTCGTCGTCTGGGACTCCCTGTCCTACGTGGAGGGCCCCGACGGCAAGATGGTCTCCAAGCTGCCCGAGCGCTACATCTTCGACGCGCACACCCAGGAACCCGTCCACGCCACGGGCGAGTCGGTCGACGGCGACCCCGTGAAGCGGGGCGGCATCGAGTTCAAGTGGCCCTTCCGCACGGAGAAGCGGGACTACGAGTACTTCGACGCCCAAGCCCGCACCACGGCACCCATCCACTTCAAGGGCACGCAGGACTTCCGCGGCGTCGAGGTCTACTACTTCGAGCAGACCATCCCGTGGACCGAGGTCCCGTTCCCCAAGATCATGCCGGTCGAGGGGATCACCGCGGAGTCGGTCGCCGAGACGGGCACCACCCGCTGGTACACCACCGTCCGCAAGTTCTGGGTCGAGCCGGTCACCGGCGCTCCCGTGTACGGCGAGGAGATCCACCGCGAGGAACTGCGCGGCGGCACGCTCCTCGGCGGCCGCGACAAGGTGACCGCCTTCGCCGGGCACGTGAAGATGCGCGAGGACTACATCGAGTCGACGGTGTCCCTGGTCAAGTCGAACCGCACCGTCGTCCTGCTGATGACCACGTACCTGCCCTGGGGCTTCCTCGTCCTGGGCACGGGCCTGCTCGCCCTGTCCCTGTACCTGGAGGCCCGCGCCCGCAGGCCGGAGGACCCGGCGCCCGCCGGGCGGCCGGAACCGGAGCCGGTCGGCGCCTGAGCCCGGTGCCGGGCGCGAACCCGGCGACCGGTCAGCGCCCGAGGCGGGCCTTCGTGTACCGGGTCGGCTCGGCGGCGGCCGGATCCTCGGGCCACGGATGCTTCGGGTACCGGCCCCGCAGCTCGGCCCGCACGGCCCGGTACCCGTCCCGCCAGAACGACGCGAGGTCGGCCGTGACCGCGGCGGGCCGCCCCGCGGGCGAGAGCAGATGCACCAGCACGGGCACGCCCGCGACGGTCGGCGACTCGTGGAGCCCGAACATCTCCTGGAGCTTCACCGCCAGGACCGGCCGCTCGGGATCGGTGTAGTCGACGCGGATCCTGGACCCGCTGGGCACCTCGATCCGCTCCGGCGCCAGCTCGTCCAGCCGGGCGGCCTGCCCCGAGGCCCACGGCAGCAGCCGCGTCAGAGCCTGACCGGCGTCGATCCGCCCCAGGTCGGCGCGCCGGCGGGCCCGCCCCAGCTCGGGCTCCAGCCACTCGTCCACGCGCGCGTGCAGCCCCTCGTCGCCGACATCGGGCCAGGGCTCGCCGAGATGCAGCCGCAGAAAGGCCAGCCGCTGACGCAGCGTCCCGGCGTCGCGCGTCCACCGCAGCAGCTCCGGCCCCTCCTCGCGCAGCCCCTGCAGCAGCGCCCGGCGTACGAGAGCGGGGTCGGCGTTCTGCAACGGCCGCACCGCCAGCTCCACCGCCCCGAGCCGTTCGACGCGCCGCGCCACGACGTCCCCGTCGGCCCAGCGGACCTCGTCTCCCTCGGCGTGCAGGGCACCGGCTGCCCGCCGCGCCGTCTCCTCGTCGACGACGGCGCCGAGCCGCACCCGCGCGTGCCCCGCGCCCACCGGCCGGTCGGCCACGGCGACGGCCAGCCAGGGTGCGCCCCGCAGCCCCGAACCGTCGTGGACCTCGGCCCGGGTCCCGGACACCATGAGGTACGAGCCGCCCTGCGCCCGCGCCACGCGCTCGGGGAACGCGAGCGCGGCGACGAGCCCGGCGACCCGGTCGTCCCCGCTCACCCGCCCACCGTCGGCCCCGGGTCGCCCTTGCCCGGCCGCTCCGGCCCGGACACCGTCCGGCGGGGTGACGGCCGCGCCGGACGGCCCTCGCCGGGCCCGCGCGGGCGAAGGGGGCCGCCGGCCCGTTCCGGCAGCGGTCGGCCCGCCGGCCGAGCCTTCGCCGTCGCCGGTCGGCGGGGCCGCCGGTCCGGCTTCGGCGGACGTTCCGGCCGAGAGGTCCCGGGCGGCCGCGGGCAGGGCGGCCGCCGTACGCAGGCGGCGGGCCTCGGTGCGCCAGCGCGCGGCGTACGCGTCGCCCCCGCGCCGGGCCGTCCGCCAGGCTCCGGCGAGATCGTCGCCGTACTCCCGCGGCGGCTCCTCGCTCAGCAGGGCGACCACCTCGGCGGCCTGCTCGGCGCCCACTTCGGGCGCCGCGTCCAGGAGGGCCCGGGCGAGCCGCGGGTGCAGTCCCAGCCGGGACATCCGCTTGCCCCGCTCCGTCGCCCGCCCCGCCGGGCCGACCGCGCCGACCGCCTCCAGCACGGTCCGCGCCGCCGCCATCGCCCCGGCCGGGGGCGGGTCCAGCAGCGCGAGGCCGGACGCGTCCGGGTCACCCCAGCAGGCCGCCTGCAGGGCGAACGCCGTCAGGTCGGCCACCTTGATCTCCGGCGCCGGGAAGCGGGGCAGCCGTACGTCCTCCGCCTCCGTCCAGCACCGGTACACGACACCGGGTGCCTCACGCCCGGCACGCCCCGCCCGCTGCCGCCCCGCCGCCTGCGAGGCCCGTACGGTCGTCAGTGCGCTCAGCCCGCGGGCGTGGTCCACCCGCGGCTCCCGGGCGAGCCCGGAGTCGACGACCACGCGCACACCCGGGACGGTCAGCGACGACTCGGCCACCGAGGTGGCGAGGACCACCCGGCGCCCCGTGCCGGGAGACAGCACCGCGTCCTGCACGGAGGCCGGCGCCCGCCCGTGCACCTGGAGCACCTCGACCCCGCCCGCCCCGGCCAGCTGCCCGGCGACCCGGGCGATCTCGCCGACGCCCGGCAGGAAGCACAGGACGTCCCCCGCGTGCTCCGCCGCCGCCCGCCGCACCACCGCCGCGACATGCGTCAGCTGCGCCGGGTCCACCCGCATCCCGTGCGGCGGCCGGACGGGCCGGGCGGGCGGCGCCCACACCACGTCCACCGGGTACGAGACGCCCTCCGCCTCGACGACCGGCGCCCCGCCGAGCAGCCGGGCCCAGCCGGCCGCGTCGGTCGTGGCGGAGGCGGCCACCAGCCGCAGCTCCGGGCGGAGCGCCGCCCGCACGTCGAGCAGGAAGGCCGCGACGGTGTCGGCGTCCAGATGCCGCTCGTGGCACTCGTCCAGCACCACCACGTCGACGCCGCGGAGTTCCTGGTCGCGCTGAAGGCGTTGCAGCAGCACACCGGTCGTCACGACCTCCACGCGCGTGTGCCGTCCCACCACGCGTTCACCGCGCACGGTGCAGCCGACCCGCTCGCCCACCTTCTCGCCCAGCAGCCACGCCATCCGGCGCGCGGCGGCCCGGGCGGCGATCCGCCGCGGCTCGGCGACGACGACCCGGCGTGCGGGCCCCTCGCCGGTGAGTCCGGCCAGGACCAGCGGCACGAGCGTGGTCTTGCCGGTTCCCGGCGGCGCGCAGAGCACCGCGGTTCCGTGCTCCTCCAGGGCGGTGCGGAGCGCGGGCACGGCGGAACGGACGGGCAGCAGGTTCAGCTCGTCGGTACGGGTCACGTGCCCAGTCTCCACGAGCGTCCTGTCTCTCCCCGCGCGCGGGGAGAGACAGGACGGGAAGAGAGGGGAGGGAGGGGAGAGGTCAGTCGCGCTCGCACACGAAGACGGCCGTCCCCGGGATCAGCCGGCCGCGCAGCGGGGACCAGCCGCCCCACTCCTGGGTGTTCCAGTCGGGCCACTCGGGCTCCACGAGGTCGACCAGGCGGAACCCGCCGGCCACGACGTCGCGCACCCGGTCGCCGACCGTCCGGTGGTGCTCGACGTACACCGCGTTCCCGTCCTCGTCCTGCTCCACGTAGGGAGTGCGGTCGAAGTAGGAGGCCGAGACGCTCAGGCCCTCCGGCCCCGGCTCGTCGGGGAACGCCCAGCGGATCGGGTGCGTCACGGAGAACACGAATCGGCCGCCCGGGCGCAGCACCCGCCGGACCTCGCGCAGCACGAGGACCGGGTCGGCGACGAACGGCAGCGCTCCGTACGCCGAGCACGCCAGGTCGAAGGAGCCGTCGGCGAAGGGCAGCGCGCCCGCGTCCGCCTCCACGAGCGGTACGCCGCCGCCGATGCGCAGCGCGTGCTGGAGCTGGCGGTGGGAGAGGTCCAGCGCGACGGGGCGGGCGCCCTGGCCGGCCAGCCAGCGCGAGCACTGGGCGGCGCCGGCGCCGATCTCCAGGACGTCCTTGCCCTTCAGCTCTTCCGGCGGTCCGAGCAGCTCGGCCTCCACCTCGTCGAGCCCCTCGGGGCACCAGACGAAGCGGTCGTCGCCGAGGAAGGTGCCGTGCTCGACCTGGTAGTCGTCCGCGTTCCGGTCCCACCAGCCCCGGTTGGCCCGGGCGCTCTCGGTGACGCCGGCGTCACGCCTGGTTGCTTCCGGTTCGAGCGGTTCGTGCTCTTGGATGATCGGCTCCCTCGTATTAGTCTGCGGGCTCGTCCGTCCGGGCGTCCCGGTGTGTCACCGGAGAGGCTTCGAGGGTCCATACGGCCTTCACGGGACAGGACTTGTGCCGGGTATGCGACGTTCCGCCCCGGGTGTGCGCCTTCGCGCATTGACCCTGCCCGGCTGCCCCCGTATGCTACAAGTTGCGCTGCGGGCCTGCGCTCCTCAGACGTAGCAGGCTGCGCTCGCATCTGTTGTATGTCCCCTCGGTTGTCGAGGCGCCAACGGCAGTGTCCTTCACCGGGCACCACCGGAATTGGCGCTTCCTTGGCTGTCCGGCTTCTTCAGAGCGAAACGGGCTCCCGGCGTAAGCAGTACCTACGACTCACTGTCCGTACCGGAGCCCTTTCCCACATGACGAGCAGCACCGAGACCACCGCCACCACCCCGCAGGTTGCGGTCAACGACATCGGTAACGAGGAAGCCTTCCTCGCCGCGATCGACGAGACGATCAAGTACTTCAACGACGGCGACATCGTCGACGGCGTCATCGTGAAGGTCGACCGGGACGAGGTCCTGCTCGACATCGGTTACAAGACCGAAGGTGTCATCCCGAGCCGCGAGCTCTCGATCAAGCACGACGTCGACCCCAACGAGGTCGTCGCCGTCGGTGACGAGATCGAAGCCCTTGTTCTCCAGAAGGAGGACAAGGAAGGCCGCCTGATCCTCTCGAAGAAGCGCGCCCAGTACGAGCGTGCCTGGGGCACCATCGAGAAGATCAAGGAAGAGGACGGCATCGTCACCGGTACCGTCATCGAGGTCGTCAAGGGTGGTCTCATCCTCGACATCGGCCTCCGTGGCTTCCTGCCGGCCTCCCTCGTCGAGATGCGCCGTGTCCGCGACCTCCAGCCCTACGTGGGCAAGGAGCTCGAGGCGAAGATCATCGAGCTGGACAAGAACCGCAACAACGTGGTCCTGTCCCGCCGCGCCTGGCTCGAGCAGACCCAGTCCGAGGTGCGCCAGACGTTCCTCACGACCCTGCAGAAGGGTCAGGTCCGCTCCGGCGTCGTCTCCTCGATCGTCAACTTCGGTGCGTTCGTGGACCTCGGTGGCGTCGACGGTCTGGTTCACGTTTCCGAGCTGTCCTGGAAGCACATCGACCACCCCTCCGAGGTTGTCGAGGTCGGCCAGGAAGTCACCGTCGAGGTCCTCGACGTCGACATGGACCGCGAGCGTGTCTCCCTGTCGCTGAAGGCGACGCAGGAAGACCCGTGGCAGCAGTTCGCCCGTACGCACCAGATCGGGCAGGTCGTCCCCGGCAAGGTCACGAAGCTCGTTCCGTTCGGTGCGTTCGTGCGCGTCGACGAGGGCATCGAGGGCCTGGTCCACATCTCCGAGCTGGCCGAGCGCCACGTGGAGATCCCGGAGCAGGTCGTCCAGGTCAACGACGAGATCTTCGTCAAGGTCATCGACATCGACCTCGAGCGCCGCCGCATCAGCCTCTCGCTGAAGCAGGCCAACGAGTCCTTCGGTGCCGACCCGGCCTCGGTCGAGTTCGACCCGACGCTGTACGGCATGGCCGCGTCGTACGACGACCAGGGGAACTACATCTACCCCGAGGGCTTCGACCCCGAGACCAACGACTGGCTCGAGGGCTACGAGACCCAGCGCGAGGCGTGGGAGGGCCAGTACGCCGAGGCGCAGCAGCGCTTCGAGCAGCACCAGGCCCAGGTCATCAAGTCCCGCGAGGCGGACGCCCAGGCCGAGGCCGAGGGTGTCACCACCCCGGGTGCGGCTCCGGCCGCCTCCGGTGGCGGCGGTTCGTACTCCTCGGAGTCGGACGACAACTCCGGCGCCCTGGCGTCGGACGAGGCGCTGGCCGCCCTGCGCGAGAAGCTGGCCGGCGGCCAGAGCTGATCGCTCACCGCTAGGCACCTGTTGAACACTGCGGGCCCGCACCCTTCGGGGTGCGGGCCCGCAGTGCGTTCCGCGCCGCCTCCCGCGAGGTGCGGATGCCGGGAAGGCCCGCGCCGCCGCCTCCCGGGAGGCGCGGACGCCGGGAATGCCCGCGCTGCACGCCACGTTGTCCTCTAGGAACACGAGGAGGAGCGGTCACAGTGCTTGATCCGCAGGGTTTGTACGCATGGGAGCCGAAGGGCCTGGCCGTCGTCGACATGGCGCTCGCCCAGGAGTCGGCCGGCCTTGTCATGCTCTACCACTTCGACGGATACATCGACGCGGGCGAGACCGGCGACCAGATCGTGGACCGGCTGCTCGACTCGCTGCCCCACCAGGTCGTCGCGCGTTTCGACCACGACCGGCTCGTGGACTACCGGGCCCGCCGCCCGCTGCTGACGTTCAAGCGCGACCGCTGGAGCGACTACGAGGAGCCCGCCCTGGAGGTGCGGCTCGTCCAGGACGCCACCGGAGCCCCCTTCCTGCTGCTGTCCGGCCCCGAGCCGGACGTGGAGTGGGAGCGGTTCGCGGCCGCCGTGCGGCAGATCGTGGAGCGGCTCGGGGTCCGGCTGTCCGTCAACTTCCACGGCATCCCCATGGGCGTCCCGCACACGCGCCCGGTGGGCCTCACCCCGCACGGCAACCGCACCGAGCTGGTGCCGGGACACCGCAGCCCCTTCGAGGAGGCCCAGGTCCCCGGCAGCGCCGAGTCGCTGATCGAGTTCCGGCTGATGGAGGCCGGGCACGACGTGCTGGGCGTCGCCGCGCACGTGCCGCACTACATCGCCCGCTCCCCCTACCCGGACGCCGCGCTCACGGTCCTCGAGGCCATCACCGCGGGTACCGGTCTGGTGCTGCCCGGCATCGCGCACGCGCTGCGCACCGAGGCGCACCGTACGCAGACGGAGATCGACCGGCAGATCCAGGAGGGCGACGAGGAGCTGGTCGCCCTCGTCCAGGGGCTGGAGCACCAGTACGACGCCGCGGCGGGCGCCGAGTCCCGGGGCAACATGCTCGCGGAAGCCGTGGAGATCCCGTCGGCGGACGAGATCGGCCTGGAGTTCGAGAAGTTCCTGGCCGAGCGGGAGGGCGACGGCTGACACACGGGGCCCCGCCCGGCCGCACGGACGGCAGGCCCTAAGCTTCCGGTCATGCTGAAGGTGGGCCTGACCGGCGGTATCGGAGCCGGCAAGAGCGAGGTGTCGCGGCTGCTCGTCGAGCACGGCGCCGTGCTGATCGACGCGGACAGGATCGCGCGTGAGGTCGTCGCGCCCGGCACGCCGGGGCTCGCCGCGGTCGTCGAGGCCTTCGGCGAGGAGGTGCTGGCACCCGACGGCGGCCTGGACCGGGCCCGGCTCGGATCGATCGTCTTCGCCGACCCCGACCGGCTGGCCGTACTGAACTCGATCGTCCACCCCCTGGTCGGAGCCCGCTCCCGGGAACTGGAGAGCGCCGCCGCCGAGGACGCCGTCGTCGTGCACGACGTGCCGCTGCTTACGGAGAACGGCCTCGCCCCGCTGTACGACCTGGTCGTGGTGGTCGACGCCGGTCCCGAGACGCAGCTCGACCGGCTCGTACGGCTGCGCGGCATGACCGAGCAGGACGCGCGCGCCCGGATGGCCGCCCAGGCCACTCGTGAGCAGCGACGGGCGATCGCGGACATCGTCATCGACAACGACGTGCCGCTCGACCGGCTGGAGCGCCGGGTCGGGGAGGTGTGGGCGGAACTCGTGCGCCGGGCGCACTCCGCGGCGGAATAGCGGCCCCCGGCGGGGGCGTTGAACCGTTGCACTGAGGGAAGGACTCAGCCGTGCCCGACACCAGCGGTTCCACCGGACGTACTCCGGAGACGCACGTCATCGACTTCCGCGCCGCCGAGCAGCTGCTCGCCGCCCGCGATCCGCGGGGCGCGGTGAAGCTGCTCGACTCGGTCATCGCCGCGCACCCGGAGAACACGGCGGCCCGCCTGCTGCGGGCGCGTGCCTTCTTCGCCGCCGCGCAACTGCGACCCGCCGAGCTGGAGTTCACCATCGTCCTGGAGCGCGAGCCGGACAACGCGTTCGCGCACTTCGCGCTGGCCCGCACCTATGAGCGCCAGCGGCGGCCCGACCAGGCGAAGCGTCACTTCCGGCTGGCCGCCGCCCTCGACCCGAACCCGCAGTACCTGGAAGCGGCCCGCTTCGATTCCTGATCTCCCGAGCCCGCCCCGGCTCCCGCCGCTCAAGGATGCCGCTGGTCCGGCGGCCGGTACGGCGGGACGTCGGGGCCCGGCTGGTAGTGCGGCCCCTGTCTGATGTGCCGCAGGACCATGACCATGTCGACGGTGACGATCACCCAGAGCACGCCGCAGGCGACGGCCCATCCGGGACGTCCGGCGAGCGCGAAGGCGGCCGTCCCGCCGATCGCCCAGATCAGCCCCCACACGCTCAGCCAGAAGCGCAGCCGCAGGGCACTGCGTGCTGTCGTCGGTTCACTGCCGGTACGCATGGCCATCACCGCTCCCATCGAAAACGTACTCTTCGCGGGGCACGTTCACCACGGGGCGGGCGGGCTCCGCGGGAGGCGGTGGTGCGGCCGGCCGGGCTCCGCGGGAGGTGACGGTGCCGGCTGTCGGCCTCCGCGGGGGTGACGGTGCCGGCAGGGCATGACGCATGCGCTGACGGCGGGGCGCCGTCGGCCCGGCAGCGACAAATCCCGTGCGGCGGCGATGAGTTCCGGAACCCGGTGCGGTCTACCTCCCCGACAGCAGTTCACACCGCTTCGCACAGGAGATCCCCATGTCCGAGAGCACCGCCTCCGTCGCCCGCGCCGCCTCCGTCACCCCCGCCGCCACCCGTACCGGCCGCAGCCGCCGCGCCCAGATCTCGCTGAGCGCCCTGCAGGTGGTGCTCGGTCTGTTCTTCGCCTTCGCGAGCGCGCTGCCCAAGCTGATCGCCCACCCGTCGGCGGCCGAGGGCTTCGACAAACTCGGCTGGGGCAGCACGGGGATGTACCTCATCGGCGCGCTCGAACTCGCCGGTGGGATCGCCCTGTTGATCCCGCTCCTGTCGTCGGTGGCGGCGCTGTCCCTGAGCGCGCTGATGGTCGGTGCCTTCATCGTGAACGTCACCGCCATCCACGGCCCGTACCCCGCGACGCCGCTCATCCTGATGCTCCCGCTCGCGCTGATCGCCTGGGCACGCCGGAGCCACACCGCGGATCTGGTGCGGGTGCTCCGACGGCGCCCGTGACCGCCGCGGGGTGCCGGGGGCCGTGGCCCCCGTCCGTACGTCACTGAGGGCTCCCCGGGGGGACCGGGGAGCCCTCACCGACGTGTCCACGTCCTCAGGGGCCGTCCGCGTCGCCGTCCGGCCGGGCGAGGCCGCGCAGGCGGTCCATCTCGCGGCGGTCCCGCTTGGTGGGGCGGCCCGCCCCGCGGTCGCGGATGCCCGCCGGGGCGACGGCCTCGCGCGGCGGGGGCGGGGGACTGTTGTCCACGTAGCATTCGGCGGCGACGGGCGGTCCCACCCGCTTGCGGATCACGCGCTTCACGACGACGATCCGCTCCCGGCCCGCGTGGCGCAGGCGGACCTCGTCGCCCACGCGGACCGCGTACGCGGGCTTGACCCGTTCACCGTTGACCCGGACATGGCCGCCGCGGCAGGCCGCAGCCCCCATGGAGCGGGTCTTCACCAGCCGTACGGACCAGATCCAGCTGTCCACGCGCACGCTCTCACCCGTGCGCGGTCCGGCCGCCCGGGCGGCGGCCGCCGGGTCGTCGGCGCCGGGCGCGCCGTCCGCACCCCGCTCGTCCTCGTCAGCACCCTCAGAAGCCATGCCTCGACCTTAGTCCCGGCGGCCGTCGCCCCGGACGTCCTTTTCCGGCGTGGGCGGGGCGACGACCGGGACCGGTCCCTGTCGTCGCCCCGCCCGGCTCCGCCGCGATCCGCCGTCCCGCCGCCCGGCCTCGCCGGGGCCCTCCGGGCCGGAGCGCCTTCCCGCCCGGACGACGCGAATCCGCCTCGCCGACCGCCGGTCGTACGGTGGTGGGATGGACCGCAGCCTGGCAGCACTGGACGCCCGCATCACCGGATGCCGTGCCTGTCCCCGTCTGGTCGAGTGGCGGGAGGAGGTCGCCAGGACCAAGCGCGCCGCCTTCGCCGACTGGACGTACTGGGGACGCCCCGTCCCCGGCTTCGGGCCGCCCGACGCCTCGCTGCTGATCATCGGCCTGGCCCCCGCCGCGCACGGGGGGAACCGTACGGGCCGGATGTTCACCGGCGACCGGTCCGGCGACGTGCTGTACGCGGCGCTCCACGAGGTGGGGCTGGCGTCGCGGGGGACCGCGGTGAGCGTCGACGACGGGCTCACCCTGCACGGCGTACGGATCACCTCGCCCGTGCACTGCGCCCCGCCCGCCAACAAGCCGACGCCCGAGGAACGGGACACCTGCCGGCCGTGGCTGCTGGGCGAGTTGCGGCTGCTGCGGCCCACCCTGCGGGCGGCGGTGGTGCTCGGGGCGTTCGGGTGGCAGGCCGCGCTCCCCGCCCTCGCCGAGGCGGGATGGACGGTGCCCAGGCCGCGGCCCGCCTTCGGGCACGGCGCGCGGGTCACGCTGGAGGGCGCGGAGGGGCCCCTGGAGCTCTTCGGCTGCTTCCACGTCAGCCAGCGCAACACCTTCACCGGGCGGCTGACCCCGCTGATGCTGCGGGAGGTGCTGCGTACGGCGGCCCGGCACGCGGGTCTGCCCACGCTGCCGGAGGCGGACCAGGGCCCGTCCGACCCGTCCGGCCCGGTCCCGTCGTCGACCGGAGTCGGGACCGGCCGGACAGGCCCTAGGCTCGCGTGATGGCGTTGTATCCGGAGATCGAACCGTACGACCGAGGCATGCTCGACGTCGGCGACGGCAACCGCGTGTACTGGGAGGTCTGCGGAAGCCCCGAGGGGAAGCCCGCGGTCGTGCTGCACGGTGGCCCCGGGTCCGGCTGCACCCCCGGCTTCCGGCGCTACTTCGACCCCGCCGCGTACCGGATCGTGCTGCTCGACCAGCGCGGCGCCGGCCGCTCGACCCCGTCGGCGAGCGCGTACGGGACGGACATGAGCGTCAACACGACCGGTCGCCTGATCGATGATCTGGAGCTGCTGCGGCGGCACTTGGGGGTCGGGCGCTGGCTGGTGTGGGGCGTGTCGTGGGGGGCCGTGCTCGGGCTCCGGTACGCGCAGACTCATCCGGACGCGGTGTCCGAGCTGGTGCTGACCGGGATCGCGACCGGATCGAACCCTGAAGTCACCCTGCTGACCAGGGGACTTGGGCGCATCTTCCCCGAGGCCTTCGAGCGGTTCCTGGCGGCGCTGCCCGCGGACGCGCGGGAGGGGAATCTCGCCGCCGCGTACCACCGTCTGATCGAGTCGCCCGATCCGCTGGTGCGGGCGCGGGCCGCACGGGCCTGGACCGACTGGGAGACGGCGATCGTGCCCGCGCCGCCGCGGTCGGTGCCGCGTTACGAGGACCCGGCGTTCCGCATGGGTTTCGCCCGCACGGTCACGCACTACTTCGGCAACGACCACTTCCTCGGCCCGGGCAACGACGAGGGTGTCGTCCTGCGGGACGCCCCGCTGCTCGACGGCATCCCCGGCACGCTGGTCCAGGGCACCCTCGACTTCGGCAACCTGCTCGGCACGGCCTGGCGGCTGCACCGGGCGTGGCCGGGGAGCGAGTTGACCGTCGTCGACGACGCGGGGCACGACGCCGGCGCGACGAGCGTGGTGGACGCTCTGGTCGCGGCCACGGACAGGTACGCCGCGGGAGCCTGACCCGGTCGGCCGCCGTCCTCGGCTGCCCGACCGAGGCCGACCCGTCCGGCGACCGGGACTGGGCCCGCCCACGTCCGTGCCCGCGCGCGCGGGCGGCCGACACGTGGGGGTGGGACGCGCGGACCTCGTGACGAGGAGGGTTCGGGGAGACCTGCCCGGCACGCCCGGAGGCGCCCGGAGAGAACTCGGAGGCGCCCGGCTCCCGCTTCCGTCTACCGTGGGCCCGACGGCGGAGGGAGCCCGGTGGTATCGGACGCGGAACGGCACGCACGGGACGACGCGGTCTTCCTCGACCGTGTCGCCGACCGGCTCGCGGCCCTGCCCGGCGTCCGCGCGGTCGCCCTCGGCGGCTCCCGCGCGCAGGGCACCCACACCCCCGAGAGCGACTGGGACCTGGCGGTGTACTACCGGGGGGACTTCGACCCGGACGACCTGCGGGCCGTCGGCTGGGAGGGCGAGGTCTCCGCGATCGGCGGCTGGGGCGGCGGCGTGTTCAACGGCGGAGCCTGGCTGACCGTCGAAGGGCGCCGCGTCGACGTCCACTACCGGGACCTGGACGTCGTCGAGCACGAGCTCGCGGAGGCGGGGGAGGGCCGCTTCCGCGTGGAGCCCCTCCTCTTCCATCTCGCCGGAATCCCCAGCTACCTGGTCGTCGCCGAACTCGCCGTCAACCGCGTCCTGCGCGGTCGGACGGCCCGCCCCGACGCCTACCCGGAGAAGCTGCGCGCCTCCGCCGCCGAACGCTGGCACGGCACGGCTCGCGCGACCCTCGCCTACGCCGCGGCCCACCACGCCCCCGCGTGCCGCCTCACCGAGCTGGCGGGTGCGCTCGCCACGGCAGCCGTGCAGACGGGCCACGCCGTGCTCGCGGCCCGCGGCGAGTGGGTCACGAACGAGAAGCGGCTGCTGGAGCGGGCGGGGCTGCGCGGGGCCGACGGGATCATCGGGCGGCTGACGCCGGAGCCCGCGGCGCTCGCGGAGGCCGTCGCCTCGGCCACGGAGCTCTTCGACGCCGCCGTCGCCCGGGCGCGCCGGTCGACGGACGCCTGACCGGCGCGGAGACTCTGCCGGAGGCAGACAGACGGACGCCCGACCCGAGCCGGGCCGACGGCCGTCCGATCGGGCTCGTGCGGTCCGCTCGGGCTCGTGCCGTCCGCCCGGGCTCGGCGGCGTCCGGGACGCGCCCCGGGCCCGCCCGCGCAGGCTCGCGCCGCACGCCCAGGCGTGCGCCGTCCGCCCCGGCGCGCATCACCCCCTGGTGAGGCCGCCGGTCCCGAAGGCGCCGTCCGACCGGGCTGGCGGCGCCCGGCCGGGCTCGTGCGGTCCGACCGGGCTCGGCGGCGTCCGGGACGCGCCCGGGGCTCGCGACAGCGCGCCGCCCGACCGGCCGGGCCCGCACCCTGCCGGGCCCGCACCCTGCCGGGCCCGCACCCTGCCGGGCCCGCACCCTGCCGGGCTCGCACCCTGCCGGGCTCGCACCCTGCCGGGCTCGCACCCTGCCGGGCTCGCACCCTGCCGGGCTCGCACCCTGCCGGGCCCGCAC
>NZ_JBVHPY010000010.1:259058-284987 GCF_055567695.1 Streptomyces sp. NPDC026417
CTCGCACCCTGCCGGGCTCGCACCCTGCCGGGCTCGCACCCTGCCGGGCTCGCACCCTGCCGGGCTCGCACCCTGCCGGGCTCGCACCCTGCCGGGCTCGCACCCTGCCGGGCCCGCGCCGCCCGCCCAGGCTCGCGCCGCCCGCCCAGGCTCGCGCCGCCCGCCCAGGCTCGCGCCGCCCGCCCAGGCTCGCGCCGCCCGCCTAGGCGTGCGCCGTCCGCCCCGGCGCGCATCACCCACCCTGGTGAGGCCGCCGGTCCCGAAGGCGCCGTCCGCCGAAGCGGATCGGCGTGCCGCGCCGCATCGCGTTCACAAAGACCCCGGCCCCCCTCCGAAGTGTCACGTCGCGGAAACGACCGCGTTCCCTTCGCGACGGCAACGGGAACTACCCTGGAACCACCGCCCGGCCGACGTCGCCCGAAGGCAGCCCCCGCCCTCGTCACGACAGGAGTCCCGTGCCGCTGCTCCCTTCCCGCGCCGCCCTGCCGCCCTGGCTCGCCCACGCGCTGCGCGCCCAGCGGGGACCGGTCCCCTGGAGCGCGGTCGTGCGCGGCGCGCTGGCCGCCGGGCCCCTGCTCCTCGTGGCCGTGCTCGCAGGGCGCCCCTCCATCGGTGTGACGGCCGCCCTCGGCGCCATGCTCGCCGGGATCAACGACCGCCCCGGAAGCAGGCGTACCGCCGTCGAGCGGCTGGGCCTGCCCGCGCTCGCGGGAGCATGCGGGCTGCTCGCGGGGTCGTACGCCGGACCGCACCTGGAGGCCGTGGCCCTGACCGCCGCACTGACCGGGCTCGCCCTGGTCGCCGGTGCCCTCAGCGCCGTCGGGCCCGTCGCCAGCGGATCGGGTACGCAGCTCCTGGTCGCCGCGGCGATCGGGGCGGGGATGCCCCTGCCCGAGCCCGGCTGGCTGCGCGCCCTCTGCTTCATCGCCGGTGCCGGCTGGCTGCTGGTGCTGCGGCTCGCGCTGCCGACCCGCGCCGCCGCCCGCGGCGACTACCGCTTCGACGGCGAACGCGCCGCCGTCGCCGCTGTCTACGACGCCGTCGCCGCGCTGCTGGAGGCCGCCGGCGGCCCGGACGCCACGGCCCGGCGCGCCCGCCTCACCGCCGCACTCGATCACGCGCAGGACGCCCTGTCCGGGCCGCGGCTGCGGCGGTACGCCGGCTCCTCGGCCGAACGCGGACTGCACGCCCGGTACGCCGCCGCGCTGCCCCTCGCCGAAGCCGCGACGGCGCTGGCCTGGGCCGGCGACGTCCTGCCCGGGCGCGCGGCGGAAGGGCCCCGCCGGCTCGCCGCCGCGACACGCGCCGGCGGCCCCTCCGGACCGCTGCCCGCGCCCGCCCGCTCCGCACCCGCGCTGCGCGCCCTCGACGACGCCCTGCTGCGCGCCGCAGACGCGTTCGACCGCGGTGCGGGCACCCCGCACCGCGGTTCACCCACCCGGCGCCGCACCCCCGGAGCCCTGCTGCGCACCGTCCTCGGCGCCGGCGGGCGCGAGTACGGCCTCCGGGTCGCCCTCTCCTTCGGAGCCGCCGTCGCCGTGGCCCAGGCACTGCACCGCACGCACTGGTACGGAGTCCACGCCCACTGGTACTGGCTGCCCGCCACCGCCGTGTTCCTCGTCAAGCCCGACCTCGGGCCGCTCGCCTCGCGCGTCCTGTGCCGGGCGGCGGGCACGGTCCTCGGAGCGGTGCTGTTCGCGGGGTTCGCGGCGCTGCTGCCCCGGCCGGCCGGGCTGGTGGCGCTGGTCGCCGTCTGCGGGGCGCTGATCCCCGTCGCCACCCGGCACTTCGCCGCGCAGACCGCCGTCGTCACGGTCCTGGTGCTCGCCCTGGTGATGGCGGGCGGTGAACCGCAGGCCTCCTGGAGCCGGATCGGCGAGACGCTGCTGGCCTGCGGGATCGTGCTGCTCGTCGGGCATCTGCCCGCGCCCGGGCAGCGCGGGGGGACGGTACGGGCGCGGCTCTCCCGGGCCGCGCACGCGGCCGACGCCTACCTCGTCCACGTCCTGGACGCCGGCACCACCGACGACCGGAGCGACCGCTGGGTCCTGCGCCGCGAGGCCTACCGCACGCTCGCCGAGGCCCGCACCGCGATCGGCCTCGCCGCCGCCGAACTCCCCGCCCTGGCCCGGCATTCACGGGGCACGGACGAGGTGGCCCAGACCCTGGAGAAGCTCGTCGACCTGACGACGGCGTGCGCCGTGCACCTCGACGACACCGGCCGGCTCACCTCCCGGCACTCCGAGCGGCTCACCGCACTCCTCGACGAACTGGCCCGCCACCGGCGGCGGGCGGGACTCGGTGCGCCGGAGATCCCGGACGTCCGCGACGCACCCGCCGTGGTTTAGGAGGGGCGTCCGGATCACCCGGGAGCCGCGACGCCTCCCCGCGTACGCAAGGGGAGTACGCGGGGAGGCGACGGTCAGGCTCCGCCCTGCGATGCATGCGATGCACCCACCATGCGCCGCGGCCCGAGCCGGGGTGATCCGGACGGCACCGCTGGCTCCCCACCCGGCCGAGGCCACGGCGCCCGGTGCCGCCCGCCCCAGGGTGCCCGAGGCCGGGCCGGGCGGCCCGGTGAGCCGCCGACGGCCACCGCTACGACCGCACGCGCACCCACACCGGTGCGTGGTCCGAGCCCGGCGCACCGCGTCGGTCGGCCGGCTCCGGACCCACCGACGGAAGCCGCGGGGTGCCGTCGTCGGGCAGGCCGGTGCCGGCCGCCGTGACGCGCTGGAGCAGCCGGTGACTGACCAGGATGTGGTCGATCAGCTCGCGCCGCCCGGAGGTGACGCGCGAGTAGCGCCGGTCGGCCGGGATCAGCGGGGCCACGTCCCACAGGCGCGTCGCGTCACCCCTGTCCGGCTGCTGCCGGCCGGGCGTGCCGATCTCGGAGCCGGGCGGGCCGAGCAGGATCTGCGTGGTCGCCGCCCGTACCTCGTCGTTCATGTCCCCGAGCACCGCCACGTCGCGGTCGCGGCCCTCGCCCGCCAGGAGTTCGTCGGCCAGTGCGCGCAGCGCCGCGGCCTCGGCGGCCCGCCGGTACAGCGCGTACGCGCCGTAGCGGGCCCGTTCTCCCTCGTCGCGCGGCTGGAAGCGGCCGCCCGGGTAGGACAGCAGCTTCGACTTCAGATGGCACACCGCCACCGTCAGGTCCGTCACGCGGTCGCCGATACGCACCGCCAGCAGGCCGCGGCCCGACCGTGACACGGGCTCCCCGTCGTCGTCGCCCTGCACGGGACGCAGCGGCTCCGGGAAGGCGTTCGTGTCGGCGATCACCCGTGGCGCGACGTCACGGCCGAGGAAACCGACCCGGATGCCGCGGCTGTCCGCGTGCTCGGACAGCGCGACGTGCCACGTGCCGTCCAGCAGACCGGCCAGGTCCTCCAGTGCCTCGGGATCACCCACCTCCTGGACACCCAGCAGGGCCGGGTCGAGTTCCGTGATGACGGACGCCAGCGCGGCGAGTTTCGCCTCGTAGGCGGCCTCGTTCCGGGGACCGAACGGACTGCCGGGCCGGTAGAGGTTCTCCAGGTTCCAGGTGGCGAGGAGCATGCCGGGCTCCTTCCGGGGGAGTGGGCGACGGGATGAGGCCAGGGTGCGCGCGAAACCGCCGGGGCGACAGAGCGGGGACAGGATGCGCGGTTCACGCCGCCCGGCGGCACGAGTCCGTCGTGTGTGGTCCGGTGACCCCTCCTCCCGCCGACCTCGTCATCACCGGCCGCACCGACCTCGTGCACGACGACCGGGAAGGGATCGGCTTCGTCCGGGACGCCACGATCGTCGACGGGCGGGTGCTGATGCGGGACCAGCGCCTGCTCGCGCTCGATCTGCCCGCGATCCTGCGGGAGTTGGGGGAGCGGCTGCCGGCACCGACCGGCCGGGGTCACGGCAGGCGCATCCAGCGGTGCGGTACGACACCTGAGCCGCCCGCCGGAGGACACCCCCGTGTCCGGTCCGCGAAAAAATTCTCCCGGCACGCCGATGAGTTCCGCTCCTCCCGACGGTCCACCCCGGGGAAGGCGCCGTTTGCGCGGTCGCCTTCCGCAGGTGGCAAGGACGGCGGCAGGAGGGGCACATGACGTTTCCGCAGATCGTCTCGCGCGAGGAGTGGCGCATCGCGCGCGAGGAACTGCTCCTCAAGGAGAAGGCGGTCACGCGCGCCCGTGACGCGCTCAACGCCGAGCGGCGCAGACTGCCGATGGTCGAGGTCGACAAGGAGTACGTCTTCGAGGGCGGCGACGGCAAGGCGACCCTCCTCGACCTGTTCGAGGGGCGGCACCAACTGGTCGTCCACCACTTCATGTTCGCGCCGGAGTGGGAGGCGGGCTGCCGCAGCTGCTCGGCCTTCCTCGACCAGATCGGCCATCTGGCCCATCTCCGGGCCCGCGGCACCTCGTTCGCCGCCGTGTCCCGGGCGCCGTACACCAGGATCCTGCCGTTCAAGGCCCGGATGGGCTGGACGGTGCCCTGGTACTCGGCCCACGACACGGACTTCAACCAGGACTTCCAGGTGTCCGGCGACGGCGACGGCGGCCCCTGCGAGCGGCCGGGGCTGAGCTGCTTCCTGCGGGAGCGCGACCGGGTCTTCCACACCTATTCGACGTACGGGCGCGGCCTCGACGGGCTGGGCTCGACGACCTCGCTGCTGGACCTCACCGTCCTGGGGCGCCAGGAGGAGTGGGAGGAACCCCGCGGCCGCGCGTCCGCCCTGGGGGTGCCCGCGGGCAGCGAGCGGATCCGGTACCACGACGAGTACGAGGACTGACCGTCACCCTCTGTGCGACGGGTGAGCCGGAAGCGACGGAAGCGGTCGCAAAAGGCACTCGTGTCGACACACTGAGTGCGGAGAGTGAGAGAACCCTCACCACGGGACGGTGAAGACGTGTCGACTACGTCTCAGTACCGTCACTTCCCGAGCCGTTCACCCCCCTGTTGGCGTTTAACTCTTCGAGTCAGCGCGACATGGAGGTGCAAGGTGAACGGGAGACTGGTGCTGGAGCGCTTTCCCGCCGGTGGACCGCGTGGGTCGTGGCCCGCGGAGGAGTTCGCGCAGGCGTGCCGTCTGCGGGGTCAGGCCGCGGAAGTGGTCATGGATCTCTCCACCGACGCGTTCCTGGTGATCGTGCGGGGAGCGGACGGGGCCGAGTGAGGGCGGGCCCGGCGGGCTGACGTCATCCGCGCCCCCGGCCCGACGAGGCCACCGCATCCTGCCTCCCGGGTGGGCGCCTTCGACTCACCGGCTCTTCCGTACCGGCGCGCCCGGCTTCCGGGCGGTCGCGGGGTCGGCGGGCACGGCCGTTTCCCGGCCGGGCGCCGTGCGTGCGCGGGGCACGCCCGCGCCACCTGCGGCCACCGGGGCGGTGAACTGCTCCGCCTGCAGTGCGTACAGCTCCGCGTAGACACCGCCCGCGGCCAGCAGCTCCTCGGGGCTGCCGGACTCCACGAGCCGCCCCCGCTCCAGTACGTGCACCAGATCCGCGTGGCGCACCGACGCCAGCCGGTGGGTGATGAGGACGACCGTCTGTCCGGTGCCCGCCAGGGCCCGGATCTTCTCGAACACCTCCAGCTCCGCCCGCGCGTCGAGCGCCGCCGTGGGTTCGTCCACGATCAGGATCCGGCCGCGCCGGTACGCGGCCCGCGCGATCCCGAGCCGCTGCCACTGGCCGCCGGACAGCTCGTGGCCGCCGCTGAAGCCGCGCGCCAGCAGGGTGTCGAGGCCGCGCGGCAGGTCGGCCACGACGTCCTGCGCCCCGGCCTCGGCGACCGACGAGGCGAGCCTTTCGTCGGTGAGCGGCGCCGAGGCACGGCCCACCGCCACGTTGACGCGGGCCGTGAACGGCCACCGCTTGAAGTCCTGGGCCACCATCGCGATCCGTTCGGCGAGCCCGCGCCGGTCCGCGGTCGCCGCGTCCACGTCGTCCCACAGGACCCGGCCGCTGTCCGGCGTGTAGAGCCCGGCGAGCAGCTTGACCAGGGTCGTCTTCCCCGAACCGTTCTCGCCGACGAGCGCCACGATCTGGCCCAGCGGCAGCGTGAGGCTCACGTCGTCCAGGGCGGGCCGCGCCGCCTTGCCCGGATAGGTGAACGTGACGTTCTCGAAGCGGATCTCCCGCGGATCCTCGGGCAGCGGGTCGCCGCCCTCGGGGATGGCCCGCTGCGCCGCCTCCACGTACAGGCGTTGCAGGTCGCCGACGAACAGGGCTTCCTCGTGAAGGGAGTTGACCTCCAGGACGAGCGTGTCGAGGCTCGCGGAGCCCGTGCGGATCGCGATGACCGCCGTACCGGCCACGGAGAGCGCCATCGTGCCGGCGAGCAGCAGCCCGCCGAGTGTCGCGTAGGTCGCCACCGAGGCCAGGCCGGTCCAGGCGGCCGCGACCAGCCCCGTGCGTGCGGCGAGGCGGGCGAGCCGGGCCTGTTCCGCCTCGGCGGTCTCGGCCATCGACCGGAAGTGGCGCAGCAGGAACGGTCCGACGCCGTGCACGCGGATCTCCGGTGCCGCGGCCGGCTCGGTGAGCAGGCTGCCGATCAGCCGGCCCGCCCGGGCGTGCTGCACCCACGCGTGGAACGACTCGTACCGGCGCCGGGCGATCGTCAGAGCGCTCCAGGCACTCGGCAGCGTCATCATGACGAGCAGCGGCAGCAGCGCGGGATGCAGCACCGTCAGCACGCCCGCCGCCGCGACGAGCGAGATCAGCGCGTTCACGACCTGCGTGGAGACCGCGATCATGCGCCGGGCGGACGAGGCCCCGTACTGCGCGGTGTCCAGCAGCTTGTGGAACGCGTCGTCCTCGATGGCCGCGAGCTCCACGGCCGCCGCGCGCTCCAGGTACAGCTCCGTGGCCACCCGCTCGACCTTCGGCTCCAGCCGGCCGGTGGCGTACGTGGAGGCGGCCCGCAGCAGTGCGGCGAGGAGCATGACGGCCGCGACCGTGACCAGCGCCGGGACCGCGCCACGCAGCCTTTCGTCCACCGGACCGCTCGTCATCAGCCGTCCCAGCACGCTGTTGACCGCCAGCAGGCTCACCGCCTGTGCCGCGCCGCGGGCGACCTCGGCGGTCAGCACGATGCGGGCCGCGGGGCGGTCCGCCTGCCAGGCCAGCCGGAAACTGGACGCGAGCAGGGCCGGCAGTCGCGTGACCATGGCGCGGAAGCCCAGTTCGAGGAACGCGTCGGAGTGCTGCGACCAGCCCATGTCGTAGCGCAGCGGGCCGCCGAAGAGCAGCCGCTCCGAGTCGGACGGCGACGGATCGGAGTCGTCGCGTTTCTTCCCCACCGGTGACCTCCCCCGAGTGCGCACGCACGGGGCCCTCCCCAGGAATGGCCGCCCTCACCCGTACGGGCGACGGGGATCCCGGCGCACTCGGAGCACTTCGCACCCGGGCGTCCGCGCCCCCGTGCGCCGCCGCGACGCACGCGGGGGCGTGCCGCGGCTCGGGCACCGGTCCGTCAGGCGCTGACGGAGCGCGACCAGGCGGGTGGGGTGCCCATGACCCGGCAGACGGCCAGGTAGAGGGGAATCGGTGGAGTGTACGGAACCGTACCCTCCGGTTTGTGGATGAGCCCGGGAATCGACGGTGCCTGCGGAACGAGCGCCCCCGTGGCGTAGAGCGTGGGAGCCGGCCATTCCAGGGCGACGTCCGAGTCGGAGGGAACGATCCACCACCACTGGGCCGCATCGGCGTAGACGCAGCCGACGCGCGGCAGGCGGGACAGCAGGACCGGGCCGAAGCGGGCGGGCACCGCCACCGCGTCGCAGCCCAGCGGCACCGTCATCCCGTCGGGTATGGGGAGTCGTCTGGGTGCGCCGGACATGCGCTGCCCCCGCCCGAGGCGGACCAGCGTGTCCAGGCTCAGAACAGGGGCCGTCCCGACAGACGCCGCCCTCACACCCATTCGGCCCCCGTCCCCCAGGACGCCTGCGTCCCGGAACCCCGGCCGTCGGCCGGTGGCTTCTTCGCACTCCAACCGAGGTCCGAACGCGCTTCCGTGCCCGGGTCCCGGCCCCCCGAGCGGGCCGGGACTCCTGAGTGCCGCGGGTCGGCCCGGCCGGACGGGACGGATGCCGCACGGCGCGGCTCCACCGGGTGCGCCCCGCCGTCGGCCGGGTGCGGCAGGTCCGCCGTCCCGAACCTGAAGATCTCGTCCGTCGCTTCTGCCAGATCCGCGAGGGCCGCCATGCCCGTCACCTCCGCCGTGTCGGCCGCGTCCGCGGCATCCGCCGCGCGGGCGAGCTCCGCCCACACCAGCAGGCCGGGCCCGCATTCCTGCGCGCCCCACGCCCGGCAGAGAGCCGCGACGAGCATCAGGCCCCTGCCGTGTTCGTCCTCGGCCCCCTGCGGCGAGGGCTGCGGCTCACCGGGAGCGCACCCCTCGTCACGTATGGCTATCCGCACCAGGTCGTCGCCGTCGTGCAGCTCGCACACGATGCGGCGGCTCGCGGTGTGGACGATCGCGTTCGTGACCAGCTCGGAGACGACCAGATCCGCTGTGTCGCAGGTGTCCGCGCAGACGCCCCAGCCCGACAACCGGGCATGGGTCAGGCGCCGGGCCTGTCTCACAGAACCCGGGTGTGCGGCCAGCTCGAAGCGGAACCGGCGCTCTGCGGTCGCATCGGGGCGCACCCCTGCTGCGGCACGAAGACCGAGCCGGTCTGCGGCGGCGTCTGTTCCTAACGGCGCGGACGGAGTCACGCTTGCCACTATCGCCCCGCCGTGAACACTTGGCAAGTGTCACTCTGAAAATTGCAGAGTGCCGTGTGACTCCGTGAAGGGCCATGGCACACTGCTCGCAACAGCACGTCGAGCGGCGCCAGTTGGAATCCGGGAACCGGACTCCGGACGGCGCCGCCCGGGCTGTCCGGACTCAGTGGAGGTGGGACGTGAGCGAACCGCGGTCCGCGCCGACGGTCGGCCAGGTCGTCCTCGGCCGGCGACTGCTGGACCTGCGGGAACGCGCCGGTCTCAAGCGTGAGGAGGCCGCACGCATCCTGCGTGTCGCGCCCGCCACGGTCCGCCGTATGGAGATGGCCGAGGTCGGCCTCAAGATTCCGTACCTGCAGCTCCTCCTGAAGTCGTACGGCGTCTCCGACGAGGAGGCCGAGGCCTTCGTCCAGTTGGCCGAGGAGGCCAACAAGCCCGGCTGGTGGCAGCGCTTCCACGACATCCTGCCGGGCTGGTTCTCGATGTACGTCAGCCTGGAGGGCGCGGCGGCCCTGATCCGTTCCTATGAACCGCACTTCGTTCCCGGCCTGCTGCAGACCGAGGACTACGCCCGCGGTGTCCTGAAGTCCGGGGCCATCGGCCAGACGCAGCCGGACGAGATCGAGCGCCATGTCGCGCTGCGCATGCATCGGCAGAATCTGCTCACTCGTGAGGACGCTCCCCGCCTGTGGGCCGTGATGGACGAGACGGCTCTGCGCCGTCCCGTCGGCGGTCCGGAGGTCATGCGCGCCCAGATCGACAAGTTGCTTCAGGCCACGAAGCTGCCCAACGTGACCTTGCAGATCGCCCCGTTCGCCACGGGGCCGCATCCCGGCACGTACGGCCCTTTCGTGCTGTTCCGCTTCGCCATGCCGGAGCTGCCGGACATGGTCTACAGCGAGTACCTGACCGGCGCCGTCTATCTGGACGCGCGTTCCGAGGTGGCGACGCACCTCGAGGTCATGGACCGCATGGCGGCCCAGGCCGCTACGGCACATCGCACGAAGGAGATCCTCCGGGATCTCCGCAAGGAGCTGTGAATGGAACGCATCAAGCCGCGAATACGCGACGTGCGCATCTACAACGGGATGCCCGCCCGTGAACTGGGCAGTGAGGGCTGGCACAAACCGTGGAGCGGCGGCAACGGCGGCAACTGCCTGGAGGCGATGAAGCTCGACGACGGCCGGATCGCGGTCCGTCAGTCCGCGGACCCCGACGGGCCCGCGCTGATCTACACGCCCGGTGAGATGACCGCCTTCATCCAGGGCGCCAAGGCGGGGGAGGCGGACTTCCTGCTGTCCTGAGCGGACGTGGCCCTCCGCTGCCCGGCACGGCACCGGCCTGCGTACCCGACCGCCTGCTCCTCCTGTCACCCCACTGATTCCGGAACCGAGCCACCCAGGGGCGCGAAGCGACGCCGGACCGACGGACGGACCCGGACAGGGATCTCCAACCGGCCTCTGCATTGAGGGACTTCGGCCGGGTCGGGCCGAGCGGAGACCGCGGTGAGCGGTCCGCTCACTGCGGCGGCAGCACCCCGCACAACGCGTCCAGTGCCGCGCCGTACGCGTGCTCCGCGGGGGTCGCGTAGCCCACGACCAGGCCGTCCGGCGCGGACACCGGCGCCGCGGGATGACGGAACGCGGCGAGCCCGTCGAGCGCCACGCCCTGCCAGGCGGCGGCCTTGACCACGGACTGTTCGGTGCCGGGCGGCAGGCGCAGCACCGCGTGCAGCCCGGCCGCGATCCCGGTCACCCCCACGTGCGGCGCATGGGCGGCGAGCGCGGCGACCAGACGGTCGCGCCGCCGCCGGTAGTGCTGCCGCATCCGCCGCACATGACGGTCGTACGAGCCGGAGGCCACGAAGTCCGCGAGCGCCAACTGGTCCAGGACGCTCACCCACGCCTCCCGCTCGCCCTTGGCCGCCAGCACCCCCCCGACGTACCGCTCCGGAAGCACCATCCACCCCAGCCGCAGTGCCGGGGACAGGCTCTTGCTGACCGAACCGACGTACACCACCCGCTCCGGGTCGAGTCCCTGGACCGCGCCGACGGGCCTGCGGTCGTAGCGGAACTCCCCGTCGTAGTCGTCCTCCACGATCAGTCCTCCCCGCCCGCGCGCCCAGTCCACCGCCGCGGCCCGCCGTGACGGATGCAGCGGTCCGCCGGTGGGGAACTGGTGCGCGGGTGTGAGGAGTACGGCCCGCTCCCGGCCCAACTCGCCGACCTGCGCGCCGTGTTCGTCGAGAGGCAGCGGCACGGTCCGTACCGAAGCGGCCGCCAGCAGCTCGCGATGGAACCCGAGTCCGTACGACTCCACGGCCAGCGGTCCCCGCAGCACCGCACCCGGGCCGGCGAACAGCAGCCGCAGCGCGTGCGCGAAACCGGAGCAGATCACGATCCGCTCCGGGTCGGCGCGCACCCCACGCGCGCGGGCCAGATATGCGGCGAGCGCGGTGCGCAGCTCGACGCGGCCCGCCGGATCACCGGGCCCGAACACCTCGTTGGGTGCCGACTGCAGCGCCCGCCGGTACGACGCCAGCCAGGCGGTGCGGGGGAAGGAGGACGCATCGGGCGTGCCCTGGCGCAGGTCGTGCCGCGGTCCACGCGCGTGAGGAGGCGCCTTCTTCGGTACACGGGCGGGGGAGCCCGGCGGCTCGGCGCGCTCGGCGACCCGCGTGCCGGAACCCTGCCGTGCGACGAGCCAGCCCTCGGCGACGAGCTCCGCGTACGCGTCGGCGACCGTATTGCGCGCCACGCCAAGGTCGGCGGCGAGCGAACGGTAGGGAGGCAGGCGGGTACCGGGGGTCAGTCGGCCCGACCGCACCGCCTCCCGCAGCGCACGGATCAGCGCCGCCCGACGTCCGCCGGCTTCGGATCCGGAGATCTCCAGGTGCAGATCCGCACCGATCCGCTGCGCCGAATTGACCCACGATTCCGCCATGGAAATGCACCCTACAGTGGGTCTATTGGGCCCGTAGATTCATGGTCATGACGACGAACACGACGACGAACACGACGCAGACGGCGCCTACGACGACCACCCCGGCGGCACCCTCGGAGGCCGGTACCGCGGCCCGGGCGGCCTCCTCCCGCCTGGACTTCGCGAAGGCCGCCCCGAAGGCCTTCCGGGCACTCATCGGTTTCGACGCGGCGGCCCGCGAGGGACTCGACCCGGCGCTCGTCGAACTGATCCAGATCCGCGCCTCGCACCTCAACCACTGCGCCTACTGCCTCCACATGCACACCAACGACGCGCGCAAGGCGGGTGAGAGCGAGGACCGGCTGCACATGGTCCCCGTGTGGCGCGAGGCCCCCCACTTCTTCACGCCGAGGGAGCGCGCGGCGCTGGCGCTCACGGAGGCGGTCACCCTGGTGGCCGGGTCGGGCGTCCCGGACGACGTCTACGCGGAGGCGGCCGCCCACTTCGACGACCGGGAACTGGCCCACGTCCTCGCCCTGATCTTCACGATCAACACGTGGAACCGGGTCGCCCTGGCGACGGCGAAGGTGGCGGGCACGGACACCCGCGGCTGAGCCCGGGGCGGCGACCGCGTCCACCGGTCGTCCCCGGTCGGGGGAGGGGGCGGCCCGGGCGGGGCCGGTGCGGCAGCGGTCTCACCGTTGCCTGTGGACCGTCGGGCGGTCGGCCGGGCAGGCCGCCGCAGGCCGGTATGCCCTCCCCGGGCAGCCGGGCAGCCGGGCAGCCGGGCAGCCGGGCAGCCGGGCAGCCGGGCAGCCGGGCGGCCGGGCAGCCGGGCCGTCACCGTCAGGTCACACTGGCGGAGGAGGTCACCGTGTCATCGGCCGGTCGCGCCGCCGGCCGGGGGAGGGGCGGGCCGTGCGGGGACGATGCAGCGGACGACGTCGCGCTGTCGTCGTCGGGATTGAGCTGTCGGCGGCAGGTCACGCCGTCATCGGGCGGTCGTACGGTCCGATGGGTGCCGGCAGCCGCGAGTGACCCGTCAGACGGCGGTCCACCGCTGCGGCCACCGCCCGGCCCTCGGCGATGGCCCAGACGATGAGGGACTGCCCCCGAGCGGCGTCACCCGCGACGTAGACCCCGGGAACGTTGGTGGCGAAGTCCGCGTCGCGGTCGATCGTGCCGCGCGGGCCCAGCGCGATCCCGAGCTGGTCGATCAGGCCGTCGTGGGGGTCGGGCCCCGAGAAGCCGAGAGCGAGCAGGACCAGGTCGGCGGGCAGGGCGCGCTCGGACCCGGGGACCGGGCGGCGCTGCGCGTCGACCTCGACCAGGTGCAGGGCGCGGACGTGCCCCTCCGCGTCCCCGGTGAACCGCAGCGTGGACGCCGCGAAGAGCCGGGCGTCCGCGTCCGCCGACGGAGACGTCTCCAGGTCGCGGGCCTCCTCGTGCGCCGCCGAGAGCCGGTAGATCTTCGGGTACGTCGGCCACGGCTCGACGTCCTCGTCACGCGCCGACCCCGGCTGCGCGTAGATGTCCAGCTGGGTCACGGACGCGGCGCCCTCCCGCACGGCGGTGCCCAGGCAGTCGGCGCCCGTGTCCCCGCCGCCCACGATGACGACGTGCTTCCCGGCCGCGGACAGCGGCGACACCTCCAGATCCCCCTCGCACACCCGGTCGGCGAGCGGCAGGTACTCCATCGCCTGGTGGATGCCGGTCAACTCGCGTCCCGGCACAGGCAGTTCGCGCCAGGCGGTGGCGCCGAGGGCGAGCACGACCGCGTCGTAGCGCGCCCGCAGCTCCGCAGCATCGACGTCCCGTCCGACCGCCACGGACGTACGGAACTTCGTGCCCTCCGCCCGCATCTGGTCGAGCCGCCGGTCCAGATGCCGTTTCTCCATCTTGAAGGCCGGGATGCCGTACCGCAGCAGGCCACCGATCCGGTCCGCGCGCTCGTAGACGGCCACCGTGTGTCCGGCCCGGGTCAACTGCTGCGCCGCCGCCAGTCCCGTGGGCCCCGAGCCGATCACGGCGACCGTACGTCCGGAGAGCCGGTCCGGCGGGCGCGGTGGCGTGAAACCGTCCTCCCAGGCCCGGTCGGCGATGGCGACCTCGACGTTCTTGATGGTGACGGCGGGCTGGTTGATCGCGAGCACACACCCCGCCTCGCACGGCGCCGGGCACAGCCGGCCCGTGAACTCCGGGAAGTTGTTCGTCGCGTGCAGCCGGTTGCTCGCCGCCCGCCAGTCGTCCCGGGACACCAGGTCGTTCCACTCGGGGATCAGATTGCCCAGGGGGCAGGCCTCGTGGCAGAAGGGGACACCGCAGTCCATGCAGCGGTCGGCCTGCCCGCCGATGATCGGCAGGAGCGCTCCGGGGACGTACACCTCGTCCCAGTCCCGCACCCGTTCCTCGACGGGCCGACGGGGCCATTCCTCGCGGGGAGTGGTGAGAAAACCCTTGGGATCGGCCATGGCCGTCTCCCTCGTGTACGCGTGACGGGGGGCGTGCTCTTTCGGCCACGATACGGCGTCACCGCACCCCCCGCCGCTCGGCTCCACGGCGGGTTTCCCCTGCTCGGGGGCCGACGGGGGCCGACGGGGGACGACTGCGGACGACCCGGGGGCGGGCGACGGGGGTCGACGGGGGCTGTTCTCACCCCCTCCCGGTGAACCGGCCCGGATCCCGGGTCGCGCGGACCGGGGACTCAGGCGAGGGCGAGTACGTACGACAGGGCGGCGACGGCCGACGCGACGGTGCGGACGTGGTTCCACATCGTCCACTCGCTCACGTACGTGGGCCAGTACGCGGCGGCCTCCGGAGCAGCGGGGTCCAGCCCGGCGAGCTCGTCGTTGCGCGGAACGTTCGCCACGGCCGTCACGCCGAACGAGCCGAACAGGTACAACGCGCTGCCCAGCAACAACTCCACCGTGCCCTCGTCCGGCCAGACCACGAAGGTCACCACCGCCAGCACCAGGCACAGCACGGCCGTACCCAGGAACACGAGCATGAAGGCCGGGGTCGTCGCGGCGCCGTTGATCGCCTGCATGGCGGCCACGCCGCGCTCCGCGGGCAGCCTGGCCAGCCCTTTCATCACGAACGTGGAGAACCCGCAGAAGACACCGGCCATCAGACCGGTGCCGAGCACCCCCAGCAGCGTCAGCACGAAATACGGCCCAGCGATCATGTCAATTCCCCCGTCCGACCCGGAACAGATCCTCCACGCCACTCACCTGCACGACAAGTCAAGCCCCCCCGCGGACACTGTGACCATGGTCGAACTGCGCGGGGCCATGCGCGAACGTCCACGACGACTCGGCCGTCGCGGGCGCCGGGGCAGGGGCAGGGGCAGGGGCAGGGCCGGGGCCGGGATGGCTGTGCGGCACCCGGCACCTGCGCGAGATTGCGGGTGCCGGGTGCCGGGTGCCGGGTGCCGGGTGCCGGGTGCCGGGTGCCGGGTGCCGGGTGCCGTCACCGGCCACGGTCTGCCGTTGCCGTTGCCGTTGCCGTTGCCGTAGCCGTTGCCCGTTGCCCGTTGCCCGTTGCCCGTTGCCGTTGCCGTTGCCGTTGCCGTTGTCGGCGGCGAGGCCGAGTCCGTGAGCCGCCGCCTCGCCGGAGATCATGTGGTCGACGACCGTGGTGAGAGCCCGGCTCGCCACCCGCTCAGCGTGGCCTCCGTCGCCGCCGCGATCCGGCGACGGGCCTCGTGCCGCGGCACGCCGCTCATCAGCAGCCGGTCGTACGGAGTCTCCAGGTGGCGCACGGACGCACGCACCGCCGAGGTCACCGCCGCCTCGGACAGGGCACGGCCCGCCGCACTGCGCCCGACCCGCCCGCTCCCGCGCACCGAGGCATGGGCGGCGATCTCCGCCGCCCGCGCGGCCGGGCAGCCCGGGAACAGCCGCCGGATCTCCGCCGCGAACGCACTCGTGAACCGCACGTCCTCCGCCGCCCTCCGCCGCGCGTCCCGCCCCCGACGACGCCGCCGCGCCTCCGCGTCCGCGAGGCACCGCTCCTCGGCACGGGCCAGCGCCGCCTCCTCCACCAGGACGCCCTGCCGCTCGTAGCGGCCCTTGCGCCGGTTGAACCGCACCACCACCGCCGACAGTGCGCTCTCCTCGCGCGCCCTCCGGGTCAGCGCGGTGTCGCCCCGCGCCAGGAACACCAGATGCCCGAGATCCGCACAGTCCGGACAGCGCGGGGTGCCGTCCTCCGGAACCAGCAGCGAAAGCGGCCCTGCACGGCACTCGGCACAGTGCCGCCGCCTGAGCGGCTGGACGACGAGAAGTCCCTCCTGCGCGCGCGTGGGGAACCCTGCCATGGACGGTTCCTTCCCCGCCCGCCCCGGGGCCTGAACCGGAGTCGGCGGCGAGGCGCTGCGTACGGCCGCCCCCGCCCCGGCTCCTCTCAGGCCGCCGAGCCCGGCAGCACGCGCCGTACGCGGGGCATCATGGGGCCTGTGCGACTCGAAGCGATCACCTGGGAACGGCTCGGCGACCTGCTCGCCGAACGTCTCCTCGACCTGAAGCCGAACGACGGCAGCCCCTGGCCGCGCATCGCCTTCGACGGGGCGCCGGCCGCCCGCCCCGGCGACCTCGCGCACCGCGTCTCGGAGGCCCTGCGCGTACGCGGCCGGCCCTCGCTGGTCGTCGGAACGGAAGGTTTCCTGCGGCCCGCCTCGCTCCGCTTCGAGTACGGACACCAGGACGCCGACACCTACTACGACGGCTGGTTCGACACCGGCGCCCTGTGGCGGGAGGTGTTCGGCCCGCTCGAATCCGGCGGTGACGGCCGTGTCCTGCCCGACCTGTGGGATCCGGCGACCGACCGGGCCACCCGCAGCCCCTACGTCCAACTCCCTCCCGGCGCAATGCTGTTGCTGCACGGCCCCCTCCTTCTCCACCACTGGTTCCCCTTCGACCTGACCGTCCACGTGCGCCTCTCCCCAGGCGCCCTGCAGCGCCGTACTCCCGAGGGCGAGCGCTGGAACCTGCCCGCCTTCGAGCGGTACGAGGCCGAGGCCGATCCCGGCGCCACGGCCGACGTGCTGGTGCGCGCCGACGACCCGCGGCACCCGGCGTGGAGCGGCTGACCGAGTCTGTTCGGCCTCGAGGGCTGTTGTATGCACGTGCATGTAGTTAAGGTGGGGTCATGACGCAGCCTTCCGATCATCCGGTCACCCTCAGCGCATCCGTCCGCGCCCTTCTCGACGGCAAGAACTTCGCCGCCGTCGCCACCCTCGGCCCCGACGGCGCTCCCCAGAACTCGGTGGTCTGGATCAAGCGCGAGGGCGACGCCGTGCTCTTCTCCTCCACCGCCCGCCGCCAGAAGGTGCGCAACCTCATGCGCGACCCGCGGATCAGCCTCTCGGTCTTCGACCTCGCCAACCCCTACACCTCGGTCGAGATCCGCGGCACCGCCGAGATCCTCCCCGACGAGCGCAAGCGCCTGCCGCACGAGCTCTCGCACAAGTACCTGGGCATCGACCCGCCCGGCGAGAAGGACGACGAGGTCCGCGTGATCATCCGCGTCGTCCCGGAGAAGGTCGTGGGCTTCTCCGCCTGACCTGTGCCACGAGGCTGGCACCCGTAGCCGAGCGGCACCGTGTGCGTCGCCCTCCGGAACACGGAGTCACGGGGGTGGCGCCCGCCGCCGCTCGGCTCCGTGTGCGTCGCCCCCGGAACACGGAGAGAATGAGGGGCGCCGGGACTAGCGGCACCCACCCGCGCCGCGCCGGCCGTCCGGCATCGGGAGGTACTCCATGACCACTGCCGGGGACATCATGCACCGTGGCGCCCAGTGGATTCCGGCCCACGAGACCCTGGACCGCGCCGCCCAGCTGATGCGTGAACTGAACGTGGGCGCGCTGCCCATCAGCGACGAGGACGAACGGCTCTGCGGCATCCTCACGGACCGCGACATCGTCGTCGGCTGCGTGGCCATGGGCCACGACCCGGCGCGCGTCACCGCGGGCGAGATGGCCCAGGGCACTCCTCGATGGGTCGACGTGGAAGCCGACGTCGGCGAGGTGCTCGCGGAGATGCAGGGACACCAGATCCGTCGGCTTCCCGTCATCGCGAACAGGCGCCTGGTCGGCATGATCAGCGAGGCCGACCTGGCCGAACACCTGACGGACGATCAACTCGCCGTCTGGGTCGAGAGTGTCTACGCGCGGGGCGCGACCCGCTGACGCCGGCGGTGACCGCACACCCTCGTCCGACCGGCGTGCCACGCGAGGTGCGCGTCAGAGCCAGCCGTTGCGCCGGAACCCCCGGTAGAGGACCAGGCACGCAAGGCTGATCACGCCTATGACCAGGCCGTAGCCGTACCGCCAGTGCGTCTCGGGCATGTGGTCGAAGTTCATGCCGTACACCCCGCAGACCATCGTCGGCACGGCGATCACCGCGGCCCACGCCGTGATCTTCCGCATGTCCTCGTTCTGCGCGACCGTCACCTGGGCGAGGTGCGCCTGCAGGATCGAGTTGAGGAGTTCGTCGAACGCGGCTATCTGCTCGGTGACGCGCAGCAGATGGTCCGAGACGTCCCGGAAGTAGGCCTGTATCTCCGGGTCGATCACCCGGATCGGCCGGCCGGCCAGGTCGAGCAGCGGGCGGCTGAGCGGGACGACGGCCCGCTTCAGCTCCAGGAGTTCACGCTTCAACTGGTAGATGCGCCCCGGGTCGGCCCGCGCGCCGTTCTCCGCGAAGACGTCCGTCTCCACCTGGTCGATGTCCGCGTGGACGGCGTCCGCGACGGTCAGGTAGTCGTCGACCACGTGGTCCGCGATCGCGTGCAGCACCGCGGCCGGTCCCTTGGCCAACTGCGCCGGGTCGGACTCCAGTTCCTCCCGCAGCGGCCCCAGCGAGCCGTGCCGTCCGTGCCGCACCGTGATCACGAAGTCGTGACCGACGAACACCATGATCTCGCCGGTGTCCACCACCTCGCTGGTCGCGGTGAGCTCGGTGTGGTCGACGTAGCAGACCGTCTTGAACACCGCGAACAGCGTCTCGCCGTACCGCTCCACCTTCGGGCGCTGATGGGCGTGCACCGCGTCCTCGACAGCCAGGGGGTGCAGGTCGAACAGCTCGGCCATGCCGGCGAACTCCCGGGTCGTCGGCTCGTGCAGCCCGAGCCAGACGAAACCGTCGTCCTGCTTGCGCACCTGCTTCACGGCGTCGACCAGATCGAGACCGCCGGGGACCCGGGCGCCGTCCCGGTACGTCACGCAGTTGACCACCGCGGAGCCGAGCGGGGACCGTGCGGGGTGGCTCAGGTCGACACGGGGCCGCCGCCGGGTCAGCCGTGCCACCCTGCGGAGGCCCCCGACCTTGCCGAGGCTCGTGACCTTCCGCAGATTCCCTGCCATGGACATCTGGACCCCCTCGCGTGGATCTCCTCGCGCCGCGCATTGCGCCTTTCCGCGGCCAGTCTGCCAGGGCGGCCGGAGAGCCGGTGAGGCCTGTGGGAACGGAGCATTCCACTTCGTTTGACGAGATGTGCGGCTTCATCCTCGTTGATCGAGGAGTCCTTCTCGATCGGTGAGGGCCGGCGGCGGCCCGCGATCGGGCCCGGGGCGTTGGCCGGGGCGTTGGCCGCGGCGGTCTTGGCCCGCAGCGCGCCGACCGCGACGCGTCCCGCTCCCCGGCCGGGTGCGTCAACCACGCCGGACGAGTCGGGTAAATGGGATGATCTGCGTGTGATTCGAACCGACAGGTATCTCCTGGACAACCGGCAGGCCGAGGCGGGGCAGCGTTTCGACGCCGTCGCCACACTCTTCGACCCCACGACGTTCCGGCACCTCGAGCGCTTCGGCATCGGCTCGGGCTGGCGCTGCTGGGAGGTCGGCGCGGGTGGCACCTCGGTGGTCTCGTGGCTGGCCAAGAAGGTCGGCCCGACCGGTCGGGTCGTCGCCACCGACATCGACACCTCGTGGGTGTCACTGGCCGCGCGCCCGCCGGTCGACGTCCGTGTGCACGACGTGGGCGCGGACGCGCCGCCGGGGGAGGGCTTCGACCTGGTGCACGCGCGGCTCGTCCTCGTGCACGTGGCCGACCGGGAGCGCGCGTTGCGGTCGATGATCCAGGCCCTGCGACCCGGAGGCCGGCTCCTCGTCGAGGAGGCCGACCCGGCCATGCAACCCCTTCTCTGCCCCGATGAACACGGCCCCGAGCAGCAGTTGGCGAACCGTCTGCGGGGCGGCTTCCGCGACCTGCTCGCCGAACGCGGCGGCGATCTGTCGTACGGCCGCAAGCTCCCGCGCCTGCTGCGCGAGGCGGGCCTGCGCTCCGTGGAGGCCGACGCGTACTTCCCGGTCACCTCGCCCGCCTGCGCCGCCGTGGAACTCGCCACGATCCGTCAGATCCGCGAACAGCTGGTCGGCGCGGGCCTGGCCACGGACCAGGACATCGACCGCCATCTGACCAATGTCGCCTCCGGCACGATGGACCTGACCACGGCCCCGATGATCTCGGCGTGGGGGCGCAAGGCCTGACAGGGGCGGCCCCGGACGAGCGGACTGACCGGCCGGGAGGGCCGAGAGGGCTGAGAAGGCGCAGGTCGGGTGCGGTGCGTCGCTCCGGCCACGCGTGCGCTCGCCCCGTCGTGCGGCGCCGGCAGGCCGCCGCCCGTGGCCGGCACCGTATGCCGGGACTCGCCCCCGATCGCGCGTCGGCGACCGGCGACTCCTGGGCGGCAGCCCTCCCTGCTCCGCCGAAGGGCTGCCCGGGACGTCCAGAGCCGAAGGACTGCCCGGGACGTCCAGAGCCGAAGGGCTGACCCGGACCTCCAGAGCCGAAGGGCTGCTCCACGCATCCAAAGTGGAAGGGCCGCTCCGGACATCATGGGCCGAAGGGCTGCTCCGGCCGTTCGGCCGAAGTGCTGCTCCGCCGGATTCCGGCTCCGCACCGGCCGCCCCGGGTCCCTCAGCGCGCCGTCGGCGGTCTCCCGCCGACGTGTTCCACCGCCTCCGCTCCCGCCCCGCACCCCTCCGCCGCGGCACCCTCGGCGTCCGCACCCGCGAGCAGCGCGGCGAGAAACGCCCCGGTGAAGGCGTCACCGGCGCCCGTGGTGTCCCGGGGGACGGCCGGTCTCGCGGGAACGCGTGCCCGTACCGCGCCGTCGCGTGCCACCAGCGCTCCGTCGGCCCCCTCCTTCGCGACCACCAGGGGGACGTGCCGGCTCAACTTCGCGGCGGCGTCGGCCGGATCGGGCAACCCGGTGAGCAGATACGCCTCGCCATGACTGGGCAGCAGGACGTCGACACCTTCGACGAGCGTAAGAAACCGGTCGACCCCCAGCTCCGCGAGGAACCCCGCCGATGCGGGGTCCACGCTCACCGGCACTCCACGCGCGCGTGCCGACTCCAGCGCCACCGCGGCCAGCGCGCGGCTCGGCTCGGAGAAGAACAGGTACCCGGACAGATGCAGCCGGGCGACTCCGTCGAGCAGGCGCGGGGACCAGTCGCCGGGTTCCAGCCGCAGCGCGGCCCCACTGTCCGTGAGGAAGGTGCGCTCGGCCGCGGCACCCGTGTCCACCAGGCAGATCACCGTCCCGGTGGGCGCCTCGGGATCGACGACGAGGTGCGTGCGTACGCCGGAGGCCGTCAGCTCCCGCTCGTGCCAGGCGGCCGCGTCTTTGCCGACCCGTCCGAGCAGTCGTACGTCCGGGCACCCCGTGTAGGTGGCCCAGCACGCCACGTTGGCCCCCGCGCCGCCCGGTACGGTCCGGACGGCCGCGACCGTGTCGGTGCCCGGCGCGAGCGGACCGCGGTGCCGCGCGACGATGTCCGTGACGATGTCGCCGACGACGAGAAGCGCCCCCGCACCCGCCCCGGCGCTCCCGCGGCCTGCCCGGTGACCGCCCTCGGGCCCGCGGGAAGCCGCTCCGTCAAACGTTCTCCTCACTCCGAGCCTCGCGCCGCGCGCCGAAGCGACGGGAGGCTCCGGCGCGCTCGGCGTCGGCGCGGGCGGACCGGAGGAGGCTTCGCCCGCTTCCGTCACACCCTCCGGCTCGCCCCGGGGGCTCTTGTGCGCTCCTGCCGCACCGTGGTGGTCGCCGGAGGTGGCTCCGCGTCCCTCCGTCACGCCCCCGCCCAGGCCGACGCGATCCCCGCCGCGAGCCTGACGTTGCCGCGTACCGCCGCCAGATTGGCGCTCAGGGAGGCACCGTCGGTGTGACGCACCAGGTAGTCGAGCAGGAACGGCGTCACGGCCTGCCCGGCCACCCCTTCCGCCTCGCACGCCCGGAGCGCGCCGGAGAGCACGCGCGCGTGGAGCTCCGGATCGAGCTGCTCCTCCTCGGGGACGGGGTTGGCGACGATGAGCGCCGACTCCGGCCCGCCCACGGCGTCCTGCGCGCGCATCACCTCGGCCACCTGCTCCGGCGACCCGAGCGTCCACTCCACGGGGTGCCCGGAGTCGGACAGATAGAAGCCGGGGAAGCGATCGGTGCCGTACCCCGCCACCGCAACACCCAGGGTCTCCAGACGCTGCAGGGTCGCGGGCACGTCGAGGATCGACTTGACCCCCGCGCACACGACCGTGATCCGGGTCCGCGCCAGCAGGCCGAGGTCGGCGGACTCGTCCTGCGTCACCGTCCACTCCCGGTGCACCCCGCCGAGCCCGCCCGTGGCGAACACCCGTACGCCCGCCCGCGCGGCCAGCAGCGCCGTGGCCGACACGGTCGTCGCCCCGCTCGCGCCGGCCGCCATCGCGAGCGGCAGATCGCGGTGGCCCAGCTTCCGGATCCCGTCCTCGTTCGCGACCCGTTCCACCTGGTCCTTGTCCAGCCCGACACACGGCCGCCCGTCGAGGACGGCGATCGTCGCGGGCACGGCCCCCGCCTGCCGTACGACCTCCTCCAGCTCCAGCGCCACCTGCAGGTTGCGCGGGCGCGGCAGCCCGTGCGCGATGATCGTCGACTCCAGGGCCACCACCGGCCGGCGCGCGTCGAGCGCCTCCCGCACCTCTTCGGACACCACGAGCACGCGCCTGCCTCCTGTCTGTCGGTCTTCCCTCATCCCTGGCGGGCGGCGCGCCCGGCCAAACCCTTGCGGCCACCGGGATACGGCTCCAGCCTGGTCGCATGACGGACAACACCACACGTCTCGACCACATCGTCCTCTGGGTCGAGGACCCGGTCGCAGCCGCCGGCTTCTACGAGGACGCGGTCGGCCTTCAGCCCTTGAGGGTCAACGAGTTCACCGAGGGCAAGGCGTCCTTCCCCTCCGTACGCCTCAACGAGGAGACCATCTTCGATCTCGCGCCCCGGTCGATGGCCGAGCACATGGCCGTGGTCCCCGGCGCCGCGGACAGCGCGGGCCACCCCGTGAACCATGTGTGCCTGTCCCTGGACGAGGCTGACTTCGATGCCCTGCGCACACGGCTGGAGCGCCGGTCGGTGCCGGTCTCCGACTTCTCCCACGACTCCTACGGCGCCCGGGGAGCGGCCGTACGCAGCTTCTACTTCCGTGACCCCGACGGAAACGTCTTCGAGGCACGGCACTACGCGTAACTCACACCGGGGCGTGCCGAGGCCGGGTGCCGTCCGAGGGGGCACCGTGTGCGGCCGCCCCGCCGGCGTCCGGCTAGGGTGACCGCCCATGACCACGAAGAACCAGGCCGTTCCGTCCTTCGCCGTGCACATTCCCGATGCCGACCTGGTGCCGGAGCCGCTCGACCCGGCCCAGATCGTCTCCGGCGCCCCCGTCGTGACCGGCAAGGTGCTGCACGAGTCGGCCGACGGCCAGCAGCTGCGCGGAATCTGGCAGATGACGCCCGGCGTCGTGACCGACACCGAGGCCGACGAGCTGTTCGTGGTCGTCAGCGGGCGCGCCACGATCGAGTTCGAGAACGGCGACGTCCTGGAGGTCGGCCCCGGCGACGCGGCGGTCCTGCGCGAGGGCGACCGCACGGTCTGGACGGTTCACGAGACGCTCCGCAAGGCGTACCACATCAGCCTCTGACCCCTGCCTGCCCAGGCCTCCGCGCCCTCGGCGTGGGCGCCTTCAGCCGCCGCGGGCGCGGTCAGCCTCCGACCGCGGCCGTGCGTCGTCCGCGCCGGGTGAGGACCGCCGACGCGGCGAGCGGCAGCAGCAGGCAGGACGCGAGGAGGTTGAGCCATCCGTAGCTCGCCCGCGCGATGACGAGACCCGCCGCCGCGCCGCCGACTCCGGCCGCCGTGTTCATCACCAGGTCGGACAGCCCCTGCGCGGCGGCGCGCGCGGCCTGGGGCACGGAGTCCGTGAGGAGCGCCGAGCCCGACACCATGCCCGCCGACCAGCCGAGCCCCAGCAGGAAGAGCCCGGCCGTGATCTGGGCGCGGCTGCCTCCCGCAGTCCCGGCGAGCAGAGCCGCGCAGGCCAGCAGCGCCACCGCCAGGGCGATCCCGGAAAGCCGCCCGAGCCGGTCGGACAGCCGCCCCATCAGTGGCGAGAAGGCGTACATGCCGGCGATGTGACAGCTGATCACGAACCCGATCAGGTCGATGCCCGCACCGTGGTGATCGAGATCGATCGGCGTCATCGACATGATCGAGACCATCGCCGTGTGGCACACGGCCACCGTCCCCACGGCCAGCCTGCCTCGCGGGGAAGCGGCGACGGCGGCGATCCCGGCCCGCAGAGAACGCGCCTTCGGCGACCGCTCCTCCACCGGTGCCAGGGCGCGGGCCGTCAGCAGTGGATCGGGCCGCAGCAGTACGGCCACGAGCAGGGCCGAGACGACGAAGACCCCCGCCGCCCACAGGAACGGCCCGGCGGCTGCGGGAATCCCCAGCCCGACCACGCTGCGTCCGGCCGGCGCGGCGATGTTGGGGCCCACCACCGCACCGATCGTGGTGGCCCAGACGACGTTCGAGATGGCTCTGGCCCGCCGCTGCGGCTCGGCCAGGTCGGCGGCCGCGAACCGCGCCTGCAGATTCGCCGACGAGGCGGCGCCGAACATGGCCATCCCGGCCAGCAGCAACGGGAAGCTGCCGATGGCCGCCGCGAGCACCACGACCCCGGCTCCCAGGGCGCCGATCAGATACGCCAGCACCAGCCCGGGCCGCCGGCCGCGCGCGGTCATCAGCGCGGCGAGCGGCATGGACAGCACCGCGGTCCCCGCGACGGTCGCCGTGGGGGCGAGCCCCGACAGCGATTCGGTGCCGCTGACCTCTTCGGCCAGCACGACCGCGAGCGCGATACCCGTGGCGACGCCGAGGCCGCCGAGTATCTGACTGGCGATCAGGACGGCCGATGTGCGGCGCCGCAGGGCGGGTATCGCGTCCGGATCGACGGGAGCGGTGGACTGCTCGACGGCGGTCACCGCGGACATCCGGGAGCGGCGGAGGACGTCGCGGCGCGACGGGGGAAGGGATTCACCGGCGAAGCCTCCCAGGTCGTGGACGTGGCGCGCACCGCCATTACCGGGCACACACACCGCGGCGGGGCGAGCACCGGGCGCCGCCACGATCACCGGGGCGGCTCTGCGGCGCACGTCACGGCCCGGAGTCCGCAGCGCCCCGGGCGGACGGCGGATCACGGAGGGACAGGGTTGCGCGCTGCCCGCCGCCTCGCGAAGAGCCCGGGCTGCGGGACGCACTCGGTGCTCCACCGGCGCCCGGTGGCGGGCACTCCTCAGAAGAGCGGCTCCGGAAGGACTCCCTCCAGCGCGAGCAGCTTCCGCTTGGTCTCCAGCCCGCCCCCGAACCCTCCGATGCCGCCGTCGCTCTCGACGACCCGGTGGCACGGCACCACGACCGGCAGCGGATTGGAGCCCATGGCGACACCCACCGCCTGGGCCGCTCCCGGCTGGCCGACGCGGCCGGCCAGATCGCCGTAGCCGACGACCGCCCCGAACGGCACCCCGGAGGCCAGCTCGCGCAGCACCTGACGGTTGAACCCGGAGATCAGCGACCAGTCCAGGGGCAGCTCGAAGTCACGGCGCTCACCGGCGAAGTAGGCCCTCACCTGGCGTATCGCCTCCGCCAGCAGAGGGGAGTCGGGTGCCTCCACGGGCTCGGTGCCAAGACGCGAGGCGAGCCGCTCCACCGCCTTCCCGCACACCGCGTCCGTGGCGTGGAACACGACGTTCACCAGGCCGTCGGGGGTCGCGGCCAACAGCAGCGGCCCGATGTCCGTGCCCACGACGGTCCATACGACCTGTTGCCCGTACTGCCCGTGGCTGTCCATGCGACCACCGTACGGCGCGGCACTGACAACGCCCGGGGGAGGGGGGGGGGGGAAGGGGGGGGGGGGGGGGGGGGGGGGGGGAGGAAGGGGGGGGGGGGGGGGGGGGGGGGGGGGGGGGGGGGGGGGGGGGGGGGGGGG
>NZ_JBVHPY010000011.1:0-27841 GCF_055567695.1 Streptomyces sp. NPDC026417
GTACTGCAGGGGGGACCCTGTGGGAGAGTAGGACGCCGCCGAACAAATTGTGAGAGAACCCCCGTACCGGGGATACCGGTACGGGGGTTTTCTGCGTTGTACAGAAAAGGGGGAGCCTCTCCGAGAGAGGCTCCCCCCTTTTTCTTTTGCCCGCTTACAGGCGGCCGGCGGCCTTCAGGGCGAGATAGGCGTCGGCGAGTGCGGGAGCCAGTTCGTCCGGGGTGGCGTCGACGACGGTGACGCCGTGGCGGCGCAGCTGTTCCGCCGTGCGATGGCGTTCAGCCTGAGCCTGGGCAGCGGCTGCCGCCTCGTAGACCGCTTCCACTCGGCCCCTCGCGGTCGCCATGCGGGCGACGTGCGGATCGGCCACGGAGGCGACCAGCAGCGTATGACGCTGGGTGAGGCGTGACAGGACCGGCAGCAGGCCCTCCTCGATGGGCGCGGCGTCGAGAGTGGTCAGCAGGACGATCAAGGAGCGGCGCGGAGCCGTGCGCAGTGCCATGGCGGTGAGGCCGCGTGCGTCGGTTTCGACGAGTTCCGGCTCCACGGTCGCCATCGCGTTGACCAGGGAAGGGAGCACATCGCCGGCCGATCGGCCCTGGACGAGAGCGCGTACCCGGCGGTCATAGGCGAGGAGATCCACCCGGTCCCCGGCCCGGGAGGCCAGGGCGGCCAGGAGGAGGGCCGCGTCCATGGAGGAATCGAGGCGGGGGGCGTCGCCGACGCGGCCGGCCGAGGTGCGGCCCGTGTCGAGGACCAGAAGGATGTGGCGGTCCCGCTCGGGGCGCCAGGTGCGGACGGCGACCGCGGTCTGCCGGGCCGTGGCGCGCCAGTCGATGGAGCGGGTGTCGTCCCCGGGGACGTACTCGCGGAGGCTGTCGAACTCCGTGCCCTCGCCGCGTGTCAGGACGCTCGTACGGCCGTCGAGTTCGCGGAGCCGGGCCAGCTTGGAGGGGAGGTGCTTCCTGCTGGTGAACGGGGGCAGGACGCGCACCGTCCAGGGGACCTTGTGGCTGCCCTGGCGGGAGAAGAGGCCCAGGGGGCCGAACGAGCGGATCGTGACGCGGTCCGCCCGGCGGTCGCCGCGCCGCGTGGGGCGCAGGCGGGTGGTGACCCGGCGGCGTTCACCCGCGGGGACGGTCAGGCGGTGCCGGGAGGCGGCGACCTCCGTGCCCGGTGTCCAGCTGCTCGGCGGCCAGGCGTCTCGGAGGTGGGCGCGCAGGGGGCGGCCGGACGGGTTGGTGACCGTCAGGGTGACGTCCGCAGTATCGCCCAGGCGTACCGAGGTGTCGCCGGAGCGCGCCAGGCCCAGCCGGCGTACCGGCGCGGCCAGGGCGAAGTCGCAGGCACAGGCCAGGGCCAGGGGGGTGTTGACGGCGAGGATGCCGGTCCAGCTGGGGTCCCAGATGCCTACCGGAAGGGAGCCGAGAGCCGCCAGGAGGGCGGCGCGTCCGGTGAGTGCCATCAGCGCGGGACGGGGACGTGGGCGAGGATCGCGTTGATGACGGAGTCGGTCGTCACGCCCTCCATCTCGGCTTCCGGGCGGAGTTGGATCCGGTGGCGCAGGGTCGGCAGGGCGAGTGCCTTCACGTCGTCCGGGATCACGTAGTCGCGACCGGTCAGCCAGGCCCATGCGCGGGCCGTGGCGAGCAGGGCCGTCGCTCCTCGCGGGGAGACGCCGAGGGTGAGGGACGGCGACTCGCGGGTGGCGCGGCAGATGTCGACGACGTAGCCGGTGATCTCGGGGGAGACGGCCGTCTTGGCGACGGCGTTGCGGGCGGCTTCCAGGTCGGCGGGTCCTGCCACGGGCCGTATGCCGGCGGCGCGCAGGTCGCGCGGGTTGAAGCCCTCGGAGTGCCGGGTGAGGACGTTGATCTCGTCCTCGCGGGAGGGCAGCGGAATCGTCAGCTTGAGCAGGAAGCGGTCCAGCTGGGCTTCGGGGAGGGGGTACGTGCCTTCGTACTCGACCGGGTTCTGGGTCGCGGCCACCAGGAACGGTTCCGGGAGCGGGCGCGGGGTGCCGTCCACCGTGACCTGGCGTTCCTCCATCGCTTCGAGGAGGGACGACTGGGTCTTGGGCGGGGTGCGGTTGATCTCGTCGGCGAGGAGGAGGTTCGTGAAGACCGGTCCCGGCTGGAAGGAGAACTCGGCGCTGCGGGAGTCGAAGACGAGCGAGCCGGTGACGTCGCTCGGCATCAGGTCGGGAGTGAACTGGACGCGCTTGGTGTCGAGTTCCAGTGCCGAGGCGAGGGCGCGGACGAGCAACGTTTTGGCGACTCCGGGGACTCCTTCAAGGAGAACGTGTCCGCGGCAGAGGAGGGCGACGACGAGGCCGGTCACGGCGGGGTCCTGGCCGACCACGGCTTTGGCGATCTCGGCGCGCAGGGCTTCCAGGGAGGAGCGGGCGGTGCCCGCATCCCCGGCGTACCCGGCGTTGTCAGTGGTCGGGTCCATCATGAACGGCGTACCTCTCTTTCGAGGGCGTCGAGTTGGTCGGCGAGTGCGATCAGGGCCGCGTCGTCGCCGGGCGGCGGGCCGAAGAGCAGGGAGTGCAGGGTCTGTCCGTCGCCCCTGAGGTGCGTGGACAGGGCGGGGAGCAGGGCCTCGGGCGCGTGCGCCTGGGCCGGGGAGACACCGACGAGGGGGGCGAGGCGGGTGCGGGTGGTGGAGCGCAGAGCGCCTGCCGCGCGGTCGCGGGCGTCGGCCTTGCGATAGAGGCGGGCACGGCCTTCGACGGTTTCGGAGGCGCGGATCGCGACGGGGAGACGCTCGGGTACGAGGGGGCCGAGCCGGCGTGCCCGCCAGAGGGCGGCGAGGGCCGCCGCGATGAAGAGCTGGAGCGTGCCCCAGAGCCAGCCGGAGGGGAGCAGGTCGAAGAAGCTCCGCTCGCCGCCGTCGTCGGCCGAGGTGTCCGAGAGCGAGGGGAGGTACCAGACCAAGTGCGAGCGGGAACCGAGCAGTTGCAGGGCGAGGGAGGCGTTGCCCTGCTCGTCGAGGCGGTCGTTGTAGAGGATGTCGGGAGCGCCCAGGAGGACGGTGTCGCCGTCGCCGGAGGCTGCCGGGACGCGCAGCAGGGTGGGCAGGCCGTCGCTGGGGTAGCAGGAGTCGGCGTCGAGATCGGTGCTGAAGCGGATGCCGCCCGTGTCGGCGGTGCCCGCACGGCGGGCGGCGGGCAGGTCGCAGGCCGGGGAGAGCGTCGAGTCGAAGCTGGTCGCGGGGGCGGCGGTGACTCCGGGGGCGAGGGTGCCGAGGGAGGGCGACGCGGGGGCGATCAGGATCGTGCGGCCGCCGGAGTCCTCGGTCGCGCTGCGCAGCAGGTCCTGCTGACGGGCGGTCAGCAGATCGGGGGCGGCGATCAGGAGGGTGGTGTCGGGGCCGGCGGCGTCGCGGGCCGCGCCGGCGGTGGTGACCACGCGCGTGGAGACCCCGCGGTCGGCGAGGAGTTCGGCGACCGCGCGGCTGCCGTTCGGGTCGGCGGAGCGCGGGTCGAGGCGCCCGTGCGCGGCGTTGGAGCGCACGGAGGCGATCGCCACGGCGGCCACCAGGAGGGCCACGAGGGCGAGCAGGACACCGCGCGAGCGGGTCCACACCTGGCGGGCGGTCGGCGAGGCCGAGGTGGACGGCAGCGTGGCCTCGGTGGTCATTCGGCGGCTCCCCGGCCGGCGGTGCGAGCCGCGCTCCCGGTGGTGCCGGCGAGCACGGGCCGGGTGCGTTCCAGGTCGCTGTCGAGGGCCGCGAGGCCGCGGTACGTCGCTTCGCCGGCCGAGCGTCCGCCGTATGTGACGTCGTCGAAGTCCCGGGCGGCGGTGCGCAGTCGGTCGGTGTGGGAGGGCAGCGTGCGGCCCGCCTCCGCGGCGGCCTCGTCCGCGGTGCGACCGGGGCGGGGTTCGAGCAGGGCGCGTTCCTCCAGGGAGCGGACGACGGCGCGCATGCGTTCCTGGACGGCCTGGTTCCAGTGGCCCTGGGCGGCGTGCGCCTCGGCGGCCGCGCGGTGTTCGGCGGCGCTGCGGGGGCGGTCGTCGAACAGCGTGGCGGACGACGCGGCGGCGCGGCGCGGCGTGCCAAGGCGCCACCACAGCGCGCCGAGCACGGCCAGTACGGCGATCACGATGACGAGGAGGCCGACCGCGCCGCCCGGGGTGGCGTCGGAGGTGGCGCCGAACAGCTTGCCGAGCCATTCCCAGAACTTGTCGAGCGCGCGCTCGAAGAGGCTGGGGTCGTTCTCGTGGTACATCCGCTTGGTCAGCTCGCGCCGGGCGGCTTCCCGCGCGGGGTCGCGCTCGGTCGTCACCGGTGGGTCGCCGCCGGAGCGGACCAGGGACAGCACGCTTCCGGTGCCGGCGTGCGGCAGCGCGAGCACCGCCGTGTCGCCGGTCTGCGTCAGCCATCGCAGGACCGTGCCGGCGGCGCGTGGCAGTGCCGGTGCCGCTGTGAGAACTCCCCCCGTCATGCTCACCGCATCAGCTCCCCGGGGTGGTGCCGGTGCCGTAGCCCTGGACGCCGGCCGCGCGGGCCAGGTCGAGGTCGAGGGCCTCGCGGCGGATCCGCCGGTCGATGTAGAGCAGCACCGTGACGCCGGCGGTGATCGGGAAGGTGAGCATCGATCCGATGACCGCGCCGATGCCGCTGATGATGAGGAACGTCCAGCCGAGGTCACTGGTCCCGTTGAGGAACCCGCCCATGCCGTCGCCGCTGAACGCGGCCGCGACGAGCGCGAAGGGGATCACGATGATCGACGACACGACGTTCGCGATGATGCTGGCGAGCAGCTGGATGCCGAAGATGCGCCACCAGGAGCCGCGTACCAGCTTCACCGAGCGGCTCAGGGACTTCTTGATGCCCTGCTTCTCCAGCATCAGCGCCGGCGAGGCCAGCGAGAAGCGGACCAGCAGCCAGATCGCGACGACGGTCGCGCCGAGACCGCCGACGACGGCCAGGCCTGCGCCGGCCCCGGTCGACCCGGCGGCGGCGATCAGGATGCCGGGCAGGATGCCCACACCGATGATCGTGGCGCCGATGAGCAGCAGCAGGAAGACCAGCCCGAAGAGCTTCGGCAGCCGGGGGCGGGCGTCGCGCCAGGCCTCCGCCGTGGTCACCGGCTTGCCGAGCACCGCGCGGCTGGTGACGGTCGTGAGCAGCGCGGTGGCGAAGACGGTGCCGATGATGCTGATCAGCGCGACGGCCCCGGAGCTCAGCATGACGTCGCTGAGGGCGCGGCCGAGCTCTCCGGCGGTGGCGCTGGGGTCGTTGAGGGTGTCGGAGCCGGCGCTCTCGTCCAGGACGAGGCCCCGGAGCAGGACGACGACGATCTCCGTGACGACGGCGACGGTCAGCGAGATCCCGAGGACCGTGCGCCAGTAGGTGCGCATCGTGGAGACCGCGCCGTCGAGGATCTCGCCGACGCCGAGCGGGCGCAGCGGGATGACGCCGGGCTTGGCCGCGGGCGGCGGGCCGCCCCAGCCGCCGGGGGCGCCGTAGCCGTACCCCGGGACTCCGTAGCCGGGGCCTCCGTATCCCGGGGCGCCGTAGCCGGGGCCTTGGGGACCCGGGGCGCCGTAGCCGCCCGGGCCCGGCTGGGGCGGGCCGCCCCAGCCCTGGCCGGGCTGCGGCGGGGGCGGTGGCGGCGGGGCCTGCGGCGGGCCCTGAGGGGCGGGAGCGGTCCACTGGGCCGGCGGGGGCTGCTCCTTGGACCACTTCGACGGGGCGTCGCTCTGGTCCGCGCCGTTCTGGCCGGTGGGCTGCGCAGGGCCGGTGCGGTCCGGCTCCTGCCCGTCGGAGGGGGCGGATCCGGGCGAGGCCCAGCCCGGAGTGTCGTTCATCGTCGCTCCTTCACGGTGCCCGACCGCGGTCGCGGCGGCAGGTTGGCAGCCATCGTGCCACGGCGTCCCCGTCGGGTGACCGGGGGTTGTCTGGGCTGCACACCTTCAATTGTCCGCCCGGTACGGGGCAGACTGGGCGGATGGCTGATCACTACGCGCAAGCCCGCGAGGACAACCGGCCGACGGAGATACCGGCGATCCGCTGGGAGGAACCACCCGAAGGCCCCGTCCTGGTCCTTCTGGACCAGACGAGGCTGCCGGCCGAAGAGGTCGAGCTGGTGTGCACGGACGCACCCGCGCTCGTGGAGGCGATCCGCACGCTCGCGGTGCGCGGAGCCCCGCTGCTCGGCATCGCCGGGGCGTACGGCGTCGCGCTCGCCGCCGTACGCGGCTTCGAGGTGGAGGACGCCGCGGAGGCGCTGGCCGGAGCCCGGCCGACCGCCGTGAACCTCGCCTCCGGTGTGGGCAGGGCCCTGGCGGCGTACCGGGCGGCACTCGCCGGCGGCGGCAGCCAGGGGCAGGCCGCCGACGCGGCGCTCACCGCGGCACGGGCCCTGCACCGGGAGGATGCCCAGGCCAGCGCCCGTATGGCGGAGCACGGCCTGGCCCTGCTCGACGAGCTGCTGCCGGGTGGCGGCCACCGGATCCTGACCCACTGCAACAGCGGTGCGCTGGTGTCCGGCGGGGAGGGCACGGCCTTCGCGGTCGCGCTCGCGGCGCACCGGGCGGGGCGGCTGCGGCGGCTCTGGGTGGACGAGACGCGGCCGTTGCTGCAGGGTGCGAGGCTGACTGCGTACGAGGCGGCGCGCCACGGGATGGCGTACACCTTGCTCACGGACAGCGCGGCGGGCTCCCTGTTCGCCGCGGGAGAGGTGGACGCCGTGCTGATCGGTGCCGACCGGATCGCGGCCGACGGTTCGGTGGCCAACAAGGTGGGGAGCTATCCGCTCGCCGTGCTGGCCCGCTACCACCACGTGCCGTTCATCGTGGTGGCGCCGGTGACGACGGTGGATCCGGCCACCCCGAACGGGGCGTCCATCGAGGTCGAGCAGCGCCCCGGTCATGAAGTGACGGAGATCACAGCACCGCAGGTGCCGGTGGCGGGAGCGGAAGCGGGAGGCGGGATACCGGTGGCACCCCTGGGGACCCAGGCGTACAACCCCGCATTCGACGTGACGCCCCCGGAGTTGGTGACGGCGATCGTCACCGAAGAGGGCGCCGTGTCGCCCGTCACGGCGGAGGCGCTAGCCGAGCTGTGTGCCAGGTCACGCCAGGTAACGATTAGCTAATGGGATGATGTCGTTTATGAAGGGACGAGTCCTTGTCGTCGATGACGACACCGCACTGGCCGAGATGCTCGGCATTGTGTTGCGTGGTGAAGGTTTTGAGCCGTCTTTCGTAGCCGACGGCGACAAGGCGCTGGCCGCTTTCCGTGAGACCAAGCCCGATCTGGTGCTCCTGGACCTGATGCTGCCCGGACGGGACGGCATCGAGGTGTGCCGCCTGATCAGGGCGGAGTCCGGGGTGCCGATCGTGATGCTCACGGCGAAGAGCGACACCGTCGATGTCGTGGTCGGCCTCGAGTCGGGCGCGGACGACTACATCGTGAAGCCGTTCAAGCCGAAGGAGCTGGTGGCACGGATCAGGGCGCGCCTGCGGCGTTCCGAGGAGCCGGCACCCGAACAGCTCACCATCGGCGATCTGGTCATCGACGTGGCCGGTCACTCCGTGAAGCGGGAGGGGCAGTCCATCGCCCTGACGCCCCTGGAGTTCGATCTGCTGGTCGCGCTGGCCCGCAAGCCGTGGCAGGTGTTCACGCGTGAGGTGCTCCTGGAGCAGGTCTGGGGCTACCGGCACGCGGCGGACACCCGCCTTGTCAATGTCCATGTCCAGAGGCTTCGCTCCAAGGTCGAGAAGGACCCGGAGCGGCCGGAGATCGTGGTGACCGTGCGTGGTGTCGGTTACAAGGCCGGACCGAGCTGACATGTCCAGGGACAGTGCCGCTTCGGCGCCCGGACAGTCGGGGGCTCGCGCGGAGCGGCCTGTCGGTCGGAAGACGGCGGGCTCCCGCTGGGGACGTCTCGTCCACGGCGGGCTGCTCCGGGGCGGAGTCCAGGGCAGCCCGGTTCTCCGCCTGTTCATGCGCTGGGTGCGCCGGCCGCTGCTGCCCGTCATGCGGCTGTGGCGGCGCAACATCCAGCTCAAGATCGTCGTCACGACGCTGCTGATGTCGCTGGGAGTCGTGCTCCTGCTCGGCTTCGTCGTCATCGGGCAGGTCCGCAACGGCCTGCTCGACGCCAAGGTGAAGGCCTCGCAGAGTCAGGCCACCGGCGGGTTCGCCGTGGCCAAGCAGAAGGCGGACACGGTCGCGGCGTCGAGCGGCTCGGGCGCCGAGGGCCGTTCCGCGCAGAGCGTCAGCCCGCAGTGGATGAGCGACCTCGTCGACGCGCTCTCCAGCGGCGGCCAGGGCGCCTTCGACGTGGTGACCCTCAGTGCGTCCGCCGCGACCGGTGACGAGAGCGGCGGGCGCGGCCCCCGTTCCTCGGGCAACGTCGACCCGGCGGTGAGTGTGCCGGAGGACCTGCGGCGCCGCGTCGACACGAGCATGGTCGCCGCCCAGAGCTACACCCGTGTCGTGTACACGGACGAGAAGGAGTCGCAGCCGGCGCTGGTCATCGGCAAGCAGGTCAACGACCCCAAGGGCAACCCGTACCAGCTGTACTACCTCTTCCCGCTCACGCAGGAGGAGAAGTCGCTGAGCCTGGTCAAGGGGACGCTGGCGACCGCCGGGCTGTTCGTCGTGGTGCTCCTCGGCGCCATCGCCTGGCTCGTGGTGCGTCAGGTGGTCACGCCGGTACGGATGGCGGCCGGCATCGCCGAGCGGCTCTCCGCGGGCCGCCTCCAGGAACGGATGAAGGTCACCGGCGAGGACGACATCGCGCGGCTGGGCGAGGCCTTCAACAAGATGGCGCAGAGCCTGCAGCTGAAGATCCAGCAGCTGGAGGACCTGTCCCGGATGCAGCGGCGGTTCGTGTCCGACGTGTCGCACGAGCTGCGTACGCCGCTGACGACCGTGCGGATGGCGGCCGACGTCATCCACGACGCGCGCGTGGACTTCGATCCGATGACCGCGCGCTCGGCCGAGCTGCTCGCCGACCAGCTGGACCGTTTCGAGACGCTCCTGGCGGATCTGCTGGAGATCAGCCGTTTCGACGCGGGCGCGGCCGCGCTGGAGGCCGAGCCGATAGACCTGCGGGAGGTCGTGCGCCGGGTCATCAGCGGCGCGGAGCCGCTCGCGGAGCGCAAGAGCACCCGCATACGGGTCGTCGGCGACCAGCAGCCCGTGGTCGCCGAGGCGGACGCCCGGCGCGTGGAGCGGGTACTGCGCAACCTCGTCGTCAACGCCGTGGAGCACGGCGACGGCAAGGACGTGGTGGTCAAGCTCGCCTCGGCGGGCGGGGCGGTCGCGATCGCGGTGCGTGACTACGGCGTGGGACTCAAGCCCGGCGAGGCGACCCGGGTCTTCAGCCGCTTCTGGCGGGCGGACCCGGCACGCGCGCGGACCACCGGCGGTACCGGACTCGGGCTGTCCATCGCCCTGGAGGACGCTCGGCTGCACGGCGGCTGGCTGCAGGCGTGGGGTGAGCCGGGCGGCGGTTCGCAGTTCCGGCTGACGCTGCCGCGGACGGCTGACGAACCGCTGAGGGGTTCGCCGATACCCCTGGAACCCAAGGACTCACGGCGCAACCGCGGTCTCGACGACGCCGGTCTGCCGCACGGCGGCGGTGGCAAGCTCGCCACGGTCCCCGTACAGCCCTCCGGGGAGAACGCGTCGGCGCGGTCGCCCATGGGGTCCCGGGCGACCGGTGTGGCGCCCACGGCCGACCCGACGGCGCTGCCGGGCAGCGGATCCCGTGTCGTGCCGCGGCCCGCCCGGGCGGCCCGGCGCCAGGACGGCCCCGCACAGGCGGCAAGCGAGGGGGACGGCGGCCGTCGGCCGTCGGACGGGGGCGACAGGACGGACGAGGTCGAGGAAGGGAAGGCATTTCGTGGGCGCTGAGGGGGGAGGCCGCCGGCGCCCGGTGCGCCTCGGGGCGTACGTCGCCTGTGGTGCCGTACTGCTGGCCGGATGCGCCTCGATGCCGGACAGCGGGGATCTGCGCGACGTCGAGTCGACGCCCCGGCAGGACGCTCAGGTGCGGGTGTTCGCCATGCCGCCGCGGGACGACGCCCGGCCCGAGGAGATCGTGCAGGGCTTTCTCGAGGCGTTGACCAGTGACGATCCGCAGTACGCGACGGCACGGAAGTACCTGACCGAGAGCGCCCGGCGCAAGTGGAAGCCGTACGAGTCCACGACCGTGCTCGCGGACGGGCCCAACACGCTGACGCAGCACAGCGGGACCCGGGACGGCAGCGACGACTACGTGGTCACGCTGACCGGTGCCAGGGTCGCCTCCGTGGACGCGCAGCACGCGTACGCGCCCGACGACGGCACGTACCGGAAGACGGTGTACCTCGCGCAGCAGAAGGACAAGCAGTGGCGCATCGACGGCCTCCCGCAGGGCGTGATGATGGGCAAGTCCGACTTCCAGCGCAACTACCAGTCGGTGAACAAGTACTACTTCGCCTCGACCGCGCCCAACGGCTCGGGCGGACGGCCGGGTGCCGTCGCCGACCCGATCTACGTGCGCAAGGAGGTCGACCCGATGACCGAGACGGTCCGGTCGCTCCTGCGGGGTCCGACGCGCTGGCTCGATCCGGTGGTGAGGTCGAGCTTCCCCTCGCGGACGGCGCTGAGGAAGGGCGTCCGTTCGCTGGCGCCCGACGACCAGAACAAGCTCAGGGTGCCGCTGAACGCGAAGGCCGACCACGTCGGGCAGGCCCAGTGCACCAGGATGGCGGCCCAACTCCTCTACACGCTCAAGGATCTGACGCCCACCGGGGTGGACGAGGTGGAGCTGGAGCGGTCGGACGGCTCGCAGTTGTGCGTGCTGGGTGAGGACCGGGCCGGCACGGTCGTGTCGCACGGCACCGGAAAGCCGCCCGAGTACCAGTACTTCATCGACGAGAAGCAGCGCCTGGTGCGGCTCCTCGCCACCGGCAGCGGCAAGGAGCCCGAGCCGGTGCCCGGTGCGCTGGGCGACGGCGACAAGGCGCTGCGGGCCGCCGCCGTCTCGCGCAGCGAGAACAGCGCGGCCGGGGTGTCCCTCGACGGGCGTTCGCTCTACGTGGGGTCGCTGGTGTCGGGCAGTTCGCTCGGCGACGCGGTGCTGCGCAGCGGGGGCAAGACCGAGGACGAGCGCCTGACGACGCCCAGCTGGGACGGCTCGGGCGACCTGTGGGTGGCCGACCGCGACCCGAAGAACTCCCGGCTGCTGCTGCTGGAGCAGGGCGGGGGCGAGCCGGTCGTGGTCAGGACGCCGCAGCTCGACGGGCGGGTCAAGGCGGTGCGGGTGGCCGCCGACGGGGTGCGCATCGCCCTGATCGTGGAGAAGGACGGCAAGACCTCCCTGCAGGTCGGGCGGATCGAGCGCGAGGACAGGAGCGGCGAGCGGCCCGGCGTCTCCATTCTCGAACTGCGCTCCGCGACCCCGCAGCTGGAGGAGGTCACGGCCATGTCGTGGGCCGCGGACAGCCAACTCGTCGTGGTGGGGCGCGAACCGGGCGGAGTGCAGCAGATGCGCTATGTCCAGGTCGACGGTTCCACTCCGCTGCGGACGCTGCCGTCGGCGCTGACCGGCGTGCAGGAGATCGCCGCGTCCGAGGACGAGCAGCTGCCGCTGGTGGCGTACTCGGTCGACGGAATCGTGCGTCTGTCGTCGGCGTCGCAGTGGCAGAAGGTCGTCAAGAAGGGGACCGCGCCCATTTATCCCGGGTAGCCGGAGGCGGGTCCCGGGCGGCGGAGGAAGCGGGGCCCCGGGCGGCGGGGGCGCCTGCGGCGGGGCGTGGCCACCCTGGCGGGTGACGGCCGTGGACGGACGCGCGTTGTTGTCCACAGGGAGTTGTCCACAGGGGTGGCAGGCCGGCGGAGGCGTTGGCACAGTGGTGGGCATGCGGGGGTGGTGGCAGGACCTCACCGACCTGGTGCTGCCGGCCGAGTGCGGAGGCTGCGGACGACCTCGCACGGTGCTCTGCCCCGAGTGCCGTGCGGCTCTCCGCGCGACCGTGCCGTGCCGGGTGCGACCGGTGCCGGAGCCGGCGGGGCTTCCCGTGGTGCACGCGGCGGCTCCCTACGAGGACGACGTACGGGCGGTGCTCCTCGCCCACAAGGAACGGGGCGCGCTGGCCCTCACGGGCCCGCTGGGAGCGGCTCTGGCGGGAGCGGTCGGGGCGGGGCTGCGGGCGCCCCGGGCGGCGGCTGACGGGCCTGAGGCCGGGCTGGGCGGCTTCGCGCCCGACTCGCGGGCATCGGTGCCGTCCGGGCGGGCGGCGGCCCCCGAGGGGCCCCTGCTGCTCGTTCCCGTGCCGTCCGCGCGCCGCGCGGTGCGGGCGCGCGGGCACGACCCGGTACGGCGGATCGCGCTCGCGGCCGCGGCGGAGCTGCGGCGGGGCGGGACGCCCGCCCGGGTGCTCGGCGTGCTGCGGCAGCGCAGGGCGGTGGCCGATCAGTCGGGGCTCAACTCCCGGCAGCGGCTGGACAATCTCGCGGGCGCCCTGGAGGTGGCCGCCGGGGGAGCCCGGCTGCTGGCCGGCGGCGGGCGGATCGTGCTGGTCGACGACCTCATGACCACCGGCGCCTCGCTGGCGGAGGCGGCGCGGGCGGTGCGCTCGGCACCGGTCTCGGACGCACGCGCGTACGACGCGGGAACACGGGCACGAGCGGAAGTGCGAGTGATCGACGAAGGGGCGGTGAGGGCCAGGACGGGGGAGGATGCGACGGGGGCCCGGCCGGGAGCGGCGGCCCCGTATCTCACCCCGGACGGGATCCGCGCGGCGGTGATCGCAGCCCCACCGGACGCCTTCGAAATAAACCGGAACTGACTGAGAACTTACATCGTTGCAGGTAATGAGACGGGTAATTCACCTGAACGGAGGTGTGCCGCAGTAGAGGGTGACGACATCCGTCCGGGCGAGATATGTTCAGTTGTGAGGCAATGGCGCAGGCCGTACCTCGCAGATCCGAATGCCGTGTCGCGGGTTTTTCTCAATCACCCGCGCCGGTGGGGTGGAGATCTTGTCCGCGGGGGAGGAGGAGGTGACAGTCACCGAGTCCGAGGTTCCGGGACTGACCGGAACCTGGTGCAAGAGGGAGATGCTCCGCCGGCAGAGCGGAGCGATCCGGGAACGGAGTTCTGCGTGGACATCGTCGTCAAGGGCCGCAAGACCGAGGTGCCCGAGCGGTTCCGCAAGCACGTGGCCGAGAAGCTGAAGCTGGAGAAGATCCAGAAGCTCGATGGCAAGGTGATCAGCCTCGACGTCGAGGTGTCCAAGGAGCCCAACCCGCGACAGGCAGACCGCTGCGACCGGGTGGAGATCACGCTCCGCTCGCGCGGTCCCGTCATCCGGGCGGAGGCAGCGGCAAACGACCCGTATGCGGCTCTCGACCTGGCGGCGGACAAGCTGGAGGCCCGGCTGCGCAAGCAGCACGACAAGCGCCACACCCGCCGCGGCAACGGCAGGCTCTCGGCGGCCGAGGTCGCCGACACCGTGCCGGGCGCGGTGACGCTGAACGGCGACGGCAGCGTCGTCCACGAGGAGCCGTCGGACAGTGTGCCGACCAAGAAGATCGGTTCGCTCGAGGTCATGGGCGAAGGCCCCCTCGTCGTCCGCGAGAAGACCCACGTGGCCGCCCCTATGACGCTCGACCAGGCGCTCTACGAGATGGAGCTCGTCGGGCACGACTTCTACCTGTTCGTCGATTCCGAGACGAAGGAACCGAGTGTCGTCTACCGGCGGCACGCGTACGACTACGGCGTCATCCACCTCAACACGGACCCGATGGTCGCCCAGGCCGACCCGGCCGCGCCGGGTGGTGCGCTCGGCGGCTGACCCCTTCCGGTGACAGCCGAACCGGTGCCCCTGGTGAGCGCGAGCGCCCCCAGGGGCACCGGTGTGCGACCACTTCACGCCCCGCTCTGTCACCGCGGTGTCGTCCGGGCATGGAATCATGGCCGCACCGGCCCCAACCCGTGGGCCGTAGCCTTGGGTTGGCGATGGCACAGGAACGCGGGCCACGGCCTTCAGGGGGAGGAACGATGCCGGACAGCTTCGGACCGATGCGTGACGAGGACGCCGACGACGGCGTCGTCGGCATGGGGCCGGACGCGGGCCCTCCGCGCAAGGAGCCCATCCGGGTTCTGGTCGTGGACGACCACGCCCTTTTCCGCCGCGGTCTGGAGATCGTGCTCGCGGCCGAGGAGGACATCCAGGTCGTCGGGGAGGCCGGTGACGGGGCCGAGGCGGTCGACAAGGCCGCCGACCTGCTGCCCGACATCGTGCTGATGGACGTCCGGATGCCCAAGCGCGGTGGCATCGAGGCGTGCACCTCCATCAAGGAGGTGGCTCCCAGCGCGAAAATCATCATGCTGACGATCAGCGACGAGGAGGCCGACCTCTACGACGCGATCAAAGCGGGCGCCACCGGCTATCTCCTCAAGGAGATCTCCACGGACGAGGTGGCCACGGCCATTCGCGCGGTCGCCGACGGGCAGTCGCAGATCAGCCCGTCCATGGCGTCGAAACTGCTCACCGAGTTCAAGTCGATGATCCAGCGCACCGACGAACGCCGCCTGGTTCCCGCCCCCCGGCTGACCGATCGCGAGCTCGAGGTCCTCAAGCTGGTCGCGACCGGAATGAACAACCGGGACATCGCCAAGCAGTTGTTCATCTCCGAGAACACCGTGAAGAACCACGTGCGCAACATTCTGGAGAAACTGCAGCTGCACTCCCGGATGGAAGCGGTCGTGTACGCGATGCGCGAGAAGATCCTCGAAATCCGCTGAGCCGACGGGCGGTGGGCCCGGGCGGGACGCTCAGGCGAGCGCCCGTGCCAGCTCCGCCGCGAGCGGTGCCCGCAGCTCGGGGGCGTCGACCCGTTCCACGCGCACCTGCGTGCATCCGACCCAGGTCGCGGCCTCCACCAGCGCCTGCGCGACGGACGGCACGGCCTTCGGACCCTCCAGCGTCACCTGCTTGGCGACGAGGGTGGCGCCCTCGCGGGCGGGGTCCACCCGGCCGACGAGACGGCCACCGGCCAGTACCGGCATGGCGAAATAGCCGTACACCCGCTTGGGCTTGGGGACGTATGCCTCCAGGCGGTGGGTGAAGCCGAAGATGCGCTCCGTGCGGGCGCGCTCCCAGACGAGGGAGTCGAACGGCGACAGCAGCGTCGTGCGGTGCCGGCCCCGCGGGGGAGTCGCGAGGGCCGCCGGATCGGCCCAGGCGGGCTTGCCCCAGCCCTCCACCGTGACCGGGACCAGGCCCGAGTCCGCGATCACCGCGTCGACCTGCTCGCCCTTGAGGCGGTGGTAGTCGGCGATGTCCGCGCGGGTGCCGACGCCCAGGGAGCGGCCGGCCAGGCGGACCAGCCTGCGCAGGCACTCGGCGTCGTCCAACTCGTCGTGGAGCAGGGACTGCGGGACGGCGCGCTCCGCAAGGTCGTACACCCGCTTCCAGCCGCGGCGCTCGGTGCACACCACCTCGCCGTACATGAGCGCGCGCTCCACGGCGACCTTCGTGCCCGACCAGTCCCACCATTCGCTGGTCTTCTTCGCGCCGCCCAACTCGGTGGCCGTGAGCGGGCCTTCGGCGCGGAGCTGCTTGACGACCTGGTCGTAGGTGCCGTCCGGCAGCGCGTGGTTCCAGTGCGGGCGGGCCCGGTAGGCGCGGCGCCGGAACGCGAAGTGCGGCCACTCCTCGATGGGGAGGATGCAGGCCGCGTGGGACCAGTACTCGAAGGCGTGCGTGTCGGTCCAGTAGGCCTGGTCGACCGTCGGGCGGCCCACGGCTCCCAGGCGGGCGTACGGGACGAGTTCGTGGGAGCGGGCCAGGACCGAGATCGTGTCGAGCTGGACCGCGCCCAGGTGCCGCAGGACGCCCCGCACTCCGCCCCTGCGGTCGGGGGCACCCAGGAATCCCTGGGCGCGCAGGGCGATACGGCGGGCCTCGTCGGCGGAGAGTGCGGCGGTGGGACGCGGGAGACTCGTCATGTCTCACACGGTAGGCCGTGGCACTGACACTCGTCCGTGAGCCGGTCGGGAGACGGGCTCCGCCCGGTCGGGCCGGCCGCGCGAGCCCGGGGGCGGGCGCCGCGGACCGTGGTCCGGCTACCCGGGTCCCGGCAGGTAGGGCGCCGTGGACGGCAGCCCGAGGTCGGAGGGGAGCAGGGACGCCACCCAGCAGTCGCGGCGCACCCCCTTGTTGTTGAGGGCGGAGCGGAGGGTGCCCTCCAGGGTGAAGCCGACGCGTTCGGCGACGGCGAGGGAGCCCCTGTTGCCGACCTCGGCGCGCCATTCCACCCGGTCGATGCCCCGTTCGGTGAAGGCCCAGCGGGAGGCGGCGAGGACGGCCTCGGTGATGTACCCGTTGCCCCGGTGCTCCTTGGCGGTCCAGAAGCCCACCTCGGCCACCCCCAGAGAGCGCATCGTCAGGCTGAGCATGCCGACCAGGCCACCGCCGGGGAGGAAGACGCCGAAGGTGAACATGGAGCCGTCCGCCCAGCCGTCCGGAGCGATCTGCGCGACGAAACCCTCGGCGTGCTCGCGCAGGTACGGGGACGGGATCGTCGTCCAGCGCTGGATGTCGGCGTCCTGGACGGCGTCGTACACCGGATCGGTGTCGTGGGGGCCGACGGCGCGCAGCGAGAGGCGGTCGGTGGTCAGCGTGACGGGTTCCATCGGCCGATTCTGCTCGGGCCGCCGCGAGCACGCCATTGCTTTCGGGCGGCAGGCGACCGAACGTGTGCCCAGGGGCCCGCTTCCCGCGGGAGCGACGGAATTCGGGATTTCGCCCCCGAGGAGGCCCCGGAGGGAGCCGAGCGTGAGGGTGCGGTCACATTTAGTTCATTTCGCGACCGGACGCGGCACCATCCGCCACCCCCGCCCGTTGTCCTGGTAGCTGTCACAAGAGCAGACCTCCCGGCGCGGCGGGGTCCTCGCATACGATGGCCGTTGCTCAGTTGCATCAAGGAAAACCGACCGTCCCAGGCCCGACCGGCAAGGAGACCAACCCCCGTGTCCGTCCTCTCGAAGATCATGCGTGCAGGCGAAGGCAAGATCCTGCGCAAGCTGCACCGCATCGCGGACCAGGTCAACTCCATCGAAGAGGACTTCGTCGACCTCTCCGACGCCGAGCTGCGGGCCCTCACCGATGAGTACAAGCAGCGGTACGCCGACGGCGAGAGCCTCGACGACCTGCTTCCCGAGGCGTTCGCCACCGTCCGCGAGGCCGCCAAGCGCGTCCTCGGCCAGCGTCACTACGACGTGCAGATGATGGGCGGCGCCGCGCTGCACCTCGGCTATGTCGCCGAGATGAAGACCGGTGAGGGAAAGACCCTGGTCGGCACGCTGCCCGCTTATCTGAACGCCCTGTCCGGAGACGGCGTCCACCTCATCACGGTCAACGACTACCTGGCCGAGCGCGACTCCGAGATGATGGGCCGCGTCCACAAGTTCCTGGGCCTGACCGTCGGCTGCATCCTCGCCAACATGACGCCGGCCCAGCGCCGCGAGCAGTACGCGTGCGACATCACCTACGGCACGAACAACGAGTTCGGCTTCGACTACCTGCGCGACAACATGGCGTGGTCCCAGGACGAACTCGTCCAGCGCGGCCACAACTTCGCCATCGTCGACGAGGTCGACTCCATCCTCGTCGACGAGGCGCGCACCCCGCTGATCATCTCGGGCCCCGCCGACCAGGCCACCAAGTGGTACGGCGACTTCGCCAAGTTGGTCACGCGCCTGAAGAAGGGCGAGCCGGGCAACCCGCTCAAGGGCATCGAGGAGACCGGCGACTACGAGGTCGACGAGAAGAAGCGCACCGTCGCCATCCACGAGCCCGGCGTCTCCAAGGTCGAGGACTGGCTGGGCATCGACAACCTGTACGAGTCGGTGAACACGCCGCTGGTGGGCTACCTGAACAACGCCATCAAGGCCAAGGAGCTGTTCAAGAAGGACAAGGACTACGTCGTCATCGACGGCGAAGTCATGATCGTCGACGAGCACACCGGCCGTATCCTCGCCGGCCGCCGCTACAACGAGGGCATGCACCAGGCGATCGAGGCGAAGGAAGGGGTGGACATCAAGGACGAGAACCAGACCCTCGCCACGATCACCCTGCAGAACTTCTTCCGCCTCTACGACAAGCTCTCCGGCATGACCGGTACGGCGATGACCGAGGCCGCCGAGTTCCACCAGATCTACAAGCTCGGTGTCGTCCCGATCCCGACGAACAAGCCGATGGTCCGCAAGGACCAGTCGGACCTGATCTACCGCACCGAGGTCGCGAAGTTCGACGCGGTGGTCGACGACATCGCCGAGAAGCACGAGAAGGGCCAGCCGATCCTCGTCGGTACGACGTCGGTCGAGAAGTCCGAGTACCTCTCGCAGCAGCTCAGCAAGCGGGGCATCCAGCACGAGGTGCTGAACGCCAAGCAGCACGACCGGGAGGCGCCGATCATCGCGCAGGCCGGCCGCAAGGGCGCGGTGACGGTCGCCACGAACATGGCCGGCCGCGGTACGGACATCAAGCTCGGCGGCAACCCCGACGACCTCGCCGAGGCCGAGCTGCGCCAGCGCGGCCTCGACCCCGAGGAGCACATCGAGGAGTGGGCCGCCGCGCTGCCCGCCGCCCTGGAGCGGGCCGAGAAGGCCGTGAAGGCGGAGTTCGAGGAGGTCAAGGAGCTCGGCGGGCTGTACGTGCTGGGCACCGAGCGGCACGAGTCGCGGCGCATCGACAACCAGCTGCGCGGTCGTTCCGGCCGTCAGGGCGACCCCGGCGAGTCCCGGTTCTACCTCTCCCTCGGCGACGACCTGATGCGTCTGTTCAAGGCGCAGATGGTCGAGCGCGTCATGTCGATGGCGAACGTCCCCGACGACGTGCCGATCGAGAACAAGATGGTCACCCGGGCCATCGCCTCCGCCCAGTCGCAGGTGGAGACGCAGAACTTCGAGACCCGCAAGAACGTCCTGAAGTACGACGAGGTGCTCAACCGGCAGCGCGAGGTCATCTACGGCGAGCGCCGCCGCGTCCTGGAGGGCGAGGACCTGCAGGAGCAGATCCAGCACTTCATGGACGACACGATCGACGCGTACATCGCGGCCGAGACCGCCGAGGGCTTCGCCGAGGAGTGGGACCTGGACCGGCTGTGGGGCGCCTTCAAGCAGCTCTACCCGGTGAAGGTCACCGTCGAGGAGCTGGAGGACGCGGCCGGTGACCGCGCCGGTCTGACCGCCGAGTTCATCTCCGAGTCCATCAAGGACGACATCCACGAGCAGTACGCGGCTCGTGAGGAGCAGCTCGGCTCCGAGATCATGCGTGAGCTGGAGCGCCGGGTCGTGCTGTCGGTCCTGGACCGCAAGTGGCGCGAGCACCTCTACGAGATGGATTACCTCCAGGAGGGCATCGGCCTGCGCGCCATGGCGCAGAAGGACCCCCTGGTCGAGTACCAGCGCGAGGGCTTCGACATGTTCACCGCCATGATGGACGGCATCAAGGAGGAGTCCGTCGGCTACCTGTTCAACCTGGAGGTCCAGGTCGAGCAGCAGGTCGAGGAGGTCCCGGTGCAGGACGCCGCGCCGTCGCTGCAGAAGGAGGACGCCGTCGCCGCGGGCGCGCGTCCGGAGATCCGCGCCAAGGGCCTCGACGCCCCGCAGCGGCCGGACCGGCTGCACTTCTCCGCCCCCACCGTGGACGGCGAGGGCGGCATCGTCGAGGGCGACTTCGTCGACGACGAGCCGGTGCGTTCCGAGGCCGACGGTCTCACGCGCGCGGAGCGCCGCAAGCAGCAGAAGGGCGGCCGGCGCCGCAAGAAGTAGGCGCCGCCGTACGGCCCGGGTCCGCCGGACGCGGGTACCGCACGACACGGCACCGCCTCGGACGGTCGCGTGAGCGACGGGGGCGGGTCAGGGCCGGGCATCCTTCGAGGTGTCCGGCCCTTCGCGTTGCCGCGCGCTCCCGGAGCCGGGGCGCGGCCGGTCCGGGCGCGGCTTCAGTCGTCGTCCGGGCGGGGCATGCGGGGGCCGCCCAGTTCCACGGCCGTGCAGCGCCAGCGCAGGTCGGGCCCCTGCTCCAGGCGGAAGGCCATGGCCCGGAGCTGCTCACCCGCGCCGATCCGGGCGAAGACCTCGACGGCGCCCGGCCGCGGGACGTAGTAGCCGATGTCCCGGACGACGGGGCGGGCCCCGCGGGTGCGCAGCGGGTTGTGCTCGGCCAGCCAGGCCAGTTCGTCGTAGGCGCGGCCCGCGGTGTGGCGCAGCATGGAGTGGACGGGCCGCCCGCCGCTGAGGACGGCGAGGAGGCGGTCGGCGAAGACGTCGGTGGGCCGGGGCCGGGGAGCCGGGGTGAGCGCGTCGGTGGGGGAGCAGGTGCGGGGCGGGGAGGCCGGCGCGGGCGCGGCCGGGGCCGCTCCCGGCGGGGGGTTGCGGACCGGGGCCGCGGGGGACGGCCGGTCGCCGCGGGGCACGGCGCGCGGCGCACCGCCGCCCGGGGCGCGGGGCGGGGTGCCGCCCGGTCGGCGCGTGTCGTGGCGTACGGGCGGGCGGCCGCCGGGACTGCGCCTGGACCTGGTCATCACCTTGTTCATGTGGTGTCCCCGTTTCCTGGAACCCGGCCGAATACCGGGCGGTAACTTGCTGGTGGGGATCTTGTACGGGGCCGCCCGGGACGGCGGCAAGGACCGCGGGCGGGTGTCGGAGCGGGCCGGGCCGTTCACCTATCAGAGTGAGCGGCCCGGCGCCGGGGCAAGGCGGAGCCGGGGTGCACCGGGTGAACGCCGGGCACGGGGTGGACGGCCGCCGCCGTACGGCCCGGGACCCGAAAGGGGACGCCCGCACGTATCCTGAAGGCCCTTCCCGAGGCGCGGGAACCGCCCTCCCGGGGGCCCTCCGACCAACGAAAGCGGATAGCCATGCGCGTCTACGTCCCCCTGACCCTCTCCGGTCTCGCCGAGGCGTACAAGACGGGAGAGCTGGGGGCGGGAGCGGTCGCCGCGTACGCCGTCACGCCCGCGCTGCGCGAGTGGTACCTCTCGGACGACATGGAGGAGCTGGAGTACGCGGCGCTGAACCGGGCCGCGCTCGCCTCCCTGCGTCTGATCGCGGTCGACCCCGGTGCTCCGCGCAGGCGGGTCGTCGTCGCGGTCGACGTCGCCGACGGCGCCGCGCAGGCCGACCCGGACCGGGGGCTCGACCCGACGGCGCTCGGCGAGGTGCGGGTCGCGGGCCCCCTCCGGCTCGCCAAGGCGGCCGCCGTGCACGTCGACTCCGACGAGGCGGAGGCGGACGTCACCGCCGCCGCCGACGCGCTGGGCGCCGCGGACCTCGGGGACGACGACGCCCAGTTCACCGTCGACGGCGCCGAGGACCACGAGCTGCTCTGGTACGCGACGCAGGAGATCCCCAACCTGGTGGGGCGCGGCGACTGACGGGAGCGGGCGGAGTACGGACGCCCGCGGTCGGATGTCGGTCGGGCCGGGTATTTTCTGTTCATGGGGAAGCACGAAGCAGCGCACATCGTGTGGGACTGGAACGGCACGCTGTTCCACGACAACGCCGCGATCATCGGCGCGACGAACGCCGCGTTCGCCGAGCTGGGAATCCCGCCGCTCACGCTGGAGCGGTACCGGTCGCTGTACTGCGTCCCGGTGCCCAAGTTCTACGAGCGGCTGATCGGCCGGCTGCCGACCGAGGCGGAGTGGCTGGTCATGGACGAGATCTTCCACCGGTACTACGCGGAGCACCGGACGGCCTGCGCGCTCACCGAGGGCGTGCCGGCCCTGCTGGCGGAGTGGTGTTCCACGGGGCGCAGCCAGTCCATCCTCAGCATGTACGGGCATGAGGAGCTGGTCCCGCTGGTGCGCGGCTTCGGCATCGAGTCGCACTTCCTGCGGGTCGACGGGCGGACCGGGCCGTCCGGCGGCAGCAAGGCCGAGCACATGGTGCGGCACATCGGCGCGCTCGCCCAGGTCGACCCCGCGCGCACGGTCGTGATCGGGGACGCCGCCGACGACGCGGTCGCCGCCCTGCACGTCGGGGCCAAGGCGGTCCTCTACACCGGCGGTTCCCACAGTCGGGCCAGCCTGGAGACCGTGGGTGTGCCGGTGGTGGACAGCCTGCACGAGGCGGTCGAGGAGGCCGAGCGGCTGGCAGCCTGACCTGCGGCGAAGCCCGGCCCCCGAAGCGTCGCTCGGCGGCCGCGCGCCGACCCCGGGGCCCTCCCCGCTCGCCCGGGAGGAGGTGGGCCCGTCCCGGCGGGTGGGCTTCCGGACGGTGCCCCGGTGGCGTCCGCGACGGCTGCCGTACCCGGTCTGCCGTGACGCGGCGCCCGCGCATGCGCAGAACCCCGGCATTCGTCCCTGTGCAGAGTGTCAAAGTTCGACCCCTGCTTTTGTACACATACGGCTCATGACTCAGCCCGGGTGGGGGGCGATAGCCTGGTGGCGTGATCAGCGCGATATCTCGCGGGGGCATCGTCGCCCCTGCCCTGCGCCCGGAGACCACGGACGACATCCGTGTCCGGGCGGCGCTCGCTGGTCCTCGCGGGCGGGTCGGGCGGGCCGGGGCGGCAGAGGCGGCCAGGACGCCGATGGCGCCCAACGCCTCCCGTGCCCTCGGTACCCGTGGCGAACCGGCGCTGCCGAGAGCAGCGTCACAGTCGGCAGGGGCGCCGAAAATGGCCGATAACCCCTCGCCCGTGTCTTCATGCGGCATAGCGTCGGAACAGACCGGACACCCCGCGTCTCGGCGTCATGTCAAAGAAGAGACCGAACTTCCTTCAACGTCACGCAACGGCGCGCGACAGGAGTCAGAGGACAATGCAGACCAAGCTGGACGAAGCAAAGGCCGAGCTGCTCGAACGGGCCGCCCGGGTAGCTGAGAACAGCCCGGTCGGGGGGCACCTACCGACCGGGACGACGGGCGAGGGCACACCCGACCGGGACACCGTGCTCGCGTTCCTCCAGCGCTACTACCTGCACACCGCCCCGGAGGACCTCACCGACCGCGACCCGGTCGACATCTTCGGAGCCGCCTTCTCGCACTACCGGCTGGCCGAGAACCGCCCGCAGGGTACGGCCAACGTCCGGGTCCACACGCCGACCGTGGAGGAGAACGGCTGGACCTGCACGCACTCGGTCGTCGAGGTCGTCACCGACGACATGCCCTTCCTCGTCGACTCCGTGACCAACGAGCTGTCGCGCCAGGGGCGCGGCATCCACGTCGTCATCCACCCGCAGTTCGTGGTACGGCGTGATCTGACCGGCAAGCTGATCGAGGTGCTGCCGGACCGGCCGGGCGGCGACCTCCCCCACGACGCCTCCGTCGAGTCCTGGATCCACGTCGAGATCGACCGCGAGACCGACCGCGCCGATCTGAAGCAGATCACCGCCGACCTGCTGCGCGTCCTGTCCGACGTGCGCGAGTCGGTCGAGGACTGGGAGAAGATGCGCGACGGTGCCCTGCGCATCGCCGCCGAGCTGCCCGGCGAGCCGACCGCCGACGACCTGCGCGACCAGGAGGTCGAGGAGGCGCGCGAGCTGCTGCGCTGGCTCGCGGACGACCACTTCACCTTCCTCGGCTACCGCGAGTACCAGCTGCGGGACGACGACTCCCTGGCCGCCGTGCCCGGCACCGGCCTCGGCATCCTGCGCTCCGACCCGCAGCACGGCGGCGACGACAGCCACCCGGTCAGCCCGTCCTTCGAGCGGCTGCCCGCCGACGCCCGCGCCAAGGCCCGCGAGCACAAGCTCCTGGTCCTGACCAAGGCCAACAGCCGGGCCACCGTGCACCGGCCCTCGTACCTCGACTACGTCGGCGTGAAGAAGTTCGACGAGAACGGGAACGTCGTCGGCGAGCGGCGCTTCCTCGGCCTCTTCTCCTCCGCCGCCTACACGGAGTCCGTGCGCCGGGTGCCCGTCATCCGCCGCAAGGTCGAGGAGGTCCTCAAGGGCGCCGGATTCTCGCCCAACAGCCACGACGGACGCGACCTGCTCCAGATCCTGGAGACCTACCCGCGCGACGAGCTGTTCCAGACCCCGGTCGACGAGCTGCGGGCCATCGTCACCAGTGTCCTGTACCTCCAGGAGCGGCGCCGGCTGCGCCTCTACCTGCGCCAGGACGAGTACGGCCGCTACTACTCGGCGCTCGTCTACCTCCCGCGCGACCGCTACACCACCGGCGTCCGGCTGCGGATCATCGACATCCTCAAGGAGGAGCTCGGCGGCATCAGCGTCGACTTCACCGCCTGGAACACCGAGTCGATCCTCTCCCGCCTGCACTTCGTGGTCCGGGTCCCGCAGGGCACCGAGCTGCCGCAGCTGTCCGACAGCGACAAGGAGCGCATCGAGGCGCGCCTCGTCGAGGCCGCCCGCTCCTGGGCCGACGGCTTCGCGGAGGCGCTGACCGCCGAGTGCGGCGAGGAGCGCGCCGCCGAACTGCTGCGCCGCTACGGCAACGCCTTCCCCGAGGGCTACAAGGCCGACCACACCCCGCGCGCCGCCGTCGCCGACCTGGTCCACCTCCAGCAGCTCACCCGGGAGCAGCGCGAGCAGCCCAAGGACTTCGCGCTCAGCCTGTACGAGCCGGTGGGTGCCGCCCCCGGCGAGCGCCGCTTCAAGATCTACCGCACCGGCGAGCAGGTCTCGCTCTCCGCCGTCCTCCCTGCGCTCAACCGGATGGGCGTCGAGGTCACCGACGAGCGCCCCTACGAGCTGCGCTGCTCGGACCGGACGACCGCCTGGATCTACGACTTCGGACTGCGCCTGCCCAAGTCGCAGAACGGCAGCGGGGACTACCTCGGCGACGACGGGCGCGAGCGGTTCCAGGAGGCCTTCGCCGCCACCTGGACCGGCCAGGCCGAGAACGACGGCTTCAACGCCCTCGTCCTGAGCGCCGGGCTCAACTGGCGCCAGGCGATGGTGCTCCGGGCGTACGCCAAGTACCTGCGCCAGGCCGGTTCCACCTTCAGCCAGGACTACATGGAGGACACCCTCCGCAACAACGTCCACACGACCCGGCTGCTGGTCTCGCTCTTCGAGGCGCGGATGTCGCCGGAGCGGCAGCGGGCGGGCGTCGAGCTGACCGACGCGCTGATGGAGGAGCTGGACGCCGCCCTCGACCAGGTCGCCTCGCTCGACGAGGACCGCATCCTGCGCTCCTTCCTGAACCTGATCAAGGCGACCCTGCGCACCAACTTCTTCCAGGAGGCGGTCGGCGGGAAGCCGCACGAGTACGTCTCCATGAAGTTCGACCCGCAGGCCATCCCGGACCTCCCGGCGCCGCGCCCGGCGTACGAGATCTGGGTGTACTCGCCGCGCGTCGAGGGTGTCCACCTCCGGTTCGGCAAGGTCGCCCGCGGCGGTCTGCGCTGGTCGGACCGGCGTGAGGACTTCCGCACCGAGATCCTCGGTCTGGTCAAGGCGCAGATGGTGAAGAACACCGTCATCGTGCCCGTCGGAGCCAAGGGCGGCTTCGTCGCCAAGCAGCTGCCGGACCCGGCCGCGGACCGCGACGCCTGGATGGCCGAGGGCATCCGCAGCTACAAGACCTTCATCTCGGCGCTGCTCGACATCACCGACAACATGGTCGGCGGCGAGGTCGTGCCCCCGGCCGACGTGGTCCGGCACGACGGCGAGGACACCTACCTCGTCGTCGCCGCCGACAAGGGCACCGCGACGTTCTCGGACATCGCCAACGAGGTCGCCGAGTCGTACAACTTCTGGCTCGGCGACGCCTTCGCCTCCGGCGGCTCCGCCGGATACGACCACAAGAAGATGGGCATCACCGCCCGCGGCGCCTGGGAGTCGGTGAAGCGGCACTTCCGGGAACTGCGGCACGACACGCAGACCGAGGACTTCACGGCGGTCGGCGTCGGCGACATGTCGGGTGACGTGTTCGGCAACGGCATGCTGCTGTCCGAGCACATCTGCCTGGTCGCCGCCTTCGACCACCGGCACATCTTCATCGACCCGAAGCCGGACGCGGCCACCTCGTACGCCGAGCGCCGCCGCCTCTTCGAGCTGCCGCGGTCCAGCTGGGCCGACTACGACAGCGAGCTGATCTCGGCCGGCGGCGGCGTCTTCCCGCGTACCGCCAAGGCCATCCCGGTCAACGCGCACATCCGCGAGGCCCTCGGCATCGAGGCCGGCGTCACCAAGATGACCCCGGCCGACCTGATGAGGGCGATCCTCACCGCGCCGGTCGACCTGCTGTGGAACGGCGGCATCGGCACCTACGTGAAGTCCGCCGCCGAGTCGCACGCCGACGTGGGCGACAAGGCCAACGACGCGATCCGCGTCGACGGCGCCGACCTGCGGGTCAAGGTCGTCGGCGAGGGCGGCAACCTCGGCCTGACCCAGCTCGGCCGGATCGAGTTCGCGCAGGCCGGCGGGCGGATCAACACCGACGCCATCGACAACAGCGCGGGCGTGGACACCTCCGACCACGAGGTGAACATCAAGATCCTGCTCAACGCGGTGGTGGCCAACGGCGATCTGACCGTCAAGCAGCGCAACAAGCTGCTCGCCGAGATGACCGACGAGGTCGGACAGCTGGTCCTGCGCAACAACTACGCGCAGAACACCGCGATCGCCAACGCGCTCGCCCAGTCCGGCAGCATGCTCCACGCCCAGCAGCGGTTCATCCGGCACCTGGTGCGCGAGGGCCACCTGAACCGGGCCCTGGAGTTCCTGCCCACCGACCGGCAGATCCGCGAGCGCCTGAACAGCGGTCAGGGGCTCACCGGCCCCGAGACGGCGGTCCTCCTCGCGTACACGAAGATCACCGTGTCCGACGAGCTGCTCGCCACCTCGCTGCCCGACGACCCGTACCTGCAGAAGCTGGCGTTCGCCTACTTCCCGACGGCGCTGCGCGAGCGGTTCCGCGAGCAGATCGACGCGCACGCGCTGCGCCGCGAGATCGTCACCACGGTGCTCGTCAACGACACCGTCAACACCGGCGGCACCAGCTTCCTGCACCGGCTGCGCGAGGAGACCGGGGCCTCCCTGGAGGAGATCGTCCGGGCGCAGACGGCGGCCCGCGCGATCTTCGGGTCCAGTGCGGTGTGGGACGCCGTCGAGGCGCTCGACAACGTGGTGGACGCGGACGTGCAGACCCGGATCCGCCTGCACTCCCGCCGGCTCGTCGAGCGCGGCACGCGCTGGCTGCTCAACAACCGGCCGCAGCCCCTGCAGCTCGCCGAGACGATCTCGTTCTTCAGTGAGGGTGTCGAGAAGGTCTGGGGCGAGCTGCCGAAGCTGCTGCGCGGCGCGGACCAGGAGTGGTACCAGCAGATCTACGACGAGCTGTCGGGCGCCGGTGTCCCGGACGGGCTCGCCACGCGGGTGGCGGGGTTCTCCTCCGCCTTCCCGACGCTGGACATCGTCGCGGTGGCCGACCGCATGGGCAAGGACCCGATGGCCGTCGCCGAGGTGTACTACGACCTCGCCGACCGCCTGAGCATCACCCAGCTGATGGACCGCATCATCGAGCTCCCGCGGGCCGACCGCTGGCAGTCGATGGCCCGCGCCTCCATCCGCGAGGACCTGTACGCGGCCCACGCGGCGCTCACCTCGGACGTCCTCGCCGTCGGCAACGGCACGTCGACCCCCGAGCAGCGTTTCAAGGCCTGGGAGGAGAAGAACGCCGCGATCCTCGGACGGGCCCGTACGACCCTGGAGGAGATCCGGAGCTCGGACTCCTTCGACCTGGCGAACCTGTCCGTGGCGATGCGGACGATGAGGACCCTGCTGCGGACGCACACGTAGTCCCCGGCTCAGTCGAGGGGGGGGGGGGGGGGGGGGGGGGGGGGGGGGGGGGGGGGGGGGGGGGGGGGGGGGGGGGGGGGGGGGGGAGGGGGGGGGAGGAAAA
>NZ_JBVHPY010000011.1:27850-89929 GCF_055567695.1 Streptomyces sp. NPDC026417
AACGCAGTTGCCCCCCCCCCCCCCCCCGCTCCCCCCCCCCCCCCCCCCCCCCCCCCCCCCCCCCCCCCCCCCCCCCCCCCCGCCCCCTTTTCCGCTGCCCCGCGGCCCCGCCGCCGGCCCGGCCGGTGCACGACCGGGCGCGTTCGTCAGGGCCGATGTCGCCGGGACTAACTAGCATCAATGGGATGAACGTGGATCAGCGCCCCGCGCCCGCCGTGTCCGTGGTCGTGATCGTCTACAACGACGCGGCGAGGCTGCCCACGGCCGTGCGTTCCGTCCTGGACCAGACACTGCGCGACATCGAGATCGTCATCGTCGACGACCACAGCACGGACGGTTCGTACGAGGTGGCGCGGGAGCTGGCCGCCGGGGACCCCGAGCGCATCCGTGCCCTCCGGCTGCCGGAGAACAGCGGCGGCTGCGGCGCCCCCCGCAACCGCGGCATCGAAGAGGCCCGCGGCGCGTACGTCCTGTTCCTCGACAGCGACGACGTGCTGGAGCGCAACGCCTGCCGCAACATGCTGGAGGCCGCCGAGAGCACCGGCGCCGATCTCGTCTCCGGCCTCTGCGTCCGCGTGCACGTCGACTCGCGCACGCGCAAGGAGAACAAGTGGTACCCCTGGCTGTACGAGCGGACCCGCACCCTGGAGTCGGTCTCGGAGCTGCCCGACCTGCTGGTCTTCGACACCCTCTCGACGAACAAGTGCTACCGCCGGCGGTTCCTGCTGGACGAGGGGCTCCGTTTCCCCGTCGGGATCCACTACGAGGACCTCCTCTTCTCCGCGCAGGCGTACGTGGCGGCCCGCCGCATCACCCTCATCCCCAACCGGGTCTACGACTGGAACGTCGTGGAGAAGTCCACGCCCACGGCCGTGAAGTCCATCAGCAACCGGCGCGACGAGATCGCCAACTTCGCCCACCGCATGGAGATCCACCGCCGCGTCGACCGGCTCCTCGCGGACGGCGGCCTGCCGGAGCTCAAGTTCCGCAAGGACGTCAAGTTCCTCAAGCACGACCTCGTGCTGCACCTGCGCGACCTGCCCTTCCGGGACGCGTCCTACCGGCGGGAGTTCGCCGCGGCCGCGCGGCAGTACCTGGAGTCGATCGACCGCGCCGCGTTCGACGAGGCCGAGCCCGTCCACGCGGTCTGCGCCTACCTCCTCCAGGTGAGCGACTGGGAGAACCTGCTGCCCGCCGTGGACACGCTGACCAACCGCGACAAGATCTCCGCCCCGCTCGTCGAGCGCGACGGACGGATCTACTGGTGTGCCGAACACCTCGACGACGACTTCGGCCGGCACGTCCTGGACGTCACCGAACTCGGCTACCACACCCGGCCGATCGAGCGGATGTTCCTGCGCAACGCGCTCACCGCGTACACGCAGACGGGCCGCACCGTCCGGCTGGCCGGGCGGATCACCAACCCCCTCGGCATCGTCCCGCCCGGCGCCCGGCTCGCCGGGGAGCTGGAGTTCTACGCCCGGCGCAAGGGCGTGCGCTTCCGCACCTACCGCTTCCCCGTGACCACCCTCGGGCACGAGGGCACGGCGGTCGGCTGGGAGGCCACGGCCGATCTCGGCGCCGTCCGGCCGCTCGGCATCGTCGACGCCGTGTGGGACGTCCGCCTGCACCTGGACGTCGACGGGGTGCGCACCTCGACCCGGCTCACGGCGGCCGACGCGGACCTGACCGCCGGACCGCTGCCCGTACGGCCCCTGCTCACCCGGCTGGTGGCCGACCGCATGGAACCCGTGGTCTCCACCCGCGGCCACCTCGCCTTCCGGCTGGTGCCGGACAAGAAGGCCGGCGAGCTGGTGCTGAGGGGCGTCCGGGGCCCGGCCGGCCGGTTCGCCAAGTCCGGCTACCGCAAGGCCAGGTCCCTCCGCGGGAGGATCGCCTCGGGCGAGAGCAAACTGCGGGTGTACCACGAGGTGTTCAGCCGCCTGCCCCTGCGCAAGGGCCTCGTCGTCTTCGAGAGCCACCTGGGCCGGCAGTACAGCGACAGCCCCCGGGCCATCTACGAGGAGATGCGCCGCCAGGGCCTCCGCTTCGAGGCGGTGTGGTCGTACACCGGGCGGCCGGACGGTTTCCCCGCCGACGCCACCCTGCTGCGCCGCTGGTCGCTGCCCTATCTCAAGGCGCTCGCGCAGGCCGAGTTCTGGGTCGACAACCAGAGCTACCCGCTGAAGCTCACCAAGCGGCCCGGCACCACGTACCTGCAGACGTGGCACGGTTCGGCGCTCAAGCGGATGGGGTTCGACGAGGCCGAGTGGAAGCTCAAGTCGCGTGCCGAGCAGGAGGCGCAGCAGCGCACCCTGGACCGTTTCGACCGGTTCCTGATCCGCTCCGAGCACGACGTCCGCACCCTCGCGCGGGCCTTCCGGCTGCAGGAGAAGACCCTCCTCAGGGTCGGCTACCCGCGCAACGACGCGCTCGTGCGGGCCCGGGAGCGCGAGGCGGCCGCCGGCGGGGTGCGGGAACGCGGGCCGCTCGCCGCCGAGCTGGGCATCCCGGACGACCGGACGGTGCTGCTCTACGCCCCGACGTTCCGGCAGCGCGGCGGCGGCCGGAAGCGGTTCGAGCTGCCCTTCGACGTGGAGCGCTTCGCCGACGCGTTCGGCGACCGTCACGTCCTCCTGGTCCGCTCGCACTACCTCAACCACGTGGTGCTCCCGCCCTCGGTGCGGGGCCGGGTCATCGACGTCACCGCGCACCACGACATGACGCCGCTGCTGGCCCTCGCCGACGCGCTGATCACCGACTACTCGTCGGTGATGTTCGACTACGCCCTCCTCGACCGGCCGATGTTCTTCCTCGTCCACGACTACGAGGAGTACGTGCACGAGGGGCGCGGCACCTATTTCGACCTGCTGGAGCGGGCGCCGGGCCCCGTCGTGCGCACCGAGGACGAACTGCACGCCGCCCTCGGCTCACTGGACGAGCAGGCCGTGAAGTTCGCGGCGGCGCGGGAGCGGTTCGTCGCCGACTTCGGCGAGTACGACCGGGGGACCGCCGCGCGCAGCGTCGTCGACCAGTTCTTCTCCCGGTGGAGGCCCGAGTGAGCGGGCCCGGCGGGCGGGACGGGAGCCCGGCGCCGGACGGGCGCACCGGGCCCCCCGGCCGTGCCGGGCGGGACATCTTCCTCGTCTCCAACAGCGTCGACGAACTGGGCGGGGTGACCAGCTGGTCGCACCGGATGGCCCGGCTGTTCACCGAGCGCGGCCACCGGGTCCACGTCGTCGGGATCACCGAGCCCGCGGTCGCCCAGGAACTCGGCGCACTCCCGTACCCCACCACGACGCTGTACGACGTCCACCCGCCGCGCGTCGCACCCGCCCGCGGTCCGGCGCGGCTCAGCCCGGCGCGGCGCAGGCTGCGGGCGGCGCGCGCGGCCGGTGTGCGCCTCCGGGCGGACCGGCTCACCGCGCTGTTCCGGTCCGCGCGCCCCGGTGCCGTCGTGATCGTCACGCAGGTGTGGGCCATGGAATGGGTCGTGCAGGCCGACACCACCGGGATGACGGTCATCGGCATGAGCCACGAGTCCTTCGCCTGCTCCCGCACGACCTCCCGGTACCGGCGGGTGCGGCGGTACTACCGCGACGTGGACCGGATGCTGGCGCTCACCCGTGAGGACGCCGACCTGTGGATCCGGCACGGCATGGACAACGCCTCCTTCATGCCGAACCCGCTGCCGTTCCTGCCGGACGAGCCGTCGCCGCGCACCGCGCAGGCCGTGGTCAGCGTCGGCCGGCTGACGGACCAGAAGGGCGTCGACCTGCTTCTCGACACCTGGGCCGAGGTCGCGCCGCGGCACCCGGACTGGAGCTTGCGGATCTACGGCTCCGGCGAGGACGAGGAGGTTCTGCGGACGCAGAGCACGGCCCTCGGCCTCGACGGCTCGGTGCGGTGGATGGGCCGGACCGGCGATGTGCCGGGCGCCCTGCGGACCGGCTCCGTGTTCGTGCTGTCCTCACGCGGCGAGGGCTTCCCGCTGGCCCTGATGGAGGCCATGGCCTCCGGCCTGGCGTGTGCCGCCTTCGACTGCGCGCCGGGCGTCCGCGAGATCGTCCGCGACGGTGAGGACGGCCTCCTCGCCGCCCTCGGCAACACCGGCGAACTCGCCCGCCTGCTCGACCGGTTGATATCCGACGCGGAGCTCAGGGACCGGATCGGGGAGGCGGCGCGGGCGAACATCCGACGCTACACGCCCGAGGAGATCGTGCGGCGCTGGGAGGACCTGTTCACCTTCCTGGAGCGCTGACCCCGCGGCCCGGTGGACCGCCCTGCGCTACTTCGCGGTGAACCTCTCGTACTCCTTGAGGACCTCCGCCGTGGGCCCGTCCATCCGCAGTTCGCCGCGCTCCAGCCACAGCACGCGGTCGCAGGTGTCGCGGATCGACTTGTTGTTGTGGCTGACCAGGAACACCGTGCCCGCGTGCTTGCGCAGCTCCCGGATGCGCGCCTCGGACCGCTTCTGGAAGGAGCGGTCGCCCGTGGCCAGCGCCTCGTCGATCATCAGGACGTCGTGGTCCTTGGCGGCGGCGATGGAGAACCGCAGCCGGGCGGCCATGCCGGAGGAGTAGGTGCGCATCGGCAGGGTGATGAAGTCGCCCTTCTCGTTGATGCCCGAGAAGTCGACGATCTCCTGGTACCGCTCCCGCACCTGTTCCCGGGACATGCCCATCGCCAGCCCGCCGAGGAACACGTTGCGCTCGCCGGTCAGGTCGCTCATCAGCGCCGCGTTCACCCCGAGGAGCGAGGGCTGGCCGTCGGTGTAGATCCTGCCGTTCTCGACCGGAAGCAGGCCCGCGACCGCCTTGAGCAGGGTGGACTTGCCGGAGCCGTTGGTCCCGATCAGGCCGATGGCCTCGCCGCGGTACGCCGTGAACGAGACGTTCCTGACGGCGTGCACCGTACGGACGCCCGCCGCCTGTTCGGTCCTCCTGCGCCGCAGTATCCGGTTGAGCGCGGCGGTGGCGGTGCCGCGGCCGGCTCCGGTGCCGTTGACGCGGTAGACGATGTCGACGCCGTCGGCGACGACGGTGGGGACGGGGCCGGCGGTGCCGGTCCCGCTCGTGCGTCCAGTGTCCTTCGTCAGGGTGTCAGCCACGGCCGTAGGTCTCCTCAGCCTTCCAGAAGTAGATGAAACCGCCGGCGCCCGCGAGCAGCGCCCAGCCGGCCGCCAGCGCCCACACATGGGCCGGGAGCTGGCTTCCGTGGAAGCTGTCGATCAGCGCGAACCGCATGAGGTCGATGTAGACGGCGGCCGGATTGCACTGCAGGGCGACCAGCACCGCGTGCGGGATGTCCCGGTCGTCCAGCATCCGGTCGATGCTCCACATGACGCCCGAGACGTACATCCAGGTGCGCAGCAGGAAGGGCATCAGCTGCGCGATGTCGGGGGTCTTCGCACCCATCCGGGCGACGACCATGGCCACGCCCGCGTTGAAGACGAACTGCAGGGTGAGCGCCGGGACGACGAGCAGCCAGGAGGCGGTGACCGGCACGCCGAAGCAGAGCAGGATCACCACCAGGGCGGCCATCGAGAACAGCAGCTGCTGGAGCTGTTGCAGGCAGTACGAGACCGGCAGCGCGGCCCGCGGGAAGTGCAGCGCCCGGACGAGGCCGAGGCTGCCGGAGATCGCGCGGGTGCCCGCCATGATCGAGCTCTGCGTGAACGTCCACACGAAGACGCCCGTGACCAGGAACGGGACGAAGTCCGGGACCCCGTGCTTGGTGCCCATCAGGATGCCGAAGATGAAGTAGTAGACCGCCGCGTTCAGCAGCGGGGTCGCCACCTGCCAGATCTGGCCGAGCCTCGCCTGGCTGTACTGGGCGGTCAGCTTGGCGGTGGCGAAGGCCGTGATGAAGTGCCGGCGGGCCCACAGCAGGCGCACGTAGGCGGGCAGCGAGGGACGGGCGCCGCTGACGGTCAGGCCGTACCGCGCGGCCAGTTGCTCCGGGGTCTCGGCCACGGGGGCGGACGCGGTCGCGGGGGGCGGTGCGTGGAGAACCTGGCTCACATCCGCTGCTTTCGCTCGGGGGGCGGGGTGCGGGGTCCGTCGCCGTCGTCTTCCCGCGCCGGCTCGACCGGCGCTTTACGTCGGGACGGGACCGTATCGTCGTAACGTGAGCGTAGGACCTGCCGACGTCGGAACGCAACCGTTTCGTCGTACCGGCCTATGCTGGTCGGCATGACGACGAACGCCGACTCGCCGGGGCCCGACACGGACCGGGCGCCGCGCCGCAGGGCACCCGCCGGGGCCGCCGTGCTCCGGGAGGACGTCACCGAGGCCATCCGGTCGGCCGTGTTCGAGGAACTCGCCGCGGTCGGCTACGCCCGCATGTCCATCGAGGGCATCGCCCGGCGGGCGGGCGTCGGCAAGACGGCGGTGTACCGGCGCTGGCGCTCCAAGCTGCACCTCGTGCTGGACCTGGTCTCCGCGGTCGCGGTCCAGGGGCTGCCCGCGCCGGACACGGGCTCGCTCGAAGGCGACCTGCGGCTGCTGTACGAGGTCACGTCCCGTGCCCTGCGCCACCCGGTCGCCGGCCAGATCATCCCCGACCTGCAGGCCGAGGCGGCGCGCAATCCCGACCTCGCCGAGGCCATGCAGAAGGCGCTGCGCGAGGGCCAGCAGGGCGTGGCGAGCGGCATCGTGGCGGCCGCCGCGGCGCGCGGCGAGATCCGCGAGGGCGTCGACGAGGACCTCGCCCTCGACCTGGTGTCCGGCCCGCTCTACTGGCGCGCGGTCGTGGTCCGCGGCCCCGGACTCCCGAAGGGCTACCTGGCGGGCCTGGCGAGGGCCACGGCGGCGGCCCTCAAGGCTCTCTGACCCACGGACAACCGGGCCCCGGGCCCTCGGGTGCCGGCCGCGGCGCGCCCCGGAGCGCGGGGCCCGTCGATCGCCGACTGGTCCCCGGGCGCGGGCACCGGTCGGCCCCGGCGGCTCCGGGCGCGGTCACCGGTCGGCCGCGGCGGCCCCGAGCGCGGGCGTCGCGCGGCGGCCCCCGGCGCGGGCGTCGGTCAGCTGCGGGCGGCTCCGGGGTGCAGGCGGACCCAGCCGTCCCAGGCCGACGTGATCATGTCCTGGACGTCGTACTTGGCCTTCCAGCCCAGTTCCGCGGCGATCCGGTCCGCGGAGGCGACGACCCGGGCCGGGTCGCCGGGGCGGCGGGGGGTGACCGTCGGGGGAGTGTCGTAGCCGGTGATCGCGTTGATGCGGTCGATCATCTCGCGCACCGAGACCCCCTCCCCGCGTCCGATGTTGAGTGTCAGGTGGGTGCCCGGCGAGGCCTGGAGGGCGCGGGCCGCGGCCACGTGCGCCTCCGCCAGGTCCACCACGTGGATGTAGTCGCGCACGCACGTGCCGTCCGGGGTCGGGTAGTCGTCTCCGAAGATCCGCGGCGGCGCGCCGTCCGTCAGCCGTTCGAACACCATGGGGACGAGGTTGAAGACGCCGACGTCGGCGAGTTCGGGCTCCGCCGCCCCCGCCACGTTGAAGTAGCGCAGCGACGCCGTGGACAGCCCCGAGGCCCGGCCGGCCGCCCGGACCAGCCACTCGCCCGCGAGTTTCGTCTCGCCGTAGGGGCTCATCGGGACGCACGGGGTCTCCTCCGTGACCAGGTCCACGTCGGGCATGCCGTACACCGCGGCGGAGGAGGAGAACACGAAGGAGGGGACCGCGGCGGCCGTCACGGTCTCCAGCAGCACCCGCAGTCCCTCGACGTTCTCGCGGTAGTAGTGCAGCGGGAGCTCCACCGACTCGCCGACCTGCTTCTTCGCCGCCAGATGGACGACGCCGGTGACCCGGTGCTCCGTGCAGGTCCGGGCCAGCAGCTCGGCGTCCAGGGTCGAGCCGACGACCAGCGGGACGTCCGCGGGGACCCGCTCGGCGATGCCGGTGGACAGGTCGTCGTAGACCACGGCCCGTTCGCCCGCCTCGGTCATCGCGCGCACCACGTGCGCCCCGATGTAGCCGGCGCCGCCGGTGATCAGCCAGGTCATGTCGGCCGTCCCCTCGTCAGTGAGCCTCGGTGAGTGTGTGCCCGGCCCCGGGTGGGGGAGGGCGGTCGGTCGTGTCTCAGTGAAGCAGGCGCGCGAGCCTGCGACGGACGACTGCTGTCAATCCTCGCCAACCGGGCGCGAGCCGCAGTGCCAGCGCCCCCGCGTGGGTGGCGTACGGCTGTACGAGCAGGATGCCGTGCCGCCTGCTCGGGACCGCCGTGCGGCGCAGCAGCCCCGGCCCGGCGAGGGCGTGGGGGGTGGTGTCGCGGCTCGTACCGTCGTCAAAGCGCAGCCGCAGGCGCACGTCCCAGGTGCCCGAGCCGAGCGCCGCCAGGTCCACGGCCGTCCCGGCGGACCAGGTGCCGGCGGCGGGATCCGCGGCGAAGAAGGCGGTACGGCGCAGGCCCACCCGCCCGTCCTCCCGGTGCACGAACTCGACCTCCACGGACGCGGGACCCGCTTCCGCCATCCGGCCGTACAGCTCGTGCAGGCGCAGCCGCATCTCGCGCGCCCGGGGCCGCAGCTCCGCGTCCACGGCGACCGGCAGCAGCCGCACCGGCCGCTCCGGCAGGTGCTCCAGCTCCACCTGCGGAAGGTCCGCCGACCAGACCGGCGTGCCGTCGGCGGCGCGCGCGTAGGGCGGGCAGAGCCGCGCCGGCCGGGCCGCCAGCTCCTTCACGCGGGCCAGATCGCGCGGGGCGTCGCAGGCCCGGACGAGACGGGCGATCACCCGGCCCGGTGCGGGCGCCTGCGCCAGGTCGGCCGCGTCGAAGGTGGCGAGGTACGCGCGCGTGCACTCCCACCAGGCCCGCCGGTAATCGGGGTCGCGCAGCTCCAGTTCGCGCGCGTACATGCGCACCTCGTGGTCGAGGAACTTGGCGCGCACCGCCCGGGCCAGCCGCTTCTCCCCGGCGCCGAGGAGGATCTCGTACGCCAGGCGGTTCGCCTCGATGCGGGCGCGCCAGTTGTCGATGCCGCCCCGGTCCAGCGAGATGGACAGGTGCGCGGCCGCCCTGCGGACGTGCCACACGTACACCCGGTCGGGCACCAGCGCGACGCGTGGTCCGGCGGCCAGGACGCGCGCGGTGAACACGAAGTCCTCGTACGTGAAGCGCCCTTCGGGGAAGCGGATGCCGTGGGCGCGCAGGAAGTCGGTGCGGTAGAGCTTGTTGACGCAGAGTGTGTCGTGGACGAGCCGGGTGCGCCGCGCGGGCCTGGCGACGAGGGCGGGCCGCGCGTACAGCCCCGCCTGCCAGGGGGTCTCGCGGCCCGAGGGCAGCTCCCGCCGCACGCACAGCCCGGCCGCGACCTGTGCGTCGTGCCCGGCGGCCGCGGTGAGGAGTGCGTCCACCGCGCCGGGCGGCAGCACGTCGTCGCTGTCGAGGAACATCACGTACGGTGCCGCGGCCGCGTCGATGCCGTCGTTGCGGGGGCTGCCGCAGCCGCCGCTGTTGACGGTGCGGTGCAGCACCGACAGCCGGGGCTCTCCGGCGGCCAGGGCGTCGAGCAGCTCCGGACTGCCGTCCGTGGAGCAGTCGTCGACGGCGATCACCTCGCGCACCGCCGGCCCCTGGGCGAGCGCGGAGCGCACGGCGCCGGCGACGTGCGGGGCGTCGTTGTAGCCGATGACGACGACGGAGACCTGGGCGGGGTGAGGGTGCATGGAGTCCACGGCCGGAGCGGTAGGGGAGATATTTCCGAATAAGTATGTATGCGGCATTTCAGTGTCTTGTACGGAAAACGACCGGAATCGGGTGTTGGTTCCGCGTGGACGCGTCCGGTCCCGTCCGCTCCGGCACGCAGAGCCCGGACCGCCACAGGCGCCGGAAGGACAGCACCGCGGCTGCGGCCAGCAGGCCGTTGCGGAGGACCATCAGCAGGCAGCCCGTCCAGGTGCTGTCGACGACCTCCCCGTACATGCCCGGGTACGCGACCGAGCTGACCGCGGTCGCGGCCACGACGAGCACCGCCACCGGCCGCTGACCGGTGTGCCGTGCGGTCAGGCACACGGCGGACAGGCCGAGCAGCCACACCATGTACTGGGGGCTGATCACCCGGCTCGTGACGGTGAAGAGCAGGACGGCGGCGAGCGCGGCGTCGAACGGTGTCGACGGCGTCCAGCGGCGGGCGCGCACCCGCCACAGCAGCAGCAGCCCGAAGGCGGCCACGGTGAGCGCGAGCGAGGCGGCGGCGACCAGGGGCACATGGGGGCCTACGAACTCCATGGCGCCGTACTGGTAGCGCACCTGCCCCGGCCAGCCGGCATGGCGCGCGAGGCCGAGGACCGTGCCGCCGAGCGACTCGATCTGCACGCCCCGGCCGCCCTGCTGGCGCAGGAAGTCGAAGGGGTGGTCGAAGAGGGCCGCGAGGGCCGCGAGCAGGACCGCCGTCGTCACGGCGGCCGAGGTCCACGCCTCCCGGGTGGTGCGCCCGCGCGGCGTGCCGATGAGCGCCAGGGCGGGCCACACCTTGACCAGCGCCCCCAGGGCGGCGAACGCGCCGCACACGCGCGGGGACCGCGACGAGGCCAGCAGGGAGAGCACGGCGAAGGCGGTGACCTGCACGTCGTAGCGGGCCAGTGGGATGTGCAGCAGCAGGGGCAGGCTCGCCGTCCACAGCCACGCCCCGGCCGTGCTGCGGCCCGGTCGCGTTCCCGCGCGCGCGAGTGCCGCGGTGATCACCGCGTCCGTGAGGAGCGTGAGGGTCACGAAGGCCTGGAGGTAGGTCAGGGCGGGCAGCAGCCCGGGCGACAGCAGTACCGGGCCGGCGCCGGGCGGGTACTGCCACAGGCGGTCCCCCGACGGGAACGAGCCGTGCGACAGGACGCCGTACCAGCGGAAGTACAGGTTCTCCACCTCGCGCGAGACCCCGCCCCGGCCGAGCGGCACGAGGTCGTCGTGAGCCAGCATCCACAGCATCAGGCCGCGGGCGGCCAGCCAGCCGACGGCGAGCGGGACCAGGCGGCGGAGTTTCGTCGAGGCGCTCATCAAGGCCGGATCGTAAGCCGCACGGATGGGTAATCCGGGACGATACGCCGTCAATGCGCAAGAGAGGTGACCTACTCCCACAAGGTCGACCCATGCTCAGCAAGTGCGTGGGGCGGTGGCAGGTCGGGCGCGCGGAGGCCGCGGCCGTGCTCGGGCCGGTGCTCGTCATGCTCGCCCTCGGGCTGTGGGGGCTCGACCGCGGGGGCATGTGGCGCGACGAGGCGGTCACCTTCCAGGTGGCCCGGCGTTCGGTGCCGCAGATCTGGCGGCTGCTGCACGACGTGGACGCCGTGCACGGCCTGTACTACCTGTTCATGCACGTCGTCCTCGCCGCGCGTCCCGGCGAGGTGCCGCTGCGGCTCCCGTCGGTGTGCGCCGCCGCCGCGGCGGCCGGCCTCGTCGCCGCCCTGGGCACCCGGCTGTGGCGCCCGCGCGTCGGCCTGTGGGCGGGCCTGCTGTACGCGGTCGCCCCGGCGGTCGGCCACTACGCGCAGGAGGGGCGCTCGTACGCGATGGTCGCCGCCGGAGCCGCCTGGGCGACGCTCCTGCTGGTCCGCGCGACGACGCTGCCCACCCGCGCGGAGCGGATGCCGTCGGGCGGGGGCGGGACGGCACGCGCACGGGCCGGGGGCTGGTGGGGGTACGGCGCCGTCGTCGCCGTCACGTGCCTGCTGCACGAGCTGGCGGTGCTGGTGCTGCTGGCGCACGGCGTCACCCTGGCGCTCGCCCGGATGCCCGGGCGGGTGTGGCGGGGGTGGCTGTGCGCGGCGGGCGCGGTACTGGTGGTCCTGCTGCCGCTCGCGCTCGTCTCGCGCGGCCAGGCCGCTCAGGTCGCCTGGCTGGTGCCGCCGGACGGCCGCAGCGTGGAGCGCCTGGCCGAGGGGTTCGCAGGTCCGTCCCCGGCCGTCCTCGTGCCGTACCTGGTGCTGGTGGCCGTCGCTCTGCTGCCCGCGCCGAGGCGCCGCGGCGGGCTGTCGCCCGTCCGGGTCGCCCTGCCCCTCGCGGTGCTGCCGCCCGCGGTCCTCATGGGGGTCTCCCTGGCCGTGCCGCTCTACGACGAGCGCTATGTGCTCTACGCGCTGGCGGGCGTGCCCCTGCTGGCGGCGGCCGGGCTGGAGCGGGTCGCGGGGCTCGCCGCCGGTGGACGGGAGCGGGCGCCGTCACTCCTCGGACGGCGGCCGGTGCCGTCGCCGGCCGCGGCGATGCGGGCGGACGGCACCGTCCCGCACCCCGCGCGAGCCCGGCGGCCGGGCGCGTCCGTGCCCTTCCCGGCCGGCACGCGGGCGGGCGGCCGCGTGCCGCGCCCGCCCCTCGGGGCGCTGTCCGGAGTCCTCCTCGTGGCGGTCGTGCTGCTCTGCCAGCTCCCACTGCTGCAGCGGGACCGCAGCCCCGATCACCGTCCCGACGACCTCGCCGCCGTCTCCGCCGTCGCCGCCCGCCGGCTGCGGCCGGGTGACCCGGTGCTGTTCCTGCCGGCGATCGGCCGGCGCACGGCGCTGGCGTATCCGTACGGGTTCCGGGGCACGCGGGACATCGCGCTCGGGGTGCCGGCGCCCGCCTCGGGGACCCTGTACGGACGGGAGACCGGCCCGGCGGAGCTGAGACGGCGGCTGGCCGGGCTGAACCGCGTCTGGGTCGTCGCCGAACGGTTCACCGCGCCGGCGTCCTGGTACCCCGCGGAACCCACCGAGCGGGTCAAACTGGCCGTCGTGGGCGAGGAGTTCGTGCCGCGCGAGACGCATGTGCGCCGGGGAGTGACCCTGCGGCTGTACGTACGCCGCCCACCGGCCCGGCCGTGGCCCGGACCGGCGGGTGCGCGGGACGCGGCCGGGCCCTAGACGCAGCCCGGAGCCTCGTCGGCCGCGGACCCCTCGGCCGCCGCCTCGTCCAGTGCCGCCTCGTCCAGCGCCGACGTCAGCCGGTCCAGGCGGGAGCGCAGTTCGCGGATCTCGTCGAGCTCGAAGCCGGTCGCCGCGGCGATCCGGCGCGGTACGAGCAGCGCGCGGGCGCGCAGCGCCGTGCCCTCGTCGGTGAGGTGGACGTGCACGGACCGCTCGTCGCGGGCACTGCGCTCGCGCCGCACCAGACCGGCCGCCTCCAGCCGCTTGAGCAGCGGCGACAGGGTGCCGGAGTCGAGCCGCAGATGCTCGCCCACCTGCTTCACGGGCAGTGCGCCGTGCTCCCACAGCACCAGCATCACCAGGTACTGCGGGTAGGTGAGCCCGAGGTCCTTCAGGAGCACGCGGTAGACACCGCCGAAGGCGCGCGTGGCGGCGTTCAGGGAGAAGCAGATCTGCTGCTCCAGGCGGAGGAAGTCCCCGTCGGGCGACGCCTGGGGGCTCGGGGCGGGCGTGGTGGTCATGGCTCCAGGATAGCTCTGTCCACCATTAAGTTGTGTGCAATTGAATTGCGTGCTCTACTAGTGGTCGCAGACGGCCGGACCGGTCGCCCGCCACCTTTGACTTGAGAGGGATGGTCTCCATGGACGCGCTCTACACCGCTGTCGCCACCGCCACCCACGGCCGTGAGGGCCGCGCCGTCAGCTCCGACGGCCGCCTGGACCTCCAGTTGGCCGTGCCGGTGCAGATGGGCGGCAACGGCGAGGGCACCAACCCGGAGCAGCTCTTCGCGGCCGGTTACGCCGCCTGCTTCGCCAGCGCCCTCGGCCTCGTCGGCCGACAGGCGAAGGTCGACGTCACGGACGCCGCGGTGACCGGCGAGGTCGGCATCGGCAAGGAGGGCGCGGGCTTCGGACTGGCCGTCACGCTGCGCGTGGAGCTGCCCGAGTCCGTCGACGCCGCGACCGGCCGCAAGCTCGTCGACCAGGCCCACCAGGTCTGCCCGTACTCCAACGCGACCCGCGGCAACATCCCGGTCGAGATCGTCGTCGAGTAGCCGGTACCCGAAGACACCGCCGCAGCGCCCGGGGCCCCGCCCCGGGCGCTCACGCGACCCGCGCCAGCACCTCGCCCGTCCTCGGGCTCCACGCCACCACCACCGCTTCCCGCGGCACCTGCCTCCAGCGGGTCAGCAGCAGCCAGCGCACGTGGTAGCGCCGCACGACGGCGGCGCGCTCGGCGCGGGTCGACGCCGGATCGAGGTAGGCGTGGACCGCCGCCAGCCGCCGCAGCCGCACCCGCTCGTCGAGGGCGGCGTCGGGCCAGGCGGGCGCCGCCAGGTTCGGCCCGTACCCGGCGATGGAGTGGATCGCGTAGTACCCGTCGGTGATCACCACCTCGCCCGGCCCGATGTGCCGCGCCGCCCACGCGTACGTCGGCCAGCGCGGCGGCTGCGCGAAGCCGACCGGGTCGGCCGAGCGCGGCACGACCGCCCCGGCCTGCACGGTGAGGAACCCCAGGCAGGCCGCGACCGCCGCGGCGCCGCCCAGCACGCGCCGCCACCGCGGCCACGGCCGCGGCGCCGCCAGCTCCACCGCCAGCGCGAACTGCGGCGGCACCAGCGTCAGCCCCAGGATCCTGCCGTACGTGTAGTGCCCGCTGAACCAGCCGTACGCCACGACCAGGCACTCCAGCGCGAACATCAGCACCAGCGGATCCCGCCCGGCGGCCCGCCACCGCCCGTCACCCGCCGCGCGCCGCGCCCGCCGGGCCCGCACCCACAGCGCGGGCACGCCGGTCAGCGCCAGCCAGAACTGATCGGGCACCCCGCGGTACAGCCGCCGGTGCATCGCGTCCACGCTGCCGTCCCCGGCCAGCGCGAAGACGTCGAAGTACGGCCAGCAGGCGGCGACCAGCAGGGCCGCGCCGCCCGCCACGGCCCAGCGGCCCACGACCGCCCCCCGCCACCCGCGCTGCCACGCCGCCACGAAGGCCGCCGCGCCGAGCACCGCCGCCACCGAGGTGATCGGATGGACGAGCAGGATCAGGCCGTACAGGGCACCCACCGCCGCGTACCCGGAGAACCCCCGGAGGCCGCTCGGGCCGACGTACCGGACGGGCCCCCCGAGGCCGGCCGCGCGCGCCCCCGTGAGCGCCCAGGCCCAGAAGGCCAGTCCGATGGCGAACGTCGACGGGTAGCCGAGGTTGCCCGTCATCGACATCAGCCCGAGATAGCCGCTCCACCAGGCACGCTCCGTGCCCCAGAGCAGCACCATCGCCACCAGGGCCAGGACGGGCGCCCAGGGGCGGCGCGGGGCGAGCACCCGGACGAAGCGGCCGATGCCGGTGAGCAGGACGAGCAGGTTCACCGGCCCGGAAAGTCGCACGACCTCCCAGCCGGCGAGGCCCGTCACCCGCGCGAAGGCCCCCTGGACGACCGCGTACGGCGAGTAGTACGGGCTGCCCGCGCCCGGCAGGTCGGCCATCGGATGGCGGGGGTGCAGCAGATGCGCCTTGAGCCGCTCGACGACCGCCGCGTGCTGGCCGAAGTCGCAGCACATCGGGACCCGCCAGTACGCGAGCGTCATCACCAGCCAGAACAGGCCGCCGAAGAGCTGGTACGGAGTCGGACGCCAGGACGCGCCGCCGCGCAGCGCCGTGGCGCCGTGCACGGCCCGCCGGACGAGGGTGTCGGCGCTCACCGGGCGGAGGGGGTCGAACAGGGCGGAGCGTTTCGGGGCATTTGACGTGCTTTCCCGCTGGAGTCAACGGCCTAGCGCGTCGTCACCTCATCGGGGGATGCGCTGTCCCTCGTCCGCCGCTCGCGGCATCTCGCTACGGGGACACCCGGGCATCCCTGCGCAGGGGCGCCGGGACCGTGCCGGCGACCCCGCCGGGCCGGGTCCGGCCGGCGCGCTCCAGCAGCAGCGGCAGGCCCAGGACCGGCAGCAGCCACGCCAGCACGATCAGCCGGTCCCCGTAGATGTTGATGTCCGGGTGCCCGGCCTGATTGAGGACACCGGTGGCGGCGGCGGCCAGGACGAATGCCCCGAAAGCCGGACGCTGTCGGAGCACGCCCCACGCGGCGGCGGCCAGCGCGGTCAGGAACAGCGGTTCCCACAGCCGGCGGCGCAGCCACTCCACCCAGAAGTTGCCCTGCAGATGGAGGAACTCCGACCACGGCCGGCTCCGGTCGGGTCGGCCGAAGTGGCCGGTCAGCAGGTCCTGGAGGCTGTCCGACTCGGACGGGTAGTGCAGCAGCCGGGCCGCGACGACGGTGGCCACCGCCGCGCCGACCGCCACCGCCGCGACCACCCGCAGCGGCCGGCCGAGCCCCTCCCCGAGCCCTGCGAGCCCCCGCCCTGCCCGCAGGCGGCGCGCCCGTCGCAGGCCGATCAGCACGCACGCCCCGGCCAGGCACGACCCGAGGAACAGCGCCTGCGAGTGCTTCACCGTGAACAGCAGCAGCAGGGAGCCGCCGACCAGGGCGGCGCCGGCCCGGGTCCGGCCGTCCAGGGCCAGCGCGCAGCCCCAGAGCGCGGCCAGGGTCAGGGTGAGGAGCAGTCCCTCCGTCATGGGGCGCATGGCGGTCGTGCCGCACGGCAGGACGTAGAAGAGGACCTGCCCGGTCACGGCCACCGTGGCCGGGGCGCGCAGGGTGCGCAGCACGAGGAAGGCGAGCACCCCTCCGGCGACCGTGACGGCGACACCCGACGCCCACAGGCCCCACTTCACGCCGAGCACCGTGACGAACGGGACCAGGAACACCGGATACCCGGGGCGCGCCTCGAAGATCCGCATGAAGCGGGTGGGCATGAACGGCACCGTGTGACCGGAGGTCTGACCCGCCCGCAGCCGGTCGTCGACCTGCCGCCACTGCTCGCGCCGGCAGTCCTCGGCGACCTGCCGGGCGGGGCTCGGCCGGTGGAAACGCACCACGTCGACGCTCTGGTTGCGGCGCGCGATGGACGCCTTGCCCGCGCACACGTAGTCGATGGTCGCCGTCGCCGCCTCCCGCTTGCCGTCACCGCGCAGACTGAGCGCGTACGAGAGGTAGTTCTTGGTGTCGGGGGTGTCCCGGCCGGTGGTGTTGGCGAGCTGGAGCACCGCGAAGACGACCGCGGCCAGGACCACCCAGTGCCGCGGCTCCGCCCGGCCGTGCCACGCCCGCAGCGCGGCCCGGGCCCGCGAACGGACGGAACCGCGGGGGTCCGTGGGGACCTCGGAGGTCACGAGGACACCGGGACGTCGTGGCCGGCGGGCGCGGGCACCCGGACCGGGACCGGGGCGTCCGGCTCGCCCAGCATCAGCGTCCGGACCACCCGCTCGGCGGCCCGCCCGTCGTCGAACTCGCAGAACCGCGACCGGAATCCGGCCCGCAGCCGCGCCGACTCCTCGTCCCGCCACGCCCCCGACGCGAACAGCCACGCCAGCTCCCGGTAGGAGGACGACACATGGCCCGGCGGATCCGCCGTGATGTCGAAGTAGGCGCCGCGGCTCGCCGTGTACGCCCCCCAGTCGTCCGCGTGGACGACGATCGGCCGGTCCAGGTTGGCGTAGTCGAAGAGGAGGGCCGAGTAGTCCGTGACCAGCACGTCGGAGGCGAGCATCAGCTCCTCCACGTGCGGCTCGTCCGTCCCGTCGACCACCACCCCGCGCCGGTGCAGCTCGGTGAGGCCGAGCCCGCGTGCGGGCCCCTCCGCGAGAGCCGGGTGCAGCCGCACCACCAGGGTGTGACCCGGGCCCAGGTCGTCGGCGAACCGGGCCAGGTCGACCCGGTCGGCGTGCCCGCCCCGGACGTAGTCCCGGCGCGTCGGCGCGTACAGCACCACCGTGTGATCGGCCGGGATGCCGAGCCGGGCCCGGACCGCCGCGCCGTCGCCGGGCCGGGCCCGGACGAGGACGTCGTTGCGCGGACTGCCGGTGCGCACCGAGGTGAAGTGGCAGGGGTAGGCCCGGTCCCAGACCAGTTCCGAGTGCCGGTTGGCGACCAGGCTGAAGTCCCAGCGGTCGGCGCGGCGCAGCATCTGCGGGACGTCGAAGCCGTGCCGGGCGCCCGGCTTGCCGAGCAGATCGGCGGCCATGTACTTCAGCGGGGTGCCCTGGTGGGTGTGGATGTGCACGCTTCCGGGCCGCTTGACCAGCGTGCCGGGCCAGTTGACGTTGTTGACGAAGTACGTGGCACGGGCGGTGACCTGACGGTAGCGCAGGGAGTCGGGCGTGACGTATTCGACGCCGGGCGGCAGCAGCGGGACCTGGTCCTCGCGCACCACCCACACCCCCCGGATGTGCGGGGCGAGTTCGCGGGCGGCCCGGTGCACGGCCGCCGGATCGCCGAGCATCCCGCGGTGGGAGAACGCCGAGTAGACGGCCAGGTGCGGGTCCAGCGGCCGGAGCCCCTGCACGGTGGACCAGCCGTGGCGGATCCGCTCGACGGCGGCCGCACGCGCCCGCTGCCCGCGTTCGTCGAGCGCCTTGGCGATCCGCGTGGTCTGCCGCCGGACCCGGTAGCGGGCGTAACCGCGCTCCAGGCACCGCAGTTCGGCCGGTACCGGCCCGCTGCCGTGGGTGCGGAACAGGGTGGCCGTGCGGCGGAAGAACTCGCCCTTGTCGGACGCGGGCAGCCGGTCCGGCTTGGCGAGGATGTCCAGACAGTGCTCGCCCATCTTGCGGTGCAGGTACGGGCGCCAGCCGGCCAGCTCCGGACGGGAGTCGACATAGGCGAAGACCCGCTCGTACTGCTCGTGGATGTCGAAGTGCTTGCGGCTGGTCGTGGACAGGATGTTGCCCTGCCGCCGCTGCCGGTAGGCGAGGCAGATCCGGTCGAGGGTGGCGATCCGCTCCGCGCTGAGCAAGGCGGGGAACGTCCACGGAGTGTCCTCGTAGTAGCCCGGCGGGAATCGGAAGCCGTGCTTGTCGACGAAGTCGCGGCGGTAGACCTTGTTCCACACCACCATCAGCAGTTCGAGGATCTCCGGGTGTTCGGCTGCGGTGAAGGTGCCGTCGCCTCCCTCGGCGAGCACCCGTGCGAGCACGTTGCGCCGGGTGCCGCCCCACCAGTAGGTGCGGGCGTAGTCGAAGACCAGCACGTCCGGGTCGGCGGTCTCGTCGAGCCGGTCGGCGATGGCGCGCAGGGCGCCCGGCGTGAGTGTGTCGTCGCTGTCCAGGAAGAACAGGAAGTCCCCCGTGGCGTGCGGCATCCCGGCGTTGCGGGCGCGGCCGAGCCCCACGTTCTCGGGCAGGTGCAGCACCTTCACCCGCAGGTCGCGGTCCCCGTACTCGTCGAGGATCGCCCCGCAGCCGTCCGGCGAGCAGTCGTCGACGGCGATGACCTCCAGGTCCGGGTACGACTGCTCCAGGACCGAATCGAGGCACTCGCGCAGAAAGCCCTGCACCTTGAAGACGGGGACGATCACGCTGAAGCGGGGCACGTCAGCTCCTTACGAGGGTGGGGGCCGGGGTGCGCTCGGCGAGGGGGACCACGGGCGGGATCGCCTCGGGCGGTTCACCGAGCAGCACCCGCCGTACGACGCGCTCGGCGGCCCGCCCGTCGTCGAACTGGCAGAAGCGCTCCCGGAACGCGGCCCGCAGCGCGGCCGACTCGGCGTCCGCGTAGGAACCGTCCAGGAAGAGGCGCGTCAATTCGTCGGCGGTGCGCGCCACATGACCGGGCGGGCTCTTCAGCAGGTCGAAGTAGCTGCCACGCGTCTCCTGGTAGACCTCCCAGTCGTCGGCGTACACGACCACCGGTCGGTCGAGGTTGGCGTAGTCGAACATGATCGACGAGTAGTCCGTGACCAGGGCGTCGGCGGCGAGACACACGTCCTCGGAGGAGCGGTGCCGGGTCACGTCGATGATCCGGCCGCTGCTCTTCGAGCGGCCCTCGTCGTAGAAGTAGTGCGCGCGCAGCAGCACCACGAAGTCGTCCCCGACCGCCTCGCAGAAGGCCTCCAGGTCGAGCCGCGAGTCGAAGCCGGTGCTGTGGTCGCGGTGCGTGGGCGCGTACAGCAGGGCCTTGCGGCCCTCGGGCACCCCGAGGGCGCGCCGGACCCGCGCGACGTGTTCGGCGGTCGCCGTGTAGTAGACGTCGTTGCGCGGATAGCCGTACTCCAGCGCCTCGTAGCCGCCGGGGAAGGCGCGCTCCCACATCTGGGTGGAGTGCCGGTTGGCGGACAGGTTGTAGTCCCACCGGTCCACCCGCGTCAGCAGCTTGGCGAAGCTCCCGGTCGCCGCGGCCACCACCGGATACGTCGACTGGTCGACGCCCATCTTCTTCAGCGGGGTGCCGTGCTGGGTCTGCAGATGCACGCTGCCGCGGCGCTTGACCACCGCGTCCGCGAAGTTGGCGTTGTTGACCAGGTACTTGGCGCGGGCCAGCACCTCCCAGGAACGGTGGCTGCCGATCACCGCGTGCTCCAGTCCGGCGGGCAGCGCGTCCACCGCGTCCGCCTCGACCAGGAACACCGAGCGGATGTGCGGGGCGAGTTCACGGGCCTTGGCGTGGATCGCCGCCGGATTGCAGGCGTAACCGCGGCCCCAGTACGCGCAGTACACGGCCAGGTTCTCGTCGAGGGAGCGCCGCAGGTTCAGCGCGTACAGCGCACGGGTGCGCAGCATCCGCGGCCGCGGCAGCCGCCGGGTCACCGCCGTGGCCAGCCGGTTCGCGCCGCGCAGCGCGCGGAACGCGCTGTACGCCCCGGCCGCGAGCAACCGGTGCTGCACTCCGAGACTGCCCGCCGGCGGCCGGAACCCGGCCGGGCGGTGTCGCCGGTGGAGCCGCCCCGCGCGGCGGAAGAAGGCCCGGCGCCGGCGCGCGGGCAGCCGCTCGGGATGGGCGGCCGTCTTCAGCACCACGGCGAAGAGCTGCCCGAACAGCGGCCTGGCCCGCTCGGCCGGCAGCCCCTGCGCGGCGGCCCGGGCGAGCACCAGCTCCACTTGGTCGAGGAGATCGAGCTGGTGCTCGCCCGGAGCGTTGAGCCGGCTGCCCTGCCGGCGCAGCAGATGCCGTACGACGACCGTGCGCAGCACCGCCACCCGGCCGGCGGCGAGGGTGACCAGGCCTCCCCAGCCGAGGTCCGTGAAGTGCCGCGGGGGGAAGGCGAGTCCGTGCTCGGCGAGGAAGGCGCGGCGATAGGCGGCGCTCCAGGCGGGCAGCGCGACACCGGTGAGCGCGGGGGCGCGGTCCGGGGCGAAGGCGCCCGCGGGCGTCCGGGGCAGCGGGGGAGTGGCCGTCTCCACGTCCCACCAGTGGACCCGCTCGTGCTCGAAGTAGAGGACGTCCACCTCTTCGTCCCGGAGGCCCGCGTCGAGGGCCGCCAGCGCGCCCGGCGTCAGCTCGTCGTCACCGTCGAGGAAGAGCAGGTACGTGCCGGTGGCCGCCCCTGCCCCGGTGTTGCGGGCCGCGCCCAGCCCGGCGGACGGCGGGGACTGCACCGGGGCGACCCGGGAGTCCCGCGCGGCGTACGCGGTGGCGACGGCGCCCGCGGGCGAGTCCGGTGCGTCACAGACGGGGATCAGCTCGAAGTCGCCGAAGGACTGGGCGAGGACCGAGTCCAGCGCCTGGGACAGGCGCCCGGCGACTCCGTACGTGGGGACGACGATGCTGAAGCGGGGCATTCTGCTCTTTCTGTCGAGGGACGCGGAGCCGGAGGGTCATCGCCCCGGACGACCGGCGGGGCGCCAGGTGGCGGGCCGGGTCGGGGTGGGCCGCGACGAGCTGCGGGGCATGCGTACTCCGGTTCAGAGGCTGTCGGGGGCGACGGGAGCGGCGACCCCCGCCCCGGGCGGCGGTACGGACGTAAGGGGCGGGACCGGCGCGGGCCGGGGCGGGCCGGACGGTGACGCCGCGAGCGGGGCGGCGAGACGGGCCGCCGCGGCCGAGGGCACCGGATGGCGTTCGGCGAGCGGCACGACCGCGGGCAGCCCGGCCCGCTCGCCGAGGACGGCCCGGCGCACCACCCGCTCGGCGGCCCGGCCGTCGTCGTGCGGACAGAAGCGCTCGCGGAACGCCGCCCGCAGCTGCGCCGAGCGCGAGCCGCGCCAGTGGCCGGTCGCGAAGATGTCGATCAGCTCGTCCTCGCTGCGCGCGAGCGCGCCCGGCGGGAACGACCGCAGGTCGAAGTAGGTGCCGCGGGCCGCCTCGTACGCCTCCCAGTCCTCGGCGTACACCACGATCGGCCGGTCGAGGTTGGCGTAGTCGAACATCAGGGACGAGTAGTCGGTGACCAGCGCGTCCGAGGCCAGGCAGAGCGACTCCACGCTCGGGTGGTCGCTCACGTCGATGAGCCGGCCGCCCGAGCCCTCCGTGAGCGGGCCGCCGTAGGAGGGGTGCGCGCGGGTCAGCAGCACGAAGCCCGGCCCCAGTCGGCGCAGCACGCGCTCCGGGTCGAGGGTGAGGAGCCGGCCGCGGCGGTAGTCGCGGAACGTCGGCGCGTACAGCACGGCCACCGACGACTCGGGGATGCCGAGCGACTCCCGCAGCCGGGCCACGTCCGCCGAAGTCGCCTGCTGGAAGACGTCGTTGCGGGGCTGGCCGTACTCCAGCGTCGTGTAGCCCGAGGGGAAGACGCGCTCCCAGACCAGGGTGGAGTGGCGGTTGGCGGAGAGGCAGTAGTCCCAGGTGTCGGCCGAGCGCAGCAGCGCGGCGAAGTCCGTGTCGCGGGCTGCCGCCGGACGGTCCTGGAGGTCGAGCCCCATCCGCTTGAGCGGGGTGCCGTGCTGCGTCTGGATCACCACCTGGCCGGGCCGCTTGACCAGCCTGCGGTCGAGGCCGGCGTTGTCGACGAGGTACCGGGAGCGGGCCAGCGCCGTCCAGTACGCGGCCGACCCCGGCCGTACCCGGCGGGTCGCCGCGGGCACGGTGTGGTGGTGCTCGGCGTGCGCGATCCACGTGGTGCGGATGTGCGGGACGAGGGTGCGGAACGCGGACTCCAGGGCGCCCGGATTGCAGCCGTAGCCGCGTCCCCCGTGGCTGCGGAACACGGCGCGGTCGCGCAGCGGCAGGCTGCGCTGGATGCGGTAGTGCAGCCGGAGAGCCGCCGCCCGTGCCCGGCGCCGGACGCCGGCGGCCGACCGCAGCGCCCGCCTCCTGAGGCGGGACGCCAGGGAGAGCAGCCGGTAGGTGCGGTGGCTGCCCAGGCGGACCAGCGCGTGCCGGAGCCGGATGCGCGGGCGCACCGGGGAACCCGGCGCCCGGTGCCGGGCGTAGTGGGCGCGGGCCCTGCGCAGGAACTCGGCGCGGGTGCCGCGCGGCAGCCGCCCGCGCCGGGTGAACACGGTGGCGATGTGGTCGACCATCCGGCGGAACAGGACCGGGCGCCAGTGCGCCAGCTCCGGATGCGCGTCGAGATACGCGAAGACGCGGTCGTACTGCTCGAAGACGTCGAAGTGCCCCCGGCTGGTGGTGCCGAGGATGCTGCCCCGGCGCCGCTGCCGGTAGTGGACGCAGACCCGGTCCAGGGTGGCGATGGTCTCCGCGGACATCAGGGCCGGATAGGTCCAGGGGGTGTCCTCGTACAGCCCCGGCGGGAAGGTGAGGCCCTCGCGCTCGACGAACTCCCGGCGGTAGGCCTTGTTCCAGACGACCATCAACACCTTGAGCAGACCCGGCCGGTCGTCGAGCCGGAAGGGCGCCGGCCCCTCCTCGGTGAGCTGCCCGGCCAGTTGGTTGCGCACGGCCTCGCCCGACCAGTACGTGCGCGCGTAGTCGTAGACCAGGACGTCCGGCTCCGAGGTCTCCTTCAGCCGGTCGGCGATCGACCGCAGGGCGTCCGGGGTGAGGCTGTCGTCGCTGTCCAGGAAGATCAGGTAGTCGCCCGTCGCACACCGGAGTCCCGCGTTGCGGGCGCGTCCCAGCCCCACGTTCTCGGACAGGTGCAGTGCGCGCACCCGCGCGTCACGGGCCGCGAACTCGTCGATGATCGCGCCGCAGGCGTCGGGCGAGCAGTCGTCGACCGCGATCAGTTCGAGATCCGGACAGGACTGCTCCAGCACGGATTCGAGGCACTCGTGCAGGTACGCCTGAACCTTGTACGCGGGGACGATGACACTGAACCTGGGCAAGGGACATCCATGGGTCGGCGCGGGCATACTGCCCGGGAACGGCCGAAGGGGTGACCTGGTTACGCCAGATGCGGCATCCGGGGGACGACGGCCGCGTGGGCTCGGCGGACGCGCCGGCGCCCGCGCCCCGAGGGCGTCCCCGGCGGCGGCCGGTGCACCCGTGCCGAGGGGCGGACCGGTTCCGGTCCGCCCCGACTGCTCGGCGCCCTGCCTCGGCGCCGCGCCTACTTCACCGCGCCCGCCATCACGCCGGAGACGAACTGGCGCTGGAACGCGAAGAACACGGCCATCGGGATCACCATCGAGATGAAGGCGCCCGGCGCCAGCACGTCGATGTTGTTGCCGAACTGGCGCACCTGCGTCTGCAGCGCCACCGTGATCGGCTGGGTGCCGGACTTGGTGAACACCAGTGCCACCAGCATGTCGTTCCACACCCACAGGAACTGGAAGATCCCCAGCGAGGCGATCGCCGGCCCGCCGAGCGGCATCACCACCCGTACGAACAGGCGCAGTTCACCCGCGCCGTCGAGACGCGCCGCCTCCAGGAGCTCCCGCGGGATCTCCGCGAAGAAGTTCCGCAGCAGGAACACCGCGAAGGGCAGCCCGAAGCCGACGTGGAACAGGATCACGCCGAGGATCGTCCCGAACAGGCCCAGCTTGCCGAAGAGTTCGGCGATCGGGATGAGCGCCACCTGCACGGGGACGACCAGAAGGCTGACCACGCCCAGGAACCACCAGTCGCGGCCCGGGAACTCCATCCAGGCGAAGGCGTACCCGGCGAGCGAGCCGATCACCACCACCAGCACCGTCGCCGGGACCGTGATCAGCACCGTGTTCACCAGCGAGCTGGTGATGTCGCTGTTCTCCAGCAGCTTCTGGTAGCTGTCGACGGTCAGTTGGGAGGGTTCGCTGAAGACCTTCCACCAGCCGCTCGCGCTCATGTCCTCGGGCCTGCGCAGCGATGACAGCAGGAGCCCGATCGTGGGCACCAGCCAGAACAGGCCGACCAGGATGAGGAACAGCCGCAGGACACCCCCGCCGACCCCGCTCGCGAGGCGGGAGCCGAGCGACTCCTTGGGCCTGACGACCGCTACGGGCGCCGTCTTCGCCTTCACGGCACTGCCGGCCTGCGTGGTCATCGTCGTACCTCCCGCCGCAGCCTGCGGACGTTGAACAGCATCACGGGGATGACCAGGAGCAGCAGGAACACGGCGATGGCGCTCGCGATGCCCGGCTGGTCCTCCGAGAAGCCCTTGCGGTACAGCTCCAGGGCCAGCACGTTCGCGTCGTCCTGCGACGAACCCGGCGGGATGATGAAGACCAGGTCGAAGACCTTCAGCACGTTGATCATCAGCGTGACGGTGACCACCGCGAGGACGGGCGCCAGCAGGGGCACCGTGACCCTGCGGAACACCTGCCACTCACTGGCGCCGTCCACCCGGGCCGCCTCCAGCAGCTCCCTCGGCACGCTCGCCAGTCCCGCCGCGATGAGGACCATCGCGAAGCCCGCCCACATCCAGACGTACGAGCCGATGACGGCCGGGGTGACCAACGACGGGCCGAGCCAGTCCACCCCGTTGTACGGCTCGCGGAAGTTGTCCGCCGGGAGCCGCAGCAGCGCCCCGTCCGCCTTCTCGGTCAGGGTGAAGGTCCCGTCGTCGCCGACCTTCGCGGAGTCCACGACCTTGCCGTCCTTCACGGCCTCGACCGTCATGCCCGCGTAGCCGAACTCCGTGGTGTCGACGCCGTTGAGTTCGCCGACACCCTTGCCGCGGGTGAAGTCCTGCCAGGCCGTGCCGGTGACCTTGCCCGGCTCGGCCTTCGCCTTGACGGCCTTCTGCGCGCCGTCGGGCATCTGGTCGGGCGCGACGCCGACCAGCGGCAGCGTGACCGGCTGCCCGGCGCTGACCGGGGTCCTCGTGACGAAGCCGCCGCCGTCCGCCTTGAGCGGCGACTCCCGTCCCGGGTGGGCCTTCGGGAACGCGGAGGACTCCGCGAAGGTGTCGTGCACGCCCACCCAGACCGCGTTGGCGACGCCCTTCTCCGGGTCCTGGTCGTACACCAGCCGGAAGATGATGCCCGCGGCGAGCATCGAGATCGCCATCGGCATGAAGACGACCAGCTTGAACGCGGTGCCCCAGCGCACCCGTTCGGTGAGCACCGCGAAGACCAGACCGAGAGCCGTCGAGATCGTCGGGGCGAACACCACCCACAGCACGTTGTTCTTCAGGGCGGTGCGGATGCCGTCGTCGGTGAACAGGGCCTGGTAGTTGTCGACGCCGGCGAAGCCGTCGCCGGACTGGTCGAAGAAGCTTCGGACCAGCGAGTACCCGATCGGGTAGACCACGAGCGCGCCCAGCAGCACCAGGGCGGGCAGCAGGAACAGCACTGCCACGATCCTGCGGGTGCCGGTCACGCTCTTGCGGGTGTGCGCCGCGGGAGGAGTCGGGGTGACTCCTCCCGCCGATGCCGAGGTCATCCCCGGATCAGTCCTTGTACGCCTTGGCGGCGTCCGACTCCAGCTTTTCCTGCGTGCCCGCGACGTCCTTGGGGTTCTTCAGGAAGTCCTGGAGCTCCTTCCACTCGCCCTTGCCCGGTGTGCCGCCGAAGGCCTGCGGCGCCTGGTCGGACATGTCGAAGCGGAAGTCGTCGCCGGCCGAGATCAGGGCCTCGGCCATCTTGCGCTGCACCGCGTTGGGATACGCCGACGCGTCGACGTTCTTGTTGGGGGAGAGGTAGCCGCCGAGCTTCGCCTGGATGGTGGCCGCGTCCGGCGAGGCGAGGAACGTGGCGAGCGCCTGCGCCGCCTTGGAGTCCTTCAGGATGACGGCCGCGTCGCCGCCGCTGACGACCGGTGCGTCGTCGCCCACCGCCGGGAACGGGAACACCTTCGCGTCCGTGCCCACCTTCGCCTTGGTCTCCGTGATGTTGACCTGCGCGAAGTCACCCTCGAAGACCATGCCGGCCTTCGGCTGGTCGCCGCCCTGGAACGTCTGCGTCACCGAGGCGGGGAACTCCGTCTGCAGCGCGCCGCCCGGGCCGCCCGCGAGGTAGTCCTTCTTGCCCCACAGCTGGGCGAGCGTGGTGAGCGCGTCCTTGACGGACGGGTCCGTCCACTTGATCTTGTGCTCGGCGAGCTGGTCGTACTTCTCGGGGCCGGCCTGGGAGAGGTAGACGTTCTCGAACCAGTCCGTGAGCGTCCAGCCGTCCGCGCCGCCGACGGAGACGGGCGTGACACCCGAGTCGTAGACGGTCTGCGCGGTCGCCAGGAACTCGTCCCAGGTCTTCGGCTCCTTCGCGCCCGCGTTCTCGAAGACCTTGGTGTTGTACCAGACCAGGGACTTGTTGGCGGCCTTGTAGTAGACGCCGTACTGCTTGCCGTCGACCTTGCCGAGGTCCTGCCAGCCCTGCGAGTAGTTCTTCTGCAACTGCTCCTGGGCCGCCGTTCCGACGGGCTTGGCCCACTTCTTCTCCACGGCCTGCTTGATGGCGCCGACCTGGGGGAGCATCGCGATGTCCGGTGGCTCGCCGCCCGCGATCTTCGATCCCAGGAAGTTGATGATCGGGTCCTGGGCGGGTACGAAGGTGACCTTGGCGCCGGTGCGCTTCTCGAACTCGGCGAGCACCTTCTTGAAGTTGGCCTGTTCGGGGCCGGTCCAGACGGCGGCGACCTCCAGGTTCTCGCCGTTCAGCTTGGGGAGCGTGACGGACGCTCCGTTGCTCTCTTTTTCCTTGCCGCCGTTGCCGTCGCCGTCGTCGTCGCCTCCGCCGCACGCGGTGAGCGCGAGGGCGAGGGCGCCGGCCGTGAGGGCTGCGGCTGCGGCCCGGGCGGTCTTGCTCGGCCTGCGTGAGTGAACAGTGGTGCGCATCTGTGCCCCGTTCTTCGTTCCTCGTCGAACGTCTGAGCGGTGTCTTGTGCGTGTCCCGTGCGGTCTGGTGTACGCCCGGGTGCTCGGGGGCGGCAAGAGCGCCTACGGTGTCAAGCGAGCGATCGTGACCGCGTCGTGACGTGCGGGCTTCGGGCGGGGGCGCCCTCGGCCGGGTTGTGGGTCGCCGCCGCGCCGGTGCATCCGCCCTGGGCGAAACGGGCGTGAGGCCCTGTCACGGGGCGGCCGGAGATCAATGCCCGCCCCGCAGAGGGCATCTGACGTACCGGCACGGTCCCTTCCGTCGGGGGAGGGCGCCTGCGGGCCGTCGTCCGCTGCTGTATCCGGTTCGACGGGCTTTCGGCCCGTCCGGCGTTTGCGGACGAGCGCGTCCGCGCGATACGGGGGTCTGAGGGCGGAGCCCCCAGGTACGGGACGGGTAGGGGCGGAGGGGGCGGGAAAAGGCCCCTGGCGGGGTCAGAGGAGGGACGGGACCTCGGTCGCCGAGACCGAGCGGGCCGCCCGTTCCAGCGCGCTGGCGAGCAGCGCGAGGTCGGTCGGACCGTTGCCGAGCTCCCGGACGGGCCGCCGGGCCGGCGGATCCCCCATCCGCTGCCACTCCAACGGCACCACCGTCGGCCGAAGCGTGGCCGTACGAGGAATCCGACCCGTCACCCGCCCGCCCTGGAAGGGCGTGACCCGGCCGTCCGCCCCGGACACCCGCCCCCGCCCCGGCGCCGGCTCGTCCGCCCCCGCCGCCGGCACGTCCAACGTCACCCGGAGCTCGGCCGTACGCGCCAGCTCCGTCTCCGTGGCCCGCCCGCACATCCCGGTCGCCGCCACGAGGTGCACCCCGAGCCGCTCGCCCTCCCGGGCGACGGCCTCCAGCGCCCGTACGACGGACCCCGCCGAGGGCCTCCCCGGCGAGCCCAGCGCGGGCGACAGCAGGGAGTCCAGGTCGTCGACCACCACCACGAGCCGGGCCAGCGGCGGCCCCGGTTCCGCCCGCTGCCGGGCCGCCGCCGGGCGCAGCCGGATCGTGGACGTGGTCGGGCTGTCGAGATCCCCGGTGCCGGAGGAGCCGCCGCCGGCCGAGCGCTGGGCGACCATCCGGCCCGACACCTCGCGGTTGGTGTGCCATCCGGCGAAGTCCTGCCGGCCGAGCAGCTCGGCCCGCCGCTTCAGCTCGGCGCTCAGCGACTGGGCGAACTCCCGCATGCGGACCGGGTCGTTGGCGGTGAGATGAGTGGAGACGTGCGGCAGGTCCGTACAGGCGCCCAGGCCCTCGGGACTCCCCGTGCCCTTGCCGCCCGTGTGGTCCCGCCCGTCTATCAGGACGATGCCGAGCCGGTCGGGGCGCTCGGCTGCGGCGAGCGAGGCGGCGAGCGAACGCAGCAGTTCCGTACGGCCGCTGCCCGGCGGGCCCTCGATCAGCAGATGCGGTCCCTCGGTGGCGAGGTCGACGCAGACCGGTCCGCGCGGCCCCGCGCCGAGCACCGCGCGGGCCCGGCCGCCCAGTGCCTGGGTGTCGTCGGCCGCGTCGGCCCAACGCGCCATCAGCGACGCGGGGGTGGCCCGCGCCAGCCCCAACTCGTCCAGCAGACGGGCCGCTTGGGGCAGCGGGGCGGACACGCGCGCGTGCCGGTCCCCGGTGCCGTCGGTGCGCAGGGGCGCCAGCGCCCGCGCGAACCGCTCGGCCCACGCCGGGGAGACCGCGTCCACCGCGGCCACGGTCCCGTGCCCGACGAAACCGGGGGAGTCGCCGGGCGGGCCGGCCTGCGCGGCGGACCGCCCGTCCCGGGCGGGAGCCGTCCGGTCGTCGGGCGCGCTCGCGCGGTGCTCCTCGGGCGCGCCGCCGGGGGCGACCCGCATCAGCCGCAGGGCCGTGGCCACGTCACCGCTGAGCAGGGCGACCGCACCGCACTCGCGGAAGCCGGGCGCCGCCCGGCAGGCGGCCTCGTACGTCTCGGTCACCGGTGACGCCGGTGACGCCGCCGCGGTCTCGGCGAGGCACACCACGTGGATCCCGGCCTGCGCGCCCTCCCGCGCCAGCCGCACCACCGCGTCCCGGACTGCCGCGCCGCCCGGGTCGCCGTCCACCACGAGCACCGTGTACGGGCCCGGGAAGACCTCCGGGTCCTCGTCCCGGGCCCAGGAGGGCCGCCGGGCGCCCCCGCGGACGGCGCCGGACGCCGCCGCGCCCGGGACCCGGTCGCCGGGCGGCGCCGGACGGCCCGCTTCCGAGAGGTGGTCCTCCAGACGGCGGAGGAGCTCGTCCGCCCGGGCGGTGGCCTGGTCGCGGTCGTAGGCGAGGAGGAGACGGCAGTCCTGCCCGTGGGTGGGGCGAACGTGCGGCAGCCAGCCGAGCCAGGACCACTCGGCGGTGCGGTCCTCCACCGCACGCGAACGGTCCGTGCTGATCAGGACGATCTCCAGGCTGTCGGGGGAGTGCAGGGCGGCGAGCTGGGCGAGGACCGCGCGGGCCAGCCCCGCCAGCCGCGCCCGCGGCCCGGCCAGCCCCAGCGAGCCGGCCTCCCGCAGCCCGGCCGTCACCGGCACCGCCGGCAGCAGGCCCGAGCCGTCGGGTGCGGGGCGGTCGGCCGTCCCCAGCCGCACCGTGAGCGTCTCCGGGTGTCCCGGTTCCCGCTCCCACAGCCGCGGGCCGGGGCCGAGCGCCGTGAGCAGCAGCGTCGCGGGGTCCGGCCAGGTGTCCGGCAGCTGTGCGGCCGCCGGCACGCGGCCGGTCGGCGCCGGGCCCGGCTCGTCGTACGCCTCCGGGCCGCCGTCCGGCAGGTCGCCGCGGCCTCCGGTCAGTCGGCGTGCCCAGGCGGAGAAGCCGCGCTTGCGGATCCCGGGCGGGACGTCGGTGCCGCGGGTGGGGGTGCCCTTGCGCGTGTCCGGGGCGTCGGGACCGCCGGCCTCCGGGAAGCTCGCGCCGTGGTCGTGGTCCGCCGCCGGGGCCGCGTCGCCGCGACCGCGGGTGTCACCGGCCCGGTCGGGCACGGAACCGGTGGTCCGCCCGCCCCGCGGGTCCGCTCCGGAGGGCCTGCTCTCCGTCCGGGGGGCGCGGCCCTGCCCGGGGACGACGGGCGGTGCGGCGGGGGCGTGCACGGGCGCGCCGGGGACGCCTCCGGCCGATCCCCAGCCCGCGTGTCCGTAGCCGTGATGCGTCTCTGCCGCCGGGGTGGACGTCTCCCGCCGCGGCCCCGCGCCGGTGCCCGCCCCTCGGGTCCCGGGGTCGTCCTGCACACGCGGCCGGGGCACCGCGGCGGACCGCGCCGGAACCTCGGCGGAGCCGGCGGCGAGGCCTCCCTCGGCGCTCACCCGTACGTGGCCCTCGCCGTCGGGCGCGGTCGGGACGGCACCGACGCCGGCCGCCGGGGCCAGCCGCAGCGCTGACTCCCCGACCCGCAGCAGCGCCCCGGGCCCGAACCGCACCGGGCGGTCGCCGACCCGGGTGCCGTCCAGCGTCGTGCCGTTCGTGGAGCCCAGGTCGGCGACCGCGACGCGGCCGTCCGGCGAGACCGTCACCGCGCAGTGGAGACGCGAGACGTCCGGATCGTCCAGCGGGACGTCCGCGTCGGCCGAGCGGCCGATGTGGATCCGGCCGCCGTGCAGCAGATGGACCCCGCCCGCGTCCGGGCCCGCGATCACGTGGAGCTGAGCCGTGACGTCGGTCTCGTCGGGCCCCGGCTCCACGGGAGCGCCGAGCGAGAGCACGGCGCCGTCGATCAGCGGAGGCTCGCCCAGCGTGCAGCGCTGCGCGTCGAGCCGCTCGGAACCGGCGTACAGCACGAGCGGACCGTCGCTCCCCGCGACCGCCGAGGCCAGTCCGGACGCCACCGCGGCCAGCGCCGTCCCGGCGGGCGCGGTCACCAGCACATCGCAGGCGGCGGCACGCCCCCGCGGCTCCGAGAGCGGGCCCAGCGGGTCTACGACGGTCAGCCGGATCTGCATCGCCGTCAGGGGTCCCTTCCGCACGGGCGCCCGCGACGAGGACGGGACCGCGCTGCGGTCCCCCACCGCAGACTCCCCCACCGCGCACGGGCACGTCGGCCAGTACTGGAGGCATCCTCGCACCTGACACCGACAACACGCCCGGCACCCACGAACAAGTGATCTTGATTGGTCGGCTCTGCCCGCAAAAGTGCCTGACCAGTGCCCGACCGGTGTCCGCTTGAGATCGGTCACGTCCACGGTTCGGCAACCAACGGTCCGAAGAGAGCGTCTTTCCTTCGAACACCGACAGGAGTGCGTCCGCGGATGCCGGAGCAGGCACCCGGGGCGGGCACGGAGAGCACAGCAGGACGACAGCCCGGTCCCGCCTTCCACGGCACTACAGTGGGTCGGAACACCCCGAGCAATGTGGACGACGGTGGACGGACCAGGCAAGCAAGCAGCAGGGAGCGCATGACGTGCGGCCGGTAGGGAGCAAGTACCTCCTTGAGGAGCCGCTGGGACGCGGCGCCACAGGCACCGTCTGGCGCGCCCGCCAGAGGGAGACCGCGGGCGCGGAGGCCGCCGTCGCGGGCCAGCCCGGCGAGACCGTGGCCATCAAGGTCCTCAAGGAAGAGCTGGCGAGCGACGCGGACGTCGTGATGCGGTTCCTGCGGGAGCGGTCGGTCCTGCTGCGGCTGACCCACCCGAACATCGTCCGGGTCCGCGACCTGGTCGTCGAGGGCGACCTGCTGGCGCTGGTCATGGACCTCGTCGACGGCCCCGACCTGCACCGCTACCTCCGCGAGAACGGGCCCTTCTCGCCCGTCGCGGCCGCCCTCCTCACCGCGCAGGTCGCCGACGCGCTCGCGGCCAGCCACACCGACGGCGTCGTCCACCGCGACCTCAAGCCCGCGAACGTCCTGCTCAAGCAGGACGGCGGCCAGATGCACCCGATGCTGACCGACTTCGGCATCGCGCGGCTCGCCGATTCGCCCGGGCTCACCCGGACGCACGAGTTCGTGGGCACGCCCGCGTACGTCGCGCCCGAGTCCGCGGAAGGCCGCCCCCAGACGTCGGCCGTCGACATCTACGGCGCCGGCATCCTGCTCTACGAGCTGGTGACCGGGCGTCCGCCGTTCTCCGGAGGATCGGCCCTGGAAGTGCTGCACCAGCACCTCAGCGCCGAGCCGCGCCGCCCCTCGACCGTGCCGGACCCGCTGTGGACCGTCATCGAGCGCTGCCTGCGCAAGAACCCGGACGAGCGGCCCAGCGCCGAGAACCTCGCCCGCGGGCTGCGTACGGTCGCCCAGGGCGTCGGCGTGCACGCGAGCCCCGGCCAGATCGCCGCCGCCGAGGGCGTCGGTGCGCTGCTCGCGCCCGACCCGGCTCCGGCGGCGGTCCCCGACACCCCCGGGGCGGCCGACCCGACGCAGGTGCTGCCGTACGGCGCGGGCGCCTACGACCCGAACGGTGCCACCAGCGTCCTGCCCCACACTTCGGGCGACGCCGATCCGACCTCCGTCCTGCCGCACCGCGGCGCCGCCGACCCCACCGCCGTGCTGCCGCCGGTGCCGCCGCACCAGCCCGGCGGGCAGCCGGGGCAGCCGGAGGACCCGCACCCCTGGCAGAACCAGCTGCGCGCGGCGCGCGACCGCAACGAGCAGACGCAGGTCCAGTCGTACCTCGACCCCGACGAGGACCCGTTGCGCCGGCGTCCCCAGCGGCAGGTCGCCCGCCCGCAGCAGCGGCCTCAGCAGCAGCGGCCCCAGCAGCGGCCCCAAGGGCAGCAGCCCGGCTACGGCTACCCGCAGCAGCCTCAGCAGCCTCAGCGGCAGCAGTACGCACCCCAGAGGCAGCAGCCGCAGCGGTACGCCCCGGCGCCGCAGCAGCCCCAGCAGCCCGCCCCCCGGCAGCCGCGCGAGCCGCGGCAGCGCAGCGCCAACCCGATGAAGATCCCCGGCCTCGGGTGCCTCAAGGGATGCCTGTTCACCGTCGTCATCCTGTTCGTCGCCGGGTGGCTGGTCTGGGAGCTGAGCCCCCTGCAGGAATGGATCGGGACCACCAAGGGCTACTGGGCGCAGCTCAGCGACTGGTTCAACACGGTGAGCGGGTGGATCGGGGATCTGGGCGCGAAGACCGGGCAGTGATTCCCGGTAACTCTGGAGATTTGTCGACACCTGGCGGGTGATTTCCGTCTCCGCGGTGAAGGTTGGCTCCTCCGGCGCGTAGTTTTAGCGACAACACGCGTCTGTAGGAGCAGTCTTGGCACGGAAGATCGGGAGCCGCTACACCGCGAACCAGATTCTGGGGCGGGGCAGCGCCGGCACGGTGTGGCTGGGCGAGGGGCCGGAAGGGCCCGTCGCCATCAAGCTGCTGCGCGAGGACCTCGCGTCCGACCAGGAGCTCGTGGGGCGCTTCGTCCAGGAGCGCACGGCGCTCCTGGGGCTCGACCACCCCCACGTCGTCGCGGTGCGGGACCTCGTCGTGGACGGCAACGACCTCGCGCTCGTCATGGACCTCGTCCGCGGCACCGATCTGCGGACCCGGCTCGACCGGGAGCGGCGGCTGGCCCCCGAGGCCGCGGTCGCGATCGTCGCGGACGTCGCGGACGGGCTCGCCGCCGCGCACGCGGCGGGGGTCGTGCACCGGGACGTCAAGCCCGAGAACGTGCTGTTGGACATGCAGGGGCCGCTCGGGCCCGGCGGGGCGCACCCGGCGCTTCTCACGGACTTCGGGGTGGCCAAGCTCATCGACTCCCCGCGGCGGACCCGGGCGACGAAGATCATCGGTACCCCGGACTATCTCGCGCCGGAGATCATCGAGGGACTGCCGCCGCGGGCCGCCGTCGACATCTACGCGCTGGCGACGGTGCTGTACGAGCTGCTGGCCGGGTTCACCCCCTTCGGGGGCGGGCATCCCGGAGCGGTGCTGCGGCGGCACGTCACGGAGCGGGTGGTGCCGCTGCCGGGCATCCCCGACGAGCTGTGGCAGCTGATCGTGCAGTGCCTCGCCAAGGCGCCGGCGTCCCGGCTGCGGGCGTCCGAGCTGGGGGCGCGGCTGCGGGAGCAGCTGCCGCTGCTGGCCGGGATGCCCCCGCTGGACGTCGACGAGCCGGACGACGCGGAGTCGGAAGAGGGCGAGGGCGGGTACGAGGAGACGGCGGACGGCGTCTCCTCGCGTGCCGGGGAGCGGGACGAGGACCGGGAGCCGGGGCGGGGGCGGGCCCGGCGGGGGGCGGTTCCGTTGGTGCCGGGGGCTGCGCCGGACTCCAACCGGGACACACACACGTCGATGCGGGTACCCGGGCCGGACGAGCTGGCCGGGGGTGCGCGGGGGACGGCTCGGGCGCCGCGGGCCGCGGGGGCGCCGCGGCCGGGGTCGGCTCGGCACCGGGCGTCGGCTCGGCGGCGGAGGATCACGTTGGGGGCGGCGGCGGTGGCGCTGGTCGCGGCGGTGGGTGTGGGGACGTGGGTCGCCACGTCGGGGGACGACGCGGGCGCCACGCCCCGCGACCGGGAGACGTCGGCTCCGTCTTCGCCGTGATCTTCGCGGGCGCCGGTGCGCTGCGGGTGCCGGTGCGCTGTCGGTGGGGTGGTGGGTCGGGGCCGTGCCGGTACATCCGCCCGTCGCTGGTCGGGCACTGAGGTCTGTTACCGGCGTTCCTCGGTGGGGTGTGGCCCCGTCTCGACGGGCATGTGATGTACCGGCACGGCCCCTTGCGCCGGAGGGCGGCTGCGGGCTCGTACGGATTGCGCAGCGGGTGGTGGGGGGTCGGGGCCGTGCCGGTACATCCGCCCGTCGCTGGTCGGGCACTGAGGTCCGTTACCGGCGTTCCTCGGTGGGGTGTGGCCCCGTCTCGACGGGCATGTGATGTACCGGCACGGCCCCTTCCGTGCACTGGCGGCTGCGGGCGCGTACGGATTGCGCTGCGGGCACGCGGTGCGTCATCAGCTGCGGGCAGGCGTGCGGGGAGGGGGGTGGCGCCCGGTCGGCCGCCCTGGCTGCGGGCAGGTGGCGCGGGGTGGGGCTCGGTCGGCCCTAGCTGCGGGCAGGCGTGCCGCTAGGGGCGGCACGGGTGGGCGCAGGCGGCTCCCCGTCGGCGCCGGGCTCGCCGTCCCACCCCGGTGCCGGCCGGGACACGGGGTGCTGGTGGGCGTGGGGGAGTGGGGTGCGCGGGGTGGCGGGACCGGTGGGAACGCCGGGAAGGCGGCGGAGGCGGTGGGGGTGCTTGTCGTAGCCGTTACGCTGGAGGCGTGGCAGTCGTCGATGTATCCGAAGAGCTCAAGTCCCTCTCCTCGACCATGGAGTCGATCGAGGCCGTCCTGGACCTCGACAAGATGAGGGCAGATGTCGCCGTTCTCGAGGAGCAGGCGGCCGCGCCGTCCCTCTGGGACGACCCGGACGCGGCGCAGAAGATCACCAGCAAGCTGAGCCACCTCCAGGCGGAGGTCCGCAAGGCGGAGGCCCTGCGCGGCAGGATCGACGACCTGAGCGTGCTCTTCGAGATGGCCGAGGAGGAGGACGACCCGGACACCCGCGCCGAGGCCGAGACCGAGCTCACCGCCGTCCGGAAGGCGCTGGACGAGATGGAGGTCCGTACGCTGCTCTCGGGCGAGTACGACTCCCGCGAGGCCGTCGTCACCATCCGCGCCGAGGCCGGCGGCGTCGACGCCTCCGACTTCGCCGAGAAGCTCCAGCGCATGTACCTGCGCTGGGCGGAGCGGCACGGCTACAAGACGGAGCTCTACGAGACCTCGTACGCGGAAGAGGCCGGCATCAAGTCGACCACCTTCGCCGTCCACGTGCCGTACGCCTACGGCACCCTGTCGGTCGAGCAGGGCACGCACCGCCTCGTGCGGATCTCGCCCTTCGACAACCAGGGCCGCCGCCAGACGTCGTTCGCGGGCGTCGAGATCCTGCCCGTGGTCGAGCAGACCGACCACATCGAGATCGACGAGTCCGAGCTCCGGGTGGACGTGTACCGGTCGTCCGGCCCCGGCGGCCAGGGCGTCAACACGACCGACTCCGCGGTCCGCCTGACCCACCTCCCCACCGGCATCGTCGTCTCCTGCCAGAACGAGCGCTCGCAGATCCAGAACAAGGCCTCCGCGATGAACGTCCTGCAGGCCAAGCTCCTGGAGCGGCGCCGCCAGGAGGAGCAGGCCAAGATGGACGCCCTCAAGGGCGACGGCGGCAACTCGTGGGGCAACCAGATGCGTTCGTACGTCCTGCACCCGTACCAGATGGTCAAGGACCTGCGGACCGAGTGCGAAGTCGGCAATCCCGAGGCCGTGTTCAACGGGGAGATCGACGGTTTCCTGGAGGCCGGAATTCGCTGGCGCAAGCAGCAGGAGAAGTAGCGGGGCGAATTCCCGCCGCTTTGTCGACAAGGCAACTGCCGTTCTCCGGACGGCAGTTGCCTTTTGTGTGTGGGTTGTCTGGGTTTTACGTCACAGTCACATGTCCGCACGGCAGGCAAATGACGCTGATCCGGACATCGCGTACGCAACGACCTTGACGATGGTTTGAAAAGTGGGAAGGGTGACGCGTGGCATGCGTATCTCTGGGGCGCATGTGAACCGGGGGGCTTCGACAGGCCACCTGTGACGCCGTGGCCCCGGGCGCTGCTCCATCGACGATGAGCTACTGGGGGTAGCAGGCAGATGACCAAGAAGACGCGGATCCGCGTGGCGCGAATAGCCGCCGGCGCGGTGATCGCAGCCGGTGCATCTCTGACCGCCGCGGGTGCCGCTTCGGCCCTCGACGTCGGCGTGAACGTGGGCGGCCTGAGCGTGGGCGCCAGTGTCGACGAGGACGGTGTCGGCGTGAACGTCGCCGCCCCCGACGCGACGGACACCCCGCCGGCTCCGACGCCGTCCAACACGGGACTTCCCGAGGACCCGGAGCCCTCGGCCACTCCGCCCACCGAGGAGCCGCCGGAGCCGTCCAACGAGCCGACCGACCCCACCGAGCCGGGCAACGGCAACGGCGGAGGCAACGGCAACGGCGGTGGGAACGGCAACGGTGGCGGCAACGGCACCGGCGGCAACGACACCGACCCGGACGGCGGCTCCAAGCCGGTCGAGCAGGGCGAGGGTTCCTCGGCCCTGACCGACACCGGCTCGGACACCTCCGCCGACACCTCGGCGCAGGGCGAGAACGACGGCGAGCTCGCCGAGACGGGTGCCGGTCAGACCGCGTTCCTGCTGGTCGGCGCCGCCACGATGATCGCCGGCGGTATCGGCTTCCGGATGCTGCCCCGCCTCGTGGGCGGCCGCGGCGGTGCCGCCGCCTGACGGACGGCCGCGTGAGGCATCACACATGAGAAGGGCCCGGAGCGGATGCTCCGGGCCCTTCTCATGTGTCGGAGGTGCGGGACCGGCCGGGGGACGCGCCGTCTCCTAGCGGGCCAGCAGCGCCACCGCGGCGATCAGCACGGCAAGCAGTGCGATCAGTGCCATCGGGTTCAGCCCGGCGAAGGGGCTCTCCTGCTGGAGGCGCTCCCGGTTCGCACGGCAGACGTGGCAGCGGCCCTCGCTCACGGGCGAAGCGCAGTTTGCGCACACCAATCGGTCGTACGTCATGCGCCGGCCCTCCTTGCGCTGTCTCTCCGCGTGTATAACGCCGCGGGGAACGCGACCGTTCCCCCTCCACTGTGCCAGGTTCCGCGGATTTCGGCGCGGCTCGCCCCATCCTGCCCGCTCCTGGCGGGATCGAGGCCTGTTCCCGGCCGGAAGATGCCTGACGGGACCCGCAGATCCGTGACAAAACGCGCAAGCCTCACGCAACCCCGTACGCCGACTGCGCTCCCGCACCCGGTTCGCGTATGGTCACGCACACCTACCCCCGGCGACCCGTGGTGCATCCGTGATCCGATTCGACAACGTCTCCAAGGTCTACCCCAAGCAGACCCGCCCCGCTCTCAGGGATGTCTCCCTGGAGGTCGAGCGCGGCGAGTTCGTGTTCCTCGTGGGGTCCTCCGGCTCCGGAAAGTCCACCTTCCTCAGGCTGGTCCTCCGCGAGGAGCGGGCCAGCCACGGACAGGTGCACGTCCTGGGCAAGGACCTCGCGCGCCTCTCCAACTGGAAGGTGCCCCACATGCGCCGCCAGCTGGGGACCGTGTTCCAGGACTTCCGCCTCCTGCCCAACAAGACGGTCGGCGAGAACGTCGCCTTCGCACAGGAGGTCATCGGCAAGTCGCGCGGCGAGATCCGCAAGTCGGTGCCCCAGGTGCTCGACCTCGTCGGGCTCGGCGGCAAGGAGGACCGGATGCCCGGCGAGCTCTCGGGTGGTGAACAGCAGCGCGTCGCCATCGCACGCGCCTTCGTCAACCGGCCGAAGCTGCTCATCGCCGACGAGCCGACCGGAAACCTCGACCCGCAGACCTCCGTCGGCATCATGAAGCTGCTCGACCGCATCAACCGCACGGGCACGACCGTGGTGATGGCGACCCACGACCAGAACATCGTGGACCAGATGCGCAAGCGCGTCATCGAGCTGGAGAAGGGCCGTCTCGTCCGCGACCAGGCGCGCGGCGTCTACGGCTACCAGCACTGACGATCCACGGAAAGGCTTAAGCGAACGCCATGCGCGCCCAGTTCGTTCTGTCGGAGATCGGTGTCGGTCTCCGTCGCAATCTGACGATGACCTTCGCCGTCATCGTCTCGGTCGCCCTCTCGCTCGCCCTGTTCGGCGGTTCGCTCCTGATGAGCGACCAGGTGAACACGATGAAGGGCTACTGGTACGACAAGGTCAACGTCTCGATCTTCCTCTGCAACAAGAGCGACGCGGAGTCCGACCCCAACTGTGCCAAGGGGGCGGTCACCACGGAGCAGAAGGAGCAGATCAAGACCGACCTGAGCAAGATGTCCGTCGTGGAGAAGGTCGAGTACGAGTCGGCGGACCAGGCGTACAAGCACTACAAGGAGCAGTTCGGCGACTCCCCGCTGGCCAGTTCGCTGACTCCGGACCAGATGCAGGAGTCGTACCGGATCAAGCTGGAGGACCCGGAGAAGTACCAGGTCATCGCGACCGCCTTCGACGGCCGGGCGGGCGTGCAGTCCGTGCAGGACCAGAAGGGCATCCTCGACAACCTCTTCGGGCTGCTGAACGGCATGAACTGGGCCGCGCGCGCGGTGATGGCGATGATGCTGGTCGTCGCCCTGATGCTGATCGTGAACACCGTGCGCGTCTCCGCGTTCAGCCGCCGCCGGGAGACCGGCATCATGCGGCTGGTGGGCGCCTCCGGCTTCTACATCCAGGCGCCGTTCATCATGGAGGCCGCGGTCGCCGGACTCATCGGCGGCGGTGTGGCGTGCGGCTTCCTCGTGGTCGCCCGGTACTTCATCATCGACCACGGCCTGGCCCTGTCGGAGAAGCTCAACCTGATCAACTTCATCGGCTGGGACGCGGTGCTCACCAAGCTGCCGCTCATCCTCGCGACGAGCCTGCTGATGCCCGCGCTGGCCGCGTTCTTCGCGTTGCGCAAGTACCTGAAGGTGTGACACATGCCAAGAGGGCCGTACTGCCAACCGGCGGTACGGCCCTCGTGCGTTGTCCTAGACTCACCGGCATGTCAGGTCGTGACCTGTTCTGTCAGCCCCGCCGCATCGGCCGCGGGGCCGCCCTGACATTGGTCTTCGCCGGCGTGCTCGCCGCCGGTGCCGCGACCGGATCGCTCCCCGAGCACGGCCGGAAAACCCCCTCCTCCTCCCGTGCGATCCCGGCGGGCCAGGACGTCACGCGGGCCGCCGCCGAGGCCATGGCCGACGGCAAGTCCCCGATGGAGGCCGCCGAACGGGCCGTCAGCCGCAGCGGGGACCGCTGGAGCGCCGTCTACTCCCAGGGCGAGTACGAGGAGTTCGAGGAGGCCCTCGACGGCGAGTACACCGGCGTCGGGCTGTGGGCCCGGCGCGAGCGGGACGGCCGTATCGAGGTGTCCCGCGTGCAGAGCGGCTCGCCCGCCGCCACCGCCGGTATCCGCAAGGGGGACCGGCTGCGCAGCGTGGACGGCCGGGCGGTCGAGGGCCGTCCGGTGACCGAGGTCGTCTCGCTGCTGCGCGGGGACGCCACGGGCGCCTCCGCGGGCACCGAGGTCTCCGTGGGTCTGGAGCGCGGCACGCACGCCTGGAGCGAGACGCTGCGCCGGGCCCGCCTGTCCACGGACTCCGTGACGGTGCACCGGCTCCCCGGCGGCGTCACCGTCATCAAGGTCGCCGCCTTCACGAAGGGCTCGGGCGACCGGGTGCGCGCCGCGGTCGCCGACGCGCCCCGGCGGGCCGGGGTCGTCCTCGACCTGCGCGGCAACTCGGGCGGACTCGTCACCGAGGCGGTCACCGCCGCCTCCGCCTTCCTGGACGGCGGCCTCGTGGCGACGTACGACGTGCGCGGTGAGCAGCGCGCCCTGCACGCCGACCCCGGTGGCGACACGGACCGGGCCCTGGTCACGCTCGTCGACGGCGGCACGATGAGCGCCGCGGAACTCCTCACCGGCGCCCTTCAGGACCGCGGCCGGGCGGTCGTCGTGGGCTCCAGGACCTTCGGGAAGGGCTCGGTCCAGATGCCGAGCCGACTCCCCGACGGTTCGGTCGCCGAGCTCACCGTGGGGCACTACCGGACCCCCGCCGGCCGCACCGTCGACGGGCGGGGGATCACCCCCGACCTGGAGGCGGACGACGCGGCCGTCAAGCGCGCGGTGACCGTACTGAGCGGTCTCGGCGACACTGCGTAGCAGTCGGCGGCGGCTGCGGAAATCCGGTTCCCGCGCAGCCCCCCTGTAGTGCGAAAATGGCCAGCACTATGGCCAAGGGAATGTACGTACCGAAAGAGTCCCAGCAGAAGCAGGGCAGCCAGGCCGCGTCCGGCCGGCCCAAGGACGGCAAGAAGAAGATCGTCGCGCAGAACAAGAAGGCGCGGCACGACTACGCGATCATCGACACCTACGAGGCCGGGCTCGTGCTCACCGGCACCGAGGTGAAGTCGCTGCGTCAGGGCCGGGCCTCGCTCACCGACGGCTTCGTCCAGATCGACGGCAACGAGGCGTGGCTGCACAACGCCCACATCCCGGAGTACAGCCAGGGCACCTGGACGAACCACACGGTGCGCCGCAAGCGCAAGCTGCTGCTGCACCGCGAGGAGATCGACAAGCTGGAGTCGAAGTCCCAGGAGACGGGTCACACGATCGTGCCCCTCGCCCTGTACTTCAAGGACGGGCGCGCGAAGGCCGAGATCGCGCTCGCCCGGGGCAAGAAGGAGTACGACAAGCGGCAGACGCTGCGGGAGAAGCAGGACCGGCGCGAGTCGGACCGGGCGATCGCGGCGGCCAAGCGCAAGCAGCGGGCGCAGTAGCGTCCCCGCCGGCGGGGAATACGCTGGCATCGTGGCGCGTTGGTCACGTACGATGGCACTGCACCTCACAGCGGGTGCGTGGACCGCAAGGTCCGGCTTTGAAAAATCAACATGGGGATGATCGGTTTCGACAGCGGCTGTCGAAGCAGGGGAAGCGAGCCGAGGAAGCGGCAATGATCTCGTTAACCATATGTCGCAACAAATAATCGCCAATACCAAGAGCGATTCCCAGTCCTTCGCCCTCGCTGCCTAATAAGCAGTGAGTGAAGGACCCTTAATGGGTGTCAGCCCGGGAGTGTTCCCGACCCGGATCCTGGCATAATCTAGGGAACTAAACCATCGGGCCCGGTCACGGGGTTCGATGGGAAATCAAACAGTGACTGAGCCCGTCGGAGACTTGTTCGCGTGATCTCCGGGGCTGAGAAAATCGCAGCGAACTGCGCTCGGAGAAGCCCTGATTCTGCACCGTTGGACGCGGGTTCGATTCCCGCCATCTCCACCACCCCATGTTTGTGTACACAGTGACGAAGGCCCCGCGGCTCAGGCAGCGGGGCCTTCGTCCTGTGCGCCTCCGGCCCCGTCCGGGGGCGCGGGCTCCGGCGCGTACGGGGCGGAACACATGGCGGGCCCGTCCCGTTGTGGTGTCCCGGGCCATATCCGGGAGTAGTACAGGCTTCTACGGTCCCTCCCCATGACACCGACCAGAGCCGCATCACCCCCCGTCGTCCTGGTGGCCCTGCTGGCCGCCCTCCTCTCGCTCCTCCTGGCTCCGGGCAGGGCCTCGGCCGCCGCCCTCCAGGAAGTGACCGGCTTCGGGTCCGATCCCGGGGCGCTGAAGATGTACCGGTACGTGCCCGACGGGCTGCCCGCGGGCCGGCCCGTCGTCGTCGCGCTGCACGGCTGCACGCAGAACGCCGCCGGATACGGCACCGGCAGCGGCTGGACCCGGCTCGCCGACCGCTGGGGCTTCTCCGTCGTCCTGCCGCAGCAGCAGACCGCCAACAACGCCTCGTCCTGCTTCGACTGGTTCCAGAGCGGTGACATCGCGCGCGGCCAGGGCGAGGCGGCCTCCGTCGCGCAGATGGTCGACCGGCAGCTCGCCGACGTCTCCGGCGACGCCTCGCGGGTGTACGTCACCGGGCTGTCCGCGGGTGGCGCGATGACCAGCGTGATGATGGCGGCGTACCCCGAGAAGTTCGCCGCGGGCGGTGTCGTGGCGGGGCTGCCGTACGGGTGCGCGCAGGCCGCCGGGTCGCCGTACGTCTGCATGTACGTGGGCGCCACCCAGTCCGCGCAGCAGTGGGGCGACCGGGTGCGTGCGGCGCGGCCCGGGTACACCGGGCCCCGGCCGGTGCTGACCGTGCTCCAGGGCACCGCCGACTACACCGTGAAGCCCGTCAACATGACCGACCTGATGAAGCAGTGGACCGACGTCCACCACGCCGACCAGAGCGCGGACCTCGCCGACACGGTGGCCGGATACCCGCACCAGGTCTTCCGGGACGGCGCCGGCCGGACGGTCGTGGAGACGTACAGCATCACCGGGATGGGACACGGACAGCCCGTCGATCCGGGCACCGGGGCCGCGCAGTGCGGGACGGCGGGGGCTTACATCCTCGATGTGAACCTGTGCGCCGCCTACGTCCTCGGGCATGCCTGGGGGCTCGGCTGAGGCGCGGGCGCCCTGTCGGGAAGACGTGTCCTCGGGGGATGCCGCCGAGGCGTGAAGCGCCCCCGTGAGCACATCCGCGAACCGTGTCAATTCCCGCTTACGGCGCCGGGGTTGGGCCGTCGCCGCTGATTCCGGCGGCGGCCCGCCGCGGCCGGGACGCTCCGGCCGGCGTGCCGCCCCCGGGCCGCTCCCGCCGTCGATATCAGCAGCGCGAGGGCGGCCGCCGCCACGGGGACGGCGAAGCCGGCCGCGGCCGAGCTGCGCTCCACGACCCAGCCGCCGGCGGCGGACCCGCAGGCGATGCCCCCGAGCAGGGCCGTCACGGCGAGCGTCATGCCCTCGTTCAGCCGCCCCTCGGGCGTGCGTTCCTGGACCAGGGTCATGCCGGTGATCATCGTCGGGGCGGTGGCCATGCCGGCGACGAGCAGTGCCCCCGCGAGCAGCACCAGGGACCCGGCCAGGGAGGCCGCGAGCAGCGGCAGGGTCATCAGTGCGGTCATCGCGGCCACGCACCACGGGTACCGGCGCCGGGCGGGCCCGCCGGCTCCCACCGCCCCGTACAGCAGTCCTGCCGCGCAGGACCCGGCGGCCTGCAGGGCGAGGACCGGGCCCGCGGCGGAGCGGTGTCCCAGCGCGTCCGCGAAGGCGATCGTGACGATCTCCATCGAGCCGAAGACGGCACCGACCGCCAGGAAGGCGACGAGCAGCGCCGCCATGCCGGGCGCTCGCAGCGGGGAGGCGGCGGCCGGGTCCTTGAGCCGCTGCACCGGCGGCTCGGTGGCGCGCTGGGCCGCGAAGAGCAGCACGCCGCTCACCAGGAGAACGGCGCCGACCAGCGTGCCGGCCTCGGGGAACAAGGTCCCGCACAGGAGGGCCGCGAGCACCGGGCCGAGCATGAAACACAGCTCGTCCGCGGCCTGTTCGAAGGAGTTCGCGGTGTGCAGCGCCTTCGCGTCGCCCCGCAGGAGGTGGGCCCAGCGGGCGCGTGACATACCGCCGGTGTTCGGCGTCGTCGCGGTGGCGGCGTACGAGGCGAAGAGCGTCCAGGCCGGGGCGTCGTGGCGTACGCACAGCAGCAGCGCGAGCGAGCCGAGCGCGGCGATCACCGTCACGGGTACCGCGATCCGGGCCTGTCCGTACCGGTCGACGAGCCGTGCCGTCCACGGGGCGACCACCGCGGTGGCGGCCAGACCGGTGGCCGTGACGGCACCGGCGAGCGCGTACGAGCCGCGCGATCCGGCGATCATGATGACCGCGCTGACGCTGAACATGCCCATCGGCAGGCGGGCGATCAGGTTCCCCGCGGTGAAGGCGCGGGTCCCGGGTACGGCGAAGAGACGGCGGTAGGGATTGCGCGAGTGACCCTGCCCCCGCGGCGGGCCGTCCGCCGCCGGCGGCGGCGCGGAGGGTGCGGGGCGCGGGCCCGGGTCGACGACGACCGGGGTGTCCCCGGCGACGGTGCGGAGGGTCGAGGGAGGCCCCTCGCAAGGCGGTTGCGGCATGGGCCAACCGTCGCCCGCGGGCCCTGCGGCGGTCCAACACCTAACTCGATGGCCATTGACGCACCTCGGTTGTAAGTTCGCCGGATGCCCGCCGACCCCCGCCTGCTGCGCGCCTTCCTGGCCGTCGCCGAGGAACTCCACTTCACCCGCGCTGCCTCCCGGCTCTACGTCGCCCAGCAGGCGCTCAGCCGGGACATCCGCAGGCTGGAGCGCGAGCTCGGCGCGGAGCTGTTCGTCCGGACGACCCGGCAGGTGGCCTTGACGGCCGACGGCGCCCGGCTGCTGCCGTACGCGCGGCGGGTGATCGAGGCGCAGGACGCCCTGCTGTCCGTCTTCGGTCGCGCCGGGTCCGAGCGGCGGCCCGCGCCGGAGGCGCCCCTGCTCGTCGACGTCAACTCGCCGGGACTGGTCTCGGGCCGGGTCCTGGACCGCGCCCGTGAACTCGCCCCGGAGAGCGAGCTGATGGCCCGTTTCGAGAGCGGCCTCACGGGCGCGGCGCAGGAGATGCTCGCCGGCCGGCTGGACGCGTCGTTCGGGCGGTTCGCCGGTCTCGACCCGGCCGTCCGGGCCCGGCTGGAGCAGCAGCCCGTGCGGTACGAGCCGATGGCCGTCCTTCTGCCCGCCGGCCATCGCCTCGCCGCTCTGGAGGCGGTGCCGCTGGCCGCCCTGGCGGGCGAGACCGTGTACGCGGGCGCCGGAAACCCCCGCACGCTGGAGTGGACGGACCTCGCCGCCCGGCTGTTCGAGGGGCGCGGGATCGAACTGGCGCCGCCCGCGCCGGTGGCCATCGGTGCCGAGGAGTTCCGCCGGGTCATGGCGCGGAGCCGGACTCCGGTCCTCGCCGTGGTGGACTTTCCGGCCATGCCGGAGTCGGTGCTGCGGCCTCTCGTCGATCCCGTGCCGCTGTCACCCGTGTCGCTCGTGTGGCGAAAGGGGCTGGTGCATCCAGGGCTCGACGCACTGCGCCGCGCGGCCCTCGAACTGGCTGGCGAGAAAGAGTGGTTGCGGCGCCCGGCCGATGGATGGATTCCGGCCACCGATGCACTCGTCATGGTGACTCTCTGATGACTTAGCGCAACGGGTGTCACTCGTGTGCGCTACATTCGTGGCCCGGGCGCAGTGTGACAAAAGGGGGCGCTCGGATCGGGTGGGGGCCCGGTCCGGCCGACAAGTACCGAAAAGTGCGAAGTGCCCGGGGTCGTAGCGCGCGCCTCGAACCTGTCCCTGGGGGATGCACGTGCGCGTAAAGAACTGGCGAAAAAACACCCAACCCGATCAACGGATTGCGGATCCGGTCGGTGTCCGCCAAGCCATTCCGTCGACCCGAAGCCGCGTCCCGGCGGCACCCGAACCACCGGCCGAACCGCCGGTGTCCATCCCCGGGCAGGTGACCTGGCCGGAGGCCGCCCGGACCTCCTCGTGGTCGGCGGGGGAGTCGGTGACCGCCCCCGCCGGGCGGCCTTCCGCCGAGATGCCCGACGACCTGCTCGTGCCCGCCGAGACAGCCGCCGCTGAACCGTCCGCGTCCCCCGGGCCCGGCACGGCCGTGCTCGGCGGTGGGGCGGCCCGCACGGCGGCCCCACCGTCCTGGGAGCGCACCGACGAGCCGACGCACACCCACGATCCGAACGAGGTGACGGTCCAACTCGACGGCGCCGGACGGGAAGTGGGGCACCGGCCGGGCCGCCGCGGCCCGTCCGGCCCGGGAGGTGCGGGCCAGGAGGGCTCCGACGGACCCGTCTTCGTCGACGAGTCGGGCCGCCGCGGACGCAGGTTCCGCCGCCTCGGCGTGATCGTCGGGATCGCCTGCGCGGTGTACGCCGTCGTCATCGGCGTCACCGTCCTGTCGGGCAACTCCAACGCGCCCTGGCTGCCCGTGCCCGGTCAGCGGGACGACCCGCCCGCGGGCCGGGTCGACACCTCGCCCGTGCCCGTCGACGACGCCGCCCCGCCGGGCGGCGGCGGCCGGACGCCGGGTACCGCCCCTTCATCCGGCGCGACCGCCGCGTCCTCGCCCGGCACCGGCCGCGCCTCGCGCCCCTCCGGCAGCGCCACGGCACCGGGCGCGTCCGCGCGGCCCAAGCCCTCGGCCGGCACCGCCGGACCCAAGCCCGGCACCAGCACGAAGGCCCCCGCCCCCGAGCCGTCGGCGAGCGTGTCGGGTCCGCCCGCCGCGAGCACCCCGGCCGGCGACCCGCCGAGCGGGTCGTCCTCGCAGCCCCCGGCCGGCGAGGGACCCGGCACCACCACGGTGTCCGACACGACCGGGACCACCGACTCCCGGACCACCACCACCGTGGCCGGCGCCTTTTCCTCACCCGGGGAGCACGTCCTCTGATGGCATCGCGCACCGAACGCCGGGGCCGCGCACGGAGTGCCGGCCGCCGCGTCCCCGTCCCCCGTACCGGCCGTTCCGGGCGCCGGGCCCCGGCACCGCGCGCCCGCCGGCGCCGTCTGCCCCTGCGCTATCTGCTGCCCTCGCTCCTCCTCGTCGCCCTGATGGCGATGCTGATGCTGCGCGGCTTCGTGCACAGCGAGATCCTCGCCGACCACCGCGTCAGGCCCGCCGCGGCCACCGACGAGGTCCCCGCGAGGATCCTCGCGGGCGGCCCCGTCATCGACACCCGCGGCGGCCGCACCGCCAGCCTCGACGTCCCGGACCGCCGCATCGTCCTCACCTTCGACGACGGCCCGGACCCCACCTGGACGCCCAAGGTGCTCGACGTCCTGAGGAAGCACCACGCGCACGCCGTCTTCTTCGTCACCGGCACCATGGCCTCCCGCCACCCCGACCTCGTCCGACGCATGGTGCGGGAGGGTCACGAGATCGGGCTGCACACCTTCAACCACCCCGATCTCTCGTACCAGTCCAAGAAGCGCATCGACTGGGAGCTGTCCCAGAACCAGCTCGCGCTCGCCGGTGCGGCCGGCATCCGCACCTCCCTGTTCCGGCCTCCGTACTCGTCCTTCGCCGACGCCATGGACAACCGGTCCTGGCCGGTCACCGAGTACATCGGCACCCGCGGCTACATCACGGTCGTCAACAACAGGGACAGCGAGGACTGGCGCAGGCCCGGCGCCGGCGAGATCGTCCGCCGGTCCACGCCCCGGGGCGGCAAGGGGGCCATCGTCCTCATGCACGACTCCGGCGGCGACCGGCACCAGACCGTCCAGGCGCTCGGCACGCTGCTGCCCGAACTCCGCGAGCGGGGCTACCGGTTCGACAACCTGACCGAGGCGCTGGCCGCGCCCAGCGCCCACACCCCCGTCCACGGCCTCGACCGGTGGAAGGGCAGGGCCTGGGTCTTCGCCGTGGGAGCCTCCGAGCGGACGACCGGCGTCCTGGTGGCGGGACTGGCGGTGATCGGCGTCCTGGTCTTCGTCCGCTTCGGTCTCATGCTGCTGCTGTCCGGCCTGCACACCCGCCGCGTCCGCCGGCGCGACTTCCGGTGGGGCCCGGACCCGGTCACCGAACCGGTGTCGGTGCTGGTCCCCGCGTACAACGAGGCCAAGTGCATCGAGAGCACCGTCCGTTCCCTGATGGCGAGCGAGCACCCCATCGAGGTGGTCGTCGTCGACGACGGGTCCGGCGACGGCACGGCCAGGATCGTCGAGGGGCTGCGGCTGCCGGACGTGCGGGTGGTGCGCCAGCACAACGCGGGCAAGCCCGCCGCCCTCAACCGCGGCCTCGCCAACGCCCGTCACGACCTCGTCGTCATGATGGACGGGGACACGGTCTTCGAACCGGCCACCGTCCGTGAGCTGGTGCAGCCGTTCGCGGACCCGAAGGTCGGCGCGGTCGCGGGCAACGCCAAGGTCGGCAACCGCGACTCCCTGATCGGCGCGTGGCAGCACATCGAGTACGTGATGGGCTTCAACCTCGACCGCCGCATGTACGACATCCTGCGCTGCATGCCGACCATCCCGGGCGCGGTCGGTGCGTTCCGCCGTTCCGCCCTGGAGCGCGTCGGCGGCATGAGCGACGACACGCTCGCCGAGGACACCGACATCACGATGGCCCTGCACCGGGACGGCTGGCGGGTGGTGTACGCGGAGAACGCGCGCGCCTGGACCGAGGCACCGGCCTCCGTCCAGCAGCTGTGGTCGCAGCGCTACCGCTGGTCGTACGGCACCATGCAGGCGATCTGGAAGCACCGCCGGGCGATCGTCGAGCGGGGCCCCTCGGGCCGGTTCGGGCGCATCGGCCTGCCGCTGGTCTCGCTGTTCATGGTCGTGGCGCCGCTCCTGGCCCCTCTGATCGACGTCTTCCTCCTGTACGGAGTGGTGTTCGGGCCGACCGAGAAGACGATCCTCGCCTGGCTCGCCGTCGCCGGGGTCCAAGGGGTCTGCGCGGCCTACGCCTTCGCTCTCGACCGGGAGAACATGAGCCCCCTCGTCTCACTGCCCCTGCAGCAGATCCTCTACCGCCAGCTCATGTACGTGGTGCTGCTGCAGTCCTGGATCACCGCGCTCACCGGCGGCCGGCTGCGCTGGCAGAAGCTCAGGCGCACGGGCGACGTGCGCCTTCCCGACGCGCTGCCCGAGGAACGGCAGCCCGCACTGGACGGGAGGCCGGTCGCATGAGCACCTCCTCGCAGGACGCCGCCCGCACGGGCGCGCTCCCCGGACCCGACGCGCACCCCGGATTCGGGGCGCCGCCGGTACCCGGAACCCGGCCGGCCCCCGAGACACCCCTCTCCACGGTCACCGTCCCGCCACCGGCCGCCGCGCCGGGGACGGGACCGGCCGAGCCGCCCGGGAGCGAACCGCCGGCCCCGCGCCCGGCGCCCGGCCGGGACCGCTACTTCGACCTGCTGCGCGCCGTCGCGCTGTTCCGGGTCGTCTTCTACCACCTGCTGGGATGGGCCTGGCTGCCGCTGGTGTTCCCGTCCATGGGCGTGATGTTCGCGCTCGCCGGAAGCCTCATGGCCCGCTCGCTGAAGCGCCCCGCGCTCCAGGTCGTCAAGGGACGGCTGCGCCGGCTGCTGCCGCCGCTGTGGCTGCTCGGCGTGGTCGGAGTCTCCGGCATGGTCCTCCAGGGCTGGGGCCCGGACGCCGAGGGCCACCCCGGCTGGTGGTGGCTGCACCTGGGCTTCTGGATCCTCCCGCTCAGCGATCCGCCGTACCCGGAAGGGCTGCCCGGGTGGCACGGCTTCATCGGCGAGGACTGGGCGACCGAGTTCGCGGGACCCCTGTGGTACCTGCGGGCCTACATCTGGTTCGTCCTGCTGTCGCCCTTCCTGCTGCGGGCGCTGCGCGCGCTGCCGTGGGCGACGATCCTGTCCCCGGTCGCCCTGGCCCTCGCCCTCGACCTCGGGTACGTCACCATCCCGGGGGAGCGGATCCCCTCCACGCTCACGGACTTCAGCACCTTCGGCGCCTGCTGGATCCTGGGCATGGCCCACCAGGAGGGCGTCCTGCGGCGCATCCCGCGCTATGTCGTCCCGTCGGTGGCGCCGGCGGTCGCCTGCCTCGGCCTCTGGTACGCGACGAGACACAACCTCACCGAGGGCCACGACCTCGACGACATCCCCGTCGGCCAGGCCCTCTGGTCGTTCGCCACGGTGCTTTTGCTGCTGCACTTCAGCCCCTCGTGGTCCGCATGGCCCCGCCTGCTGCGCCGCTGGGACCGGCTGATCACCCTGTTCAACTCCCGCGCGGTGACGATCTACCTCTGGCACAACATGTGCATCCTCGTCGCCGCCACCCTGTGGGACCGGCTCTGGGGCGTCGACGTGATGTGGCGCCATTTCGCCTGGCTGCTGGAGAGCCCGTGGCCGGTGCTCGCCCTCACCTGGCTGCTGGTCGGCGGCTGCATCGTGTGCTTCGGATGGATGGAGGACCTGGCGGCCACACGCACGCCCCGGCTCTGGCCGGACGGTTCCCGGCGCAAGGGCGCGGGGACCCATCGGAGCTGACCGCCGGAGCACGGAACGGCCGGGGGCCCGGGCACGCCGCACCGCGGCGGCCCGGGCCGTGTCGTACGTCACTCGCCCGGCGGGGCCGCCGGCGCAGGTCACCGGGCCTCACCGCGACCTCCGGACGCGCGTGAGAGCAACGTTCCCTTCCGGTCACCCACAGGCACAGGCCGGAAACGCGCCCTCCCTACCTTCAGGAGTCGTCACCAGTACGACACCTGAGCACCGGAGAACCGTGGAGGCGTCATGACAGCCCCGAGCACAGCCCCCGCACAGAGCAGGGGAGGCCGCTGGATCGACGAGTGGGACCCCGAGGACGAGACCTTCTGGAAAGAGACGGGTGAGAAGGTCGCCCGGCGGAACCTGGTCTTCTCCGTGCTGTCCGAGCACATCGGGTTCTCGGTCTGGACCATGTGGTCCGTGCTGGTGCTGTTCATGGGGCCGGAGTACGGCCTGACCCCCGCCGACAAGTTCCTGCTCACGTCGGTGGTGACGCTGGTCGGAGCCGTCGTGCGGGTGCCGTACACCTTCGCGGTGGCGATCTTCGGCGGGCGGAACTGGACGATCGTCTCGGCGAGCCTGCTGCTCGTCCCCACGATCGCCGCGTTCACCGTGATGGAGCCGGGGACCTCCTTCTCCACCTTCCTGCTGGTCGGCCTCCTCGCCGGCATCGGCGGCGGCAACTTCGCCTCCAGCATGACCAACATCAACGCGTTCTTCCCGCTCCGGAAGAAGGGCTGGGCGCTCGGCCTCAACGCGGGCGGCGGCAACATCGGCGTCCCGGTGATCCAGCTCGCGGCGCTCGCGATCATCGGCGCGAGCGGCGGACCGCGGGTGCTCCTCGGCATCTACATCCCGCTCATCGTCGTGGCCGCCGTGCTCGCCGCCGGCTACATGGACAACATCTCGTCCGTGAAGAACGACACCGGCGCCGCCAAGGACGCCGCGAGGGACGGGCACACCTGGATCATGGCGTTCCTCTACATCGGGACGTTCGGGTCGTTCATCGGCTACAGCTTCGCGTTCGGCCAGGTGCTGCAGAACCAGTTCGGGCGCACCCCGCTGGAGGCCGCCTACGTCACCTTCATCGGCCCGCTGCTCGGCTCGCTGATCCGGCCGGTCGGCGGCTGGCTCGCCGACCGCTACGGCGGCTCGAAGATCACGCTGTGGAACTTCGTCGCCATGGCCGCGGCCACCTCCGTCATCATCGTCGCCTCGATGCAGAAGTCGCTGCCGCTGTTCACCGTGGCCTTCATCGCCCTGTTCGTGCTCAGCGGCCTCGGCAACGGGTCGACCTACAAGATGATCCCGGGGATCTTCCAGAACAAGGCCCTCGCCAAGGGCCTCACCGGTGAGGCGGCCGCCGGGTACGGCCGGCGACTGTCCGGGGCCTCCATGGGACTGATCGGCGCGGTGGGCGCGCTCGGCGGCGTCGGCATCAACCTCGCCTTCCGCCAGTCCTTCCTCTCCTACGGCTCCGGGACGGGCGCCTTCGTCTCCTTCCTGGCCTTCTACGGGGTCTGCTTCGCGGTCACCTGGGCCGTATACCTTCGACGTCCGGCGGCCACCGGGAGCTCCACCACCGCGGCCACGGAGACGAACGCGCAGCTCAGCTACGCGGAAGTGTGACGTTACACGCGCGACATGCGGCTGATCCGAGCCTGTCACGGGGCGTTGACAGGCTCGGGCCAGCCGCAACCGCACGACGACTCGAGCGCACGACGAGAGCCGGGACGAACGCCATGTACGACGAACAGCAGCGACCAGACCACGGACCCCTCGCCGGGTTCACCGTGGGCGTGACGGCCGCGCGTCGGGCCGACGAACTCGGGGCCCTGCTGCAGCGGCGCGGTGCCTTCGTGGTGCACGCGCCCGCCCTGCGCATCGTGCCGCTCGCCGACGACAGCGAGCTGCTCACCGCCACCAAGGAGCTGATCGACGAGGCACCGGACGTCGTGGTCGCCACCACCGCCATCGGATTCCGGGGGTGGGTCGAGGCCGCCGACGGCTGGGGGCTCGGCGAGGAACTGCTGGCGCGGCTGCGCGGGGTCGAGCTGCTCGCGCGCGGACCCAAGGTCAAGGGCGCGATCCGCGCCCAGGGACTGACCGAGGCCTGGTCACCGTCCTCCGAGTCCATGGCGGAGGTGCTCGACCGGCTGCTGGACGAGGGGGTGGAGGGCCGCCGTATCGCCATCCAGCTGCACGGCGAGCCGCTGCCCGGGTTCGTGGAGTCGCTGCGGGAGGCCGGCGCCGAGGTCGTGGGCGTCCCCGTGTACCGGTGGATGCCGCCGGAGGACATCGGGCCGGTGGACCGGCTGCTCGACGCGGTCGTCACCCGTGGCGTGGACGCGCTCACGTTCACGAGCGCGCCCGCCGCCGCCTCCCTGCTCTCGCGCGCCGAGGACCGCGGCCTGCTGCCCGAGCTGCTCGCGGCCCTCCACCACGACGTGGTGCCCGCCTGCGTGGGCCCGGTCACCGCGCTGCCGTTGCAGGCCCACGGCATCGACACCGTCCAGCCCGAGCGCTTCCGGCTCGGGCCGCTCGTCCAGCTGCTGTGCCAGGAACTGCCCGCACGGGCCCGCACGTTGCCGATCGCGGGGCATCGGGTGGAGATCCGGGGGCACGCGGTGCTGGTCGACGAGGAACTGCGCCCGGTGCCGCCGGCCGGGATGTCCCTGCTGCGGGCCCTGTCCCGGCGGCCGGGCTGGGTGGTCGCGCGGGCCGAGCTGCTGCGGGCCCTGCCCGGCGCGGGCCGGGACGAACACGCCGTGGAGACGGCGATGGCCCGGCTGCGCACCGCGTTGGGCGCGCCCAAGCTGATCCAGACGGTGGTCAAGCGCGGCTACCGGCTGGCCCTCGACCCGGCCGCGGACGCCAAGTACGCCGACTCCTGAGGCCGGCCGGCCCGCCCGAACGCGACGAGCGCGCGGGCGAGGCAGCCCAGGGCGACGGTGCACAGCACGGCCCGTACGACGTTCCAGGCCACCCAGGTGTCCTCGAACTCCTCGCGCACGGCGGCCGGATCGGCGATCCTGCCGGGGTCGCCGGCGTGTGCGAGGCCGTCGTTGAGCGGGACGTTCACCACGACGGTGCAGAGGAAGGCGAGGACGCAGGCGATCAGTGCGGCGCCCGTCCAGCGGCGGAGCGCGGGCTCGCCGCGCGCCTGCCAGAGGGCGACCGCGGTGAGCAGCGGCGCGCCGAGGAAACTCAGGAAGAACACCGGGTTCTGGATCACCTCGTTGATGTGCTGCATCACCTCGACGTAGACGCGGTCGTCGCTGCGGGCGAGCGCCGGCATGACGGCACACGCGAACACGTAGAACACCCCGGCGAGCAGGCCCGACGCGATGGTGGCCGCTCCCAGCACACCCCCGGCGGCCGTGCGCCGCCCCTTGCTGTTCGATGTCATGCCGCCCAGTCAACCGGCCCGCCGCCGCGGCGGACATGGCCCAGGCGCGCGGGCGCATAAGCGGACGTCCAGCGAGGGGGTTCCCGCCACGGCCGGGGAGGGGCACTGTAGGGGTACGGACCCCGCACCGACCCCTCGCGGCGGTAACCCAAGGCGGTGACAGGCACATGGCATCGGGTACGGCCACGGCCTCGTACGAGATGCGGTTCGACTCCGGGCGGATCTGCCTGGACCTGGTGGCGACCACCCATCCCGAGGAACGGCTCTGCTCGGCCGAGCGGTTGCGGTCCTGGATCGCCGGCTCGGGCCTGGTGCCGGCGGGGACGCCGCTGGCGTCGGTCGACGACTCCTGGCTCGCCGCCTGCCACGAACTGCGCGCCCACATCGAGCGGTTGGTCGACGGCGAACTCGACGGACGCCCCGCCGAGACGGCCCTCGCCCGGGTCAACGCGCTCGCCGAACCCGCGCCGCCCGCACCGCGCGCCGTGCGCACCGAGGACGGGACGCTGCTGCGCCGGATCAACGGCCCGCTGCTCCCCGCAGGCCTGCTCGCGGCGGTGGCCCGCGACGCGCTGGAGCTGCTCACCGACCCCGTCGCGCGGGCCGGTCTCCGCCGCTGCGAGGGCGACAACTGCCCCCTGGTGTACCTGGACACCTCGCGGGGGCGGCGGCGCCGGTGGTGCTCCAGCGAGGTGTGCGGCAACCGGGAAAGAGTGGCCCGCCACCGGCGCCGGGCGGCGCTCGCGCGAGCGTGAACTTGACTCCTGCCCCAACTCGCCCAAGAAATATGTGCGACCACTTTGAACACGGGCGCGTCCGCGTCCGTACCCGGTGGTGAGCGACCGACTGGGGGACCCCGGTCGAATCGGGGACACCGGAGGTAGGCGTGCGCAAGGATTCCGCCGTGGCTGATGAACGCCCGCCAAGGGCACGACATCGTGCGTCCCAGCCCTCGGAACCTGACGAGGAGCTGATGCGGGCGCTGTACCGAGAACACGCCGGACCTCTGCTCGCCTACGTGCTCAGGCTGGTCGCCGGAGACCGGCAGCGGGCCGAGGACGTCGTGCAGGAGACGCTCATCCGTGCCTGGAAGAACGCCGGTCAGCTCAATCGAGCGACCGGTTCGGTACGCCCCTGGCTGGTGACGGTCGCCCGGCGCATCGTCATCGACGGCCACCGCAGCCGGCAGGCCCGGCCGCAGGAGGTCGACCCGTCGCCGCTGGAGGTCATCCCCGCGGAGGACGAGATCGACAAGGCGTTGTGGCTGATGACACTGTCTGACGCGCTGGACGACCTGACCCCTGCTCACCGGGAGGTCCTGGTCGAGACGTACTTCAAAGGGCGTACGGTCAACGAGGCGGCCGAGACGCTCGGCATCCCCAGCGGCACGGTGCGCTCGAGAGTGTTCTACGCACTGCGGTCGATGAAGCTTGCACTGGAGGAGCGGGGGGTGACGGCATGAGCATTTACGGGGGATTCGGAACGGGTAGTCCTGGATCCATGCAGGGATCACAGGGCCCGAATGAGCACGAGACCGTCGGCGCCTACGCGCTGGGCATTCTCGACGACGCCGAGGCGACCGCCTTCGAGGCGCACCTCGCCACCTGCGAGTGGTGCGCCCAGCAGCTGGACGAGCTGGCCGGGATGGAACCGATGCTGGCGGCCCTCGCGGACCTGCCCGGATCCCAGGGCACGCCGTCCATCGGCGAGTCGCTGTCCGCCCGCCCGAGCCCACGGCTCGCGGAGCGGCTGGTCGACGAGGTCGCGGAGCGCCGTGCCCGCAAGCGCCGGCGCGGGATGTACCTGGTGGCGGCCGCGGCCGCGCTGATCGTCGGCGGTCCGCTGACCGTGATGGCGGTCAGCGGTGGGAGCGGCTCCACGGGCAACGAGGCCGGGATGCCGCACCCCACCAGCCCTGCCAAGGCGGCCTTCGACGTCATGAACGACAAGGTCCGGGCCACCGACCCGGGCACCAAGGTCAACGCCGTGGTCGCGACGGAACCGAAGCCCTGGGGCACCCACGCGGTGCTGGAGCTGAAGAACGTCAAGGGCCCGCTCAAGTGCTCCCTCATCGCCGTCGGCAAGAACGGCGAGCGCGAGACGGTGACCTCCTGGGCGGTCCCGAAGTGGGGCTACGGCATCGAGAACGCCAAGACGGAGCAGGCCAAGCAGCCCCTCTACGTGCACGGCGGCGCGGCCTTCACCCCGAACGAGATCGACCACTTCGAGGTCATGACCTTCGACGGGAAGCGGCTCGTGGAGGTGGACGCGTGAGCGAACCGGGAGCGCACACGTAGCCTCCCGGGCCCCCCTTCGCGTACGGTTGACGGCTGCCCAGCACGTCAGAAGGGGGCCCGGTGGCCGCTCAGGTTCAACAGCAGGCCGCGCTCGGTCCGGTCGAGGGTTCCGCCGCGCTCGACTCGGCCGGAGATTCCGTACGCGACCGGGAGATCGGCGTCGAACAGGAACACCTGGACCGGGTGTACCAGCGCCTCGAGGAGAAGATCCACGAGGCCGAGTTCCTCATGAACGACGCCGCCCAGCGCGGCCAGGTCGGCACGCCGGGGGCGCTCGCGGAGCGCGACGCCCAGGTGTTCCGCGCGGGAATCCATCTCAATCGACTGAACAACGAGTTCGAGGACTTCCTCTTCGGCCGGATCGACCTGCTCCTCGGCAAGGACGGCAAGAAGGGCCCGGACGGCGCGTACACGGCGGTGGACCCGGCCGAGGGCGCCGTCCGCGAGGACAACACCGCGGAGATCGCGGAGACGCTCCACATCGGCCGTATCGGAGTCCTGGACGCCGACTACGCGCCGCTGGTCATCGACTGGCGCGCCCCCGCGGCGGCACCGTTCTACCGGTCCACCCCGGTCGAGCCCGGCCGGGTGGTGCGCCGCCGGGTCATCCGCTCCAAGGGCCGCAGGGTGCTCGGCGTCGAGGACGACCTGATGCGTCCGGAGCTGACGGCCACCCTGGACGGCCGGGAACTCGCGGTGATCGGCGACGGCGCCCTGATGGCCGCCCTGGGCCAGGCCCGCAGCCACACCATGCGCGACATCGTGGCGTCGATCCAGGCGGAGCAGGACCTGGTGATCCGGGCGCCCGCCGCCTCGGTGACCTACGTCGAGGGCGGCCCGGGCACCGGCAAGACGGCGGTGGCCCTGCACCGCGCCGCCTATCTCCTGTACCAGGACCGCCGCAGATACGCCGGCGGCATCCTGATCGTCTCCCCGACCCCGCTGCTGGTCGCGTACACGGAGGGCGTGCTGCCCTCCCTCGGCGAGGAGGGCCAGGTCGCCATCCGCGCCATCGGCTCCCTGGTCGACGGCGCCGAGGCCACCCTGTACGACTCCCCGGCGGTGGCCCGCGCCAAGGGCTCGCACCGCATGCTGAAGGTGCTCAGGAAGGCGGCCAGGGGCGCCCTGGAGGCGCCGGAGGGCACCGGGCGCCCGCCGGGCGGCTCGGGGCGGCCCCGGGGCGGTGAGCAGCTCGCCCTCGGTGAGGACACCGACCGGTCGCCGGCGTCCGCAGGGCCGCCCGCCCGGCTGCGGGTCGTCGCCTTCGGCCGGCGGATCGAGCTGGAGGCCGACGAGCTGGACCGGATCCGGCAGAACGCGCTGAGCGGGACCGCGCCCGTGAACCTGCTGCGGCCGCGGGCGCGCAAGCTGCTCCTGGACGCCCTGTGGTCCCGGTCCGGTGCGGGCACCCGGCACACGGACCCCGAGCTGGCGGCGGAGCTGCGGTCCTCGTTCGACGAGGACGTCACGTCCGAGGACGGCTTCATCGAGTTCCTGGACGCCTGGTGGCCCGAGCTGACCCCGCGGGGCGTGCTCGCCGCCATGGCCGACGAGCGGCGGCTCGGCCGGTGGGCGCGCCGGATCCTCAACCCCGGCGAGGTGCGCAAGGTGGCGCGCTCGCTCAGACGGGACGGGCTCTCGGTGCACGACGTGGCCATGCTGGACGAGCTCCAGGCGATCCTCGGGACGCCCGCCCGGCCCAGGAAGAGACGCGAGTTCGATCCGCTGGACCAGCTCACCGGCCTGGAGGAGCTGATGCCGGGGCGCGAGGAGACGCAGCGCGAGCGGGCCGAGCGGCTCGCCCAGGAGCGGACCGAGTACGCGCACGTGATCGTCGACGAGGCGCAGGACCTCACGCCCATGCAGTGGCGCATGGTCGGGCGCCGGGGCAGGCACGCCACGTGGACGGTGGTCGGCGACCCCGCCCAGTCGTCGTGGTCGGACCCCGAGGAGGCCGCGGAGGCCCGTGACGAGGCCCTGGGGTCCCGCCCCCGGCGCCGTTTCACGCTGACGGTGAACTACCGCAACCCCGCGGAGATCGCCGAGCTGGCCGCCAAGGTCCTCGCGCTCGCCATGCCCGGCTCGCAGTCCCCGTCGGCCGTACGGTCCACGGGGGTCGAGCCGCGCTACGCCGTGGCGGGGGAGTCGCTCGCCCGGAGCGTGCGGGCGGAGGCCGAGCGGCTGCTCGACCGCGTCGACGGCACGGTCGGTGTGGTGGTGGCCATGAACCGGCGGGAGGAGGCCGCCCGCTGGCTCGCCGGGCTGGGCGACCGCGTGGTGGCCCTCGGCAGCCTGGAGGCGAAGGGACTGGAGTACGACGCCAGCATCGTGGTGTCGCCCGCGGAGATCGCCGACGAGTCGCCCGCCGGCCTGCGTGTCCTGTACGTCGCCCTGACCCGGGCGACCCAGCAGCTCACGATCGTCTCGGCGGACCGGGACGAGCCGGACGCCCTGGGGGTGCCCGATCTGCTGAGGGACTGAGGGGCTTTCCGGGTGCCGCCGACCCGGTGACCCGGAAATGAACTTTCGGGACGGGAATTGCCTTGCGGGGATCGTTTGTTACCTTGGACGTGGCACCGGCCCGATCCAAGCCCCCGGGCCCAACCTTCGTCGCTACGAGCGACCACTTGCCGCGAGGCGAGCATGGCGGGTCGGTGTCATTGACCGTCGAGAGGCCCACGTCACCTGGTGACGTGGGCCTCTCCGCTGTCCCGCCGCCTCGCGTTCCGCTCCGCTCTTCCCCTCTTCCCCGGACCGATCACTTCTCGTATGGTGGAAGTAGTTTTCCGAAAGAGTCCGGTCGTTGCGAACAAAACGTTCGCAACCCGGGGTGGCTACCACGTACTCCGCGGTAGGTGCGACGATCGGACGACGCCGCCGGCGGGCCCCAGCGCTCCCCGCGGCGTACGCAGCGAACACGGTGAAAGCAGAGGAAGTCGGCCATGGCAACGGCGCCCAGCGTCTCCTACTCGATGACGGCCCGGCTGGAGGTGCCCGCCAGCGGAACGGCGGTCTCCCAGCTCACCGGAGCCGTCGAGTCCCACGGAGGCTCGGTGACCGGCCTCGACGTCACGGCGTCCGGGCACGACAAACTCCGCATCGACGTCACCATCGCGGCCACCTCGACCGCTCACGCCGACGAGATCGTCGAGCAGCTGCGCGCCATCGAGGGCGTCACCCTCGGCAAGGTCTCCGACCGTACGTTCCTCATGCACCTCGGCGGCAAGATCGAGATGCAGTCCAAGCACCCGATCCGCAACCGCGACGACCTCTCGATGATCTACACGCCGGGTGTGGCCCGCGTGTGCATGGCGATCGCCGAGAACCCCGAGGACGCCCGCCGCCTCACCATCAAGCGCAACTCCGTTGCGGTCGTGACGGACGGCTCGGCCGTACTGGGCCTCGGCAACATCGGCCCCAAGGCCGCCCTGCCGGTCATGGAGGGCAAGGCGGCCCTCTTCAAGCGGTTCGCCGGCATCGACGCCTGGCCGCTGTGCCTGGACACCCAGGACACGGACGCCATCGTCGAGATCGTCAAGGCCATCGCCCCCGGCTTCGCGGGCATCAACCTCGAGGACATCTCGGCGCCCCGCTGCTTCGAGATCGAGGCCCGGCTGCGCGAGGCCCTGGACATCCCCGTCTTCCACGACGACCAGCACGGCACGGCCATCGTCGTCCTCGCCGCCCTGACGAACGCCCTTCGGGTGGCCGGCAAGGCGATCGGCGACATCCGCGTGGTCATGTCCGGCGCCGGTGCGGCCGGCACCGCCATCCTCAAGCTGCTGCTCGCCGCGGGCGTCAAGAACGCCGTCGTCGCCGACATCCACGGCGTCGTGCACGCGGACCGCACGGACCTGGTGGACGCCGACGCCGACTCGCCGCTGCGCTGGATCGCCGACAACACCAACCCCGAGGGCCTCACGGGCTCGCTCAAGGAGGCCGTCCGCGGCGCCGACGTCTTCATCGGCGTCTCCGCCCCGAACGTCCTGGACGGCGACGACGTGGCCGCCATGGCCGAGGACGCCATCGTGTTCGCGCTCGCGAACCCCGACCCCGAGGTGGACCCGGCAATCGCCCGTCTGACGGCGGCAGTTGTGGCCACCGGCCGCTCCGACTTCCCCAACCAGATCAACAACGTCCTGGTGTTCCCGGGCGTCTTCCGCGGCCTCCTGGACGCCCAGTCGCGCACCGTCAACACGGAGATGATGCTGGCCGCCGCGACGGCCCTGGCGGACGTGGTGACGGAGGACGAGCTCAACCCGAACTACATCATCCCGAGCGTCTTCAACGACAAGGTCGCGGGCGCCGTCGCCGGTGCGGTGCGCAACGCCGCGAAGGCGGCCGGGGTGACCGTGACGGACAACACGAGTGCCTGAACCGCTCGTTTCGGGGCAACAGGTCCGTGTGAGAGGGCCTGTGACGGGTACCACGACCGCTTGAGGCCCGGCGCGTCGCGGAACGCCCGACCTCCGGCCGCCTTTAGGGTGGCGGCCAGGCACAGGCCTCCCCAGGCCCTGCGGTCCGCTGCCGGGAGCAGACGGAGCGTCACCACTCCGAGGCAGTGGCGCTCTTCGTGTGACTCCCAAGGGTGTTCGTGTGACTCCCAGGGGTGCCGGATTGGCTTTCCCGCCGCAGGTGGGGGCAGGATGCGTCTTCGGGCGCGAGGGTCTGGCTACGGACCCGGGTCCGGGGACCGACCGAGGACCCTGGCAGCATCGGCTACGCCGCATCAAACATGCGGCTCCGCCGCGTGGCACGCCTCAACGGCAAGAAGAACACGGGAGTAACAACATGAACCGCAGTGAGCTGGTGGCCGCGCTGGCCGACCGTGCCGAGGTGACCCGCAAGGACGCCGACGCCGTTCTGGCCGCGTTCGCCGAGACCGTCGGCGAGATCGTCGCCAAGGGCGACGAGAAGGTCACCATCCCCGGCTTCCTGACCTTCGAGCGCACCCACCGTGCCGCTCGCACCGCGCGCAACCCGCAGACCGGCGACCCGATCCAGATCCCCGCCGGTTACAGCGTGAAGGTCTCCGCGGGCAGCAAGCTCAAGGAAGCCGCCAAGGGTAAGTAGTTCCGCCTGCGCCACGGGACGGCGCGGCAACTGAGCAGTACGCCAATGGGGCGGCGCCCGGAATTCCGGGCGCCGCCCCATCGTGGTGTTTGGGGGGGGCCCGGCCGGCGATCGCGCCACCCGACAGGCAGGGACAAGGTCGCCGAAAAACTTCGCGAGCAAATC